>NZ_MOME01000011.1:0-211412 GCF_001983005.1 Protofrankia sp. BMG5.30 | reverse complement strand
CACCACCGAAGGCTGTGTGATCATGGAGTGATTGCGCAGCCGGAGGCTGGGAAAGTCGACAGAGCCTCCGGTCGTGCGGTCATTCTGTGATCGCGCGGCCGGAGGCTCCGGCGGGTTGTCCGCCGTGGTCAGGCGTGCGCCGCTCGCCGGGGCGGCACGCCCATCAGGTCGTTCTGGTAGTCCGACAGGGGCTGCCCGTCCGGGTCGGTGGCCCGGCGGTACCAGGTCCCGTCCGGCCGCAGAATCCAGGCTGCCACGCTGTCGGAGAAGGCGTGGTCGAGCATGGCCTTCAGCGGCCCCTGCTGGGACGGCTGCGCGACCCGTACCAGCGCCTCTATCCGGCGGTCGAGGTTGCGGTGCATCATGTCCGCGCTGCCGATCCAGCACTCCTGGATCGCGGTGAACTCCAGCACCCGGCTGTGCTCCAGGAAACGGCCCAGGATCGAGCGGACGTGCACCGTCTCCGACAGGCCCGGAACGCCCGGGCGCAGCGCGCAGATCCCACGGACGAGGCACTGGACGGGCACGCCCTCACGGGAGGCTCGGTACAGCGCGTCGATGACCTCTTCGTCGACGAGGCTGTTCACCTTGATCCGGACGCCGGACGGGTGGCCCCGGCGCGCCGCCTCGGTCTCCTGCTCGATGCGTTCGATGATCCCGTTCCGCATGAGCTGGGGGGCGACCAGTAGCGAGCGGTACTCGGTCTGGCGGCTGTACCCGGTCAGGACGTTGAACAGGTCGGTGAGGTCGGCGCCGATGTCGGGGTCGGCGGTGAGCAGGCCGAGGTCCTCGTACAGGCGGGCGGTCTTCGGGTTGTAGTTGCCCGTCCCGATGTGGCAGTAGCGCCGCAGCCCGCCGCGTTCCTGGCGGACCACCAGGCATGTCTTGCAGTGGGTCTTCAGCCCGATCAGCCCGTACACGACATGGCAGCCGGCCCGCTCCAGCTCACGGGCCCAGCGGATGTTCGCGGTCTCGTCGAACCTGGCCTTGATCTCGACCAGGACGACGACCTGCTTGCCGGCCTCGGCCGCGGAGATCAGCGCGTCCACGATGGGGGAGTCGCCCGAGGTCCGGTACAGGGTCTGTTTGATGGCCAGTACCTGCGGGTCGGCGGCGGCCTGCTCGATGAAGCGCTGCACCGAGGTGGTGAACGAGTCGTAGGGGTGGTGGACGAGCACGTCGCCCTCGCGCAGCGCCGCGAAGAAGTCGACCTGCTCGTCGGAGGACACCAGCCGTGGGTGGGTCCGCCGCACGTGCGGCCGGTCCTTGAGCTTCGGGCGGTCGAGTTCGTACAGCGCCCACAGCACCGACAGGTCGAGCAGCCCGCGGACCCGGACCACCTCGCGATGGGTGACCTCAAGTTCGCGCATCAGCAGGTCGAGCAGGTTGTCGTCGACGTCGTCACCGACCTCGAGGCGGACGGCCGGGCCGAACCGCCGGCGGGCCAGTTCGCGTTCGAGGGCCTGGAGGAGGTCCTCGGCCTCGTCCTCCTCGACCTCCAGGTCGGCGTTGCGGGTCACCCGGAACAGGTGGGAGTCCACCACCTCCATGCCGGGGAAGAGCTGCGAGAGGTGAGCGGAGATGACTTCTTCCAGCGGGATGAARCAGACCTCGTGGTCGTCGTCGCCCAGGTCGTGCGCGAGGTGGTGGCCGCCCACGCCCGCCGGGAGCTCCGGGGCGACCCGGATCAGCCGGGGCACGTTCTGCGGGACCTTCACGCGGGCGAACCGGTCGCCATCCCCGCCGGGGTCACGTACAGTGACTGCAAGGTTGAGGGAGAGTCCGCTGATGTAGGGGAAGGGATGCGCCGGGTCGACCGCGAGCGGGGTGAGGACGGGGAAGATCTGCTGGTGGAAGTAGTGGTGCAGTCGGTCCTTCTGCCCGTCGGTCAGGTCGTTCCACAACTGGATGGTGATGCCCGCCTCGGCCAGAGCGGGGATGACGGCGTCGGTGAAGCACCGGGAGTGACGCTCGCCGAGATCGGCCGCGGTACGGCTGATGAGGTCGAGCTGTTCACGCGCGGTGAGGCCGTCGGCGGAGAGCACCGCGAGCCGGGTCGCCTCCCGGCGCATCAGGCCCGCGACCCTGACCATGTAGAACTCGTCGAGGTTGCTGGCGAAGATTGCCAGGAACTTGGCGCGTTCAAGCAGCGGGACGCTCTCGTCCTCGGCGAGTGCCAGCACTCGCGCGTTGAAGTCCAGCCAGGACTTCTCCCGGTTGATGAACCGATCATTTGGAAGATCTGACGGTACCGGCGGCCGGGGTGCTTCCAGCGGTTCGAGCAGGGCGCTTCGCGGTTTGCGCTGCGGTTGCTCAGATCGGTTCACCACCAGCTCTGTCATGCCCTCGATGGTGCCAGTTCGTTGGGAACGAGGCAGCCGTGTGGGGCGATTAGGACCGGCGCAACTCGCCTGGGATGACGCCTGGACGAACGCAATGTGTAACGCTCATGAAATGCGTTCGGGTGAATATCGCAGCGTGGGGGAAACATCCTGTGGCTCGGGGCCGGCGGACGCCGGAGCGTGGCGGTGACGACCGGGGCGGTACCGGCGCAGCCGGTGCGTGCGCAACAGCTGGCACAGGCAGCTTTGTTGCGCACAGTGCCGGACGATATGCTTTCCGCTAGTGAAATGGACGTCGATCCGGCGGACTCGGCGGTCGTGTCAGTGACTTATCGTGTTCGGCAGCGGTTCGGTTACACCTATGACGGTCCGGCCTGGCAGCTGGCGCACCGCCTGGTCGTCGTCCCCCCGCGCCGGCACGGTGACCAGACGGTGTGCGCGTACCACCTCGCCGTGTCCGACCCGACGGCCACCGTTACCTGGGAGCGCACGGTCGACGGCTCCCAGGCCGCGCTGGTGCGGCTGGACACCGTGCCACGGCGGCTCGACTTCGACGCCACGGTCGTCCTCACCCGCACCRCCGGGGCCGGGCCGCCGACGCTGCCGGCGTCCGCGCTGACCGGCCGCAGGCTGCTCACACCCACCCCGCTGACGGCGCCCGACGCCACCATGATCGCGGCAGCTCGGGCGCTGGCCGTCCCCGACCCGCTCGAGACCGCGTTGCGGTGCTGCGCCTGGGTGCACCGCAGGATCGGGTACGCGGGCGGGAGCACCGACGTGACGACCACGGCCGCGCAGGCCCTCGCCGGGGGGCGCGGGGTCTGCCAGGACCACGCGCACGTCATGCTGGCGCTGTGCCGGGCCGCGGGCGTGCCGGCACGGTACGTCTCCGGCCACATGATCGGTGAGAGCGCCTCACACGCCTGGGTCGAAGTGATCGTCCCCGCGGCCACGGGGACGATCGGCGGCGGGGCGTGCGCGGTCGCGCTCGACCCCTGTCACGACCGGCTGGTGGACCGGCGGTACGTGACCGTGGCCACCGGCCGGGACTACACCGAGGTGGCACCCACGTCCGGCTCCTATCGCGGGCCGGGCCGCGGCACCCTCACCACACGCCAGCGGGTGGACGTCATAGGAGTGGACCTCGTCGGGACGGGCACCGGCACCGCCGGGCCCGGGCCCGCGGCCATGGTCTGATCCCCGCCGCGAGCCGCGGCAGGGCCGGCTGCTGCCGGCCCGTTATCGCCGGGCCGGCGCCGGCCGCGGGCCGGCGGACAGGACCTGCCTGGTCCAGGGGCCGACGCCCAGGCTGACCGCCTCCCACAGGTGCTCGACCGTGTCCACGTCACGGCGCAGGCCACGGACGGATCCGCCGAGCGGCCCGGTCAGGTCCCGGGCGCCGGAGCGGATGTGTGCCGCGCGGCTCGCCGGCCCGAACCGGGGCGCCAGCGGTGTGCCGGCCGCGGCGGCGAGCAGGACGGTGCCGGTACCGTCCGCGTCCGCGACCAGGCCACGGCCGCCCGCCGGCACGGCCAGCAGAGCCGCGCGCAGGTGGGCCGGGCGCAGCGCGGGGATGTCGGCGGACAGGGCCGCGACACCGGCGTCCGGCCACCACCGCGCGGCCAGGGCCGCGCCGTGCGCCAGTGCCGCGTTCAGACCGGTGTCAGGCATGTCGGGGACGACGACGATCCGGCCGCCGGCTGCCGGGGTACCTCCGGTCAGTGCGGCGCCGTCGGTCGCTGGGGTGCCGTCGGTCGCGGGCCGCCCGGTGGGGCCCGGGCCCGACAGGGCGGCCATTCCGGCCCGGGCCACGCCGTCGTTCGTCACGATCATGACGGCTTCGACAGTGCCGTGGCCGACCGCGCTGGCCGCGGCCACCGCGTCCTGGGCCATCGCGAGCGCGAGGGCTGCCCGGTCCGGACGGGCGAGCCGGCTCTTGGCGGTTGCCAGCGGTTTGACCGGTACGACAACGACCCAACCGGTCATGTGGATGGCGGCTTCATGCGGGTGGCGGCTCCGGTGGCGCCGGTGTCACACACCGGCTCGTGTCCGCAGCGACTCTATGGCACGCCGACTCTATGGCACGCCGACTCTATGGCACGCCGACCCGATGGTATGCCGACCCGATGGCACGCCGACTGTCGGCACGTGCCATCCGGGCCGTCCTGCCGCACCGGTTGGGACACGATCTGTGCGGGCGCCGGTGCCTTCTCGACAGCCTTTGYGTGACTGAGCAAGACTCCTGCGACGTGAAGCGAGCTGAACGTGCCGGTGTCGGGGTGATGTCGACGGCGGCCGTCAGCGCGCCGTACCGGATGCGCGCACGGCCGGGCGGGCGCCGGCCGTGCCACGAGCGGCCGGGCGGGCGCCGGCCGGGTCACGCCCGATCCGGCAATCTTCGATCCGGCGGCATCCAGGCCGGCGATCTTCAGACCAGCGGTCTTCAGGCCGGCAGCCTTCGGCCTGGTCGTCTTCGGTCCGGCGATCCGCGGCCGGTGGCCCGCCGTGGTGGATCCCCGGCCGCGCGGACCGCTGCCGGCAGGCGGTCCGGATGAGGCGGGCGGCTGTTCTCTGCGCCGGGTCCTGGGGGACCGTCTTCGCCAAGGTGCTCGCGGACGCCGGAGCCGGGGTCACGCTGCTGGCACGCGAGCCCGACGTGGTCACGTCGATCAACCGCTTCCACACCAACCCCCGCTACCTGCCCGGCCTGACGCTGCCGGACCGACTTGACGCCACGCTCGAGGCCGCCGAGGCGCTGCGCGGGGCCGAGCTGGTCGTCCTGGCCGTGCCGTCGCAGGTGCTGCGGGCCTGCCTGGCGCGGTGGGCCCCGCTGGTGGAGCCGTCCGCGGTGTACGTGAGCCTGATGAAGGGCATCGAGTTGGGCTCCCAGCTGCGGATGAGCGAGGTGATCCAGGAGGTCACCGGAGCGGCCCCGGAGCGGATCGCCGTGGTCAGCGGCCCGAACCTGGCCCGGGAGATCGCGGCCGAGCAGCCAGCCGCCACCGTCGTCGCCAGCGTCAGCGATCGGGCGGCCAGGGCGGTCCAGACAGCCTGCTGGACGCCCTACCTCCGCCCGTACACGAACCCGGACGTGATCGGCTGTGAGCTCGCCGGCGCCGTCAAGAACGTGATCGCGCTGGCCGCCGGGATGGTCGAGGGCATGGGGTTCGGCACCAACACGATCGCCTCCCTGATCACCCGGGGGCTGGCCGAGACGACCCGGCTCGGTGTGGCGCTCGGCGCCGACCCGTTGACCTTCGCCGGGCTCGCCGGCATGGGCGATCTGGTGGCCACCTGCTCGTCTCCGCTGTCCCGCAACCGCACCTTCGGGGAGAAGCTCGGCCGGGGCGTGCCGCTCGCCCAGGCCAACGCCCAGCAGCACCAGGTCGCCGAGGGCGTCCGCTCCTGCCGTCCCGTCCTGGACCTGGCCCGCTCCCTGGACGTCCAGATGCCGATCACCGAGCAGGTGGAGCGGGTCATCCACGAGGGCCTGGCCCCGCTGGACGCGGTCAAGGAACTGATGAGCCGGGAGCCCGGCCCCGAGTACCGCGCCGGCTGACCACCCCCCAGCCACCCCTGGCCATCCCCGACCCCGCGCCACGGACACCGCCCACGACCGGCTATCCGCCAAACGCGCCCCCAAACCCCGGTCGGGTTCCCGTGATCGAAGGAATGAGTAAGGAAACGGCTGTTATGGCGACCGTTTGTTCCCTCGTTCTCATGATCCGGCGATGACCGTTCATGTATTTCTTGTTGATTGTTTGTTTTTGGTTGATTTTACGACGGTTTTGTGTTGCCTGAACGGTGTTTACAGGTGGACTCGCTGTGGGGTTCGGCGGGACGCGGCCGGGCATCGGTTAGGGTCCCGTCATGCCTGGCTCTCCGCCGCGCCGGACCCGGATCGCCGTCCTGTACGGCGGCCGCAGCACCGAGCACGCGATCTCCTGTGTCTCGGCTGGCAGCGTCCTGCGAGCCCTGGACCGGCGGCGTTATGACGTTGTCGCTGTCGGTATCACCCCCGATGGCCGATGGGTGCTCGGCCCGGACGATCCGGACGTGCTCGCCGTCCGCGACGGCGTGCTGCCCGCGGTCGACGCCACCGCCAGGCCGGTGGTGCTGCCAGGTGACCCCACCGTGGGCGGCCTGATAGCGCTCGACGGGGCGGCGGCCTCGGCGGGCCCCGGCCCCGCCGACCGCGATACCGCCGGTCGCGGTACCGCCGACCTTGGCGCCGTTGGCCTTGGCGCCGTCGACGTGGTGTTCCCGCTGCTGCACGGGCCGTTCGGTGAGGACGGCACCGTGCAGGGGCTGCTGGAGATGGCCGCCGTCCCCTACGTCGGCTCCGGGGTGTTCGCCAGCGCCGCGGCCATGGACAAGCAGTACATGAAGATCCTGCTCGCCGCCGCCGGGCTCGACATCGGCCCGTACACGGTGCTGCGCGCCGGGCAGGACCTGAGCGGCGACGACCGCGAACGCCTCGGCCTGCCCGTGTTCGTCAAACCGGCCCGGGGCGGGTCGAGCATCGGCATCAGCCGGGTGGACGCCTGGGACGACCTGGCGACCGCGCTGAAGGCCGCCCGCGCCGTCGACCCGAAGGTGCTGGTCGAGGCCGCCGTCGTCGGCCGTGAGGTCGAGTGCGGCGTGCTCGGCAGCCTCGACGGCGGCGGGCCGGAGGCGAGCCTGCCCGCGGAGGTGACGGTGGCCTTGTCCGCGGGGTCCGCGGGCTTCTACGACTTCGAGGCCAAGTACCTTTCGGACGCGGCCCGCTTCGACGTCCCGGCGAACCTGCCCGCCGAGGTCACCGCCGCGGTCCGTCAGATCGCCGTGCGGGCGTTCGCCGCGCTGGACTGCGCGGGCCTTGCCCGGGTGGATGTGTTCGTCCGCCCGGACGGCTCGGTCGTCGTCAACGAGGTGAACACCATGCCGGGGTTCACCCCGACCTCGATGTTCCCGCGGATGTGGGCCGCCACCGGCCTGGACTATCCGCGGTTGGTGGACCGGTTGGTCGCGCTGGCGACCCGTCACGGCACGGGGCTGCGCTGATCCCCGTCGCCTCCCTCCGTCGCCGCTGCCGCCGGCTGGCCGGCCGCGCTCAGGCCGTCGTCGACCGTGTCGCGTCACGAACCAGCGCGGCGAGCGTGGCCAGCACGTCGAAGGCCTGGACGGACGCGGGGAGCAGCAGCACAACCTGCGGACGCCGAGTAGGCGTAGAGTAGCGGACGGTGTCGCCGCGTTCCTCGGCGAACCAGCCGACGTCGTCGACCACCGCGAGCGTCACGTCAGGCCGGTAGCCGGGAGCGACCCCCGACACGCCGCAGGAGAGCACCGCCGGCGGGGAGCCCCAGGCCGCGACGAACGGCGACGCCGGCCGGACCTCGCGACGCTCCAGGCCCGGCCCCAGGGATGACGGCAGGGCGGCGCCGAGGGTGAGGCAGGCCGACCGTTGCTCCCCGGCCGGATCCGGAGCGCCGTTGACCGTGACCGGGCCAGGGGCGCCAGCACACGCGGTGAGCGGAATCACAACGGCGAGGGCCATGATCTGAGCGAGGAGCACGACCGGCCACCCGGTCCGTCGCCCGACCGCTGGCCCCGGTGACCCGGCTGGCCGACAGGGCCGCGCGGCCGATGACCGCCCTGCCCGTACCCTGTCGTCCCGGCCGGTCATGACGGGGAACAGGCGCGCGCGAGGCGTCAGAAGTGCACCACCGGGCAGGTCAGCGTGCGGGTGATCCCGTCGACCGTCTGCACGCGCGACATGACGAGCTTTCCCAGCTCATCGACGCTGGCCGCCTCGGCACGTGCGATCACGTCGTAGGGGCCGGTGACGTCCTCCGCCTGGGTGACACCGGGGATCTGTTCGATCTCCTTGGCCACTGATGAGGACTTTCCGACCTCGGTCTGGATGAGGATGTACGCGTGGACCACAGAGGCTCCCTTGTCGGACGTCGACAACCCGTGCCGCAGAACAACGGGCCGACAGAAGGTAACAGGCAATCGGCTCCGGTGAGAGTGTCTGAGGTAGGGGAATTTGGTCTGATCGCCCGAGTGGCGGCCAGACTGGGCGCACCGGCGCCGCCAGCGGGTCCTGGTGACGACGCCGCGGTGGTCCTGACACCCTCCGGTTATGTGATTGCTACCACAGATCTGCTCGTGGAAGGGCGGCACTTCCGGTTTGACTGGTCCTCCCCATATGACGTCGGACGTAAAGCTGCCGCGCAGAGCCTCGCCGACGTGGCGGCCATGGGAGCCGTCCCGACCGCCCTGCTGGTCGGCCTGGCCTGCCCGCCGTCCACCCTGGTCGAGCTCGCCGAGGGCCTGGCCGACGGCCTGCGCGACGAGTGCGCCGAGGTGGGCGCGGTCGTCGTCGGCGGTGACACGGTCAGCGCGACCGAGGTCTGCCTGGCCGTGACCGCGCTCGGGGACCCGCGGGGTGCCGCCCCGCTGACCCGCTCGGGAGCACGCCCGGGAGAGTCGGTCGTCCTCGCCGGCACGGTGGGCCGCTCCGCTGCGGGGCTGGAGCTGCTGCTCGCGGGCGTGCAGGAGGGGCCCCTGGTCGACGCCCACCGCAGGCCGACGCCGCCGTACGCGGCCGGGCCGGCTCTGGCCAGGGCGGGCGCGACCGCGCTGCTCGACGTCAGCGACGGGCTGCTCGCCGATCTCGGGCATGTGGCGGCCGCCTCCGGCGTCGTGCTGGAGGTGGACGCCGACGCGCTGCGGGCGGCCGTCCCCGGCGTGGACGTCCGGCATCTGCTGACCGGCGGCGAGGATCACGGGCTGGCCGGGACGCTGCCGGCGGGCGTCGCCCCGCCGTCCGGGGTCACCGTGATCGGCCGTGTGCTGGCCGCCGACCCGGCCGCGGGCGGGCCAGGCGTGCGGGTCGTGGGCGGCAACGTCCCGCCGGACCTGCGCGGCGGCCCGCTCCGGCCACCGGGGCCGGACGGCCCGACGGCCGCCGCGCCGGGCGGCTGGGACCACTTCCGCACGTCCTGAGCTGTGACGTCGAAAACCTGGATCCGCGAGGGACGAGAACCACGTCACCGCCCCACTCGCGCACCTGTCCGCCCGTCTACCAGACGGGCGGCGTGGGGGCGGGTGGGCAGCGGTCTAGCGTGGGGACCGTGGTCTCTTTCGGTTCCGCTCCCGGCCCGGTCGCGCGTCTGCCACCGGCTCGGGTGTTGGCGATCGCGGGGTCGGACTCCGGCGGGGGCGCTGGTATCCAGGCTGATCTGAAGACCGCGCTGGCCTTCGGGGTCCACGGGATGAGCGCGCTGACCGCGGTGACGGCTCAGAACTCCCTGGGTGTGCACGGAGTGTGGGAGCTGCTGCCGGAGGCCGTGGTGGCGCAGATCCGCGCGGTCGTGGCCGACATCGGGGTGGACGCGGTCAAGACCGGGATGCTGTCGTCACCGCCGATCGTCGCCGCGGTCGCGGGCGAGCTGGCCGGGGTCGGCGTCCCCGTCGTCGTCGATCCCGTGGGGGTGTCCAAGCACGGGGATCCGCTGCTCGCGCCCGAGGCGGTGGAGACCGTGCGCACCCGGTTGCTGCYGGTGGCGACGGTGGCGACCCCGAACCTCGACGAGGTGCGGCTGCTCACCGGCGTCGACGTGCGGACCGAGGCGGACCTGCCGGCCGCCGCGCGCGCCGTGCTCGACCTCGGGCCACGCTGGGTGCTGGTCAAGGGCGGGCACCTGCCCGGCGACGCCGTGGACCTGCTCACCGACGGCCAGCACAGCGTCGTGCTCCGGGCGCCCAGGCACGACAACCGGCACACCCACGGGACCGGCTGCACGCTCGCGTCCGCGATCGCGTCGCTGCTGGCCCGTGGGGCGGACGTCCCCGATGCCGTACGTGCGGCAAAGGACTACGTCACTGGCGCGGTGGGAGCGGGTTTTCCGCTCGGCGCGGGCATCGGCCCCGTCGACCACGCCTGGCAGCGGCGACAGCCGCCACACCTGGCTACGCGGCCTGCTACGCGCGGGTGACCTTGCCGGCCTTGATGCAGGAGGTGCAGACGTTCAGGCGCTTCGGCGTCTTGCCGACGAGCGCGTGCACGGTCTGGATGTTGGGGTTCCAGCGCCGCCGGGTGCGCCGGTGGGAGTGGGAGACCGACATACCGAAGCCCGGCCCCTTGCCGCAGAYGTCGCACACCGAAGACACGAGACACTCCGCCAGAGAATAGTAATGATCATGCCGCGTTCGCGGCGGTCATCCGAGGCTACCCCACGCCGCGCCGCCACCGGACACCGCCAGCCCGTGAGGCGCCCGTAAGGGCCGCCCATGAAAGCGCGTGGGCAGGCCGAACACGTGGGGCAGATCGAAGCTGTCGGCGCCGTCGGGCAGGATCGTGGGTGTGGTCGACCAGCAGACGCGGCTTCGGGACGTGGTGGGTGCGCGGACCGCCACGGCGCTCGCCGGCGCCCTGGAGCTGGAGACGGTCGGTGACCTGCTCGCCCATCTGCCAAGGCGCTACCAGGAGCGGGGGGAACTGACCGATCTCGCTGACCTCACCGTCGGTGAGGCGGTCACCATCCAGGCGCGGGTCACCAGCGCCAAGCGGCGCCCGCTGCGGGGACGCGGGCGGGAGATGCTGATCGTCACGGTCAGTGACGGTCGGCACAGTCTCGCCCTGACGTTCTTCAACCAGCCGTGGCGGTCGCGGGACCTGCGGCCGGGGGTGACCGCGTTGTTCGCCGGGAAGGTCGAGGTGTTCAACCGCCGGCGGCAGATGACCAACCCCGAGGTACAGCTGCTCGACGACACGATCCCGGGGTTCTCCGACGGCCCGGGGGAGGTCGAGCTTCCCGGGATCGCCGAGTCGGCGAGCGGGCAGCTCCCGGTTCACGCGGGCACGGCCCGTAACGGCATAGTCGGCAACGGCACAGTTCCCGCCGGTAGCGGCTCCCCGGGTACCGGTCCCACAGGTACCGGCGGGGACGGCCCAGGCGGGGACGTCGAGGGTTTCGCGGGCGGCCTGTTGCCCATCTACCCGAGCGCGGCGAAGATCCCGAGCTGGGCGATCGGCAAGTGCGTGCGGATCGTCCTGGACCTGCTGACCGAGCTCGACGACCCGCTGCCGGCCGCCATCCGCGCCCGCTACCGGCTGGTGAGCCTGCTGGAGGCGTACCGGCTGGTCCACCAGCCGTCGTCCTGGGCGGACGTCGGCCGCGGCCGGACCAGGCTGAAATGGGATGAGGCACTCGTCCTGCAGGTCGCGCTGGCACAGCGCCGGCACGACGTCGAGAAGATCGCGGCGACGCCGCGGCATCCCCGTCCCGACGGTCTGCTCGCGGCTTTCGACGCGTCCCTGCCCTTCTCACTCACCGCCGGGCAGCGCGCTGTGGGTGCCACGATCGCGGCGGAGCTCGCCCGGCCCTTCCCGATGCACCGGCTGCTGCAGGGCGAGGTCGGGTCCGGCAAGACGGTGGTGGCGCTGCGCGCGATGCTCGCCGCGGTGGACGCCGCCGGGCAGGCGGTGCTGCTCGCGCCCACCGAGACGCTCGCGGCCCAGCACCTGCGCAGCCTGCGCGCTCTGCTCGGCCCGCTGGGACGGGCCGGGGAGCTCGACGCCGCGCCCGAGGCCGCTCGGGCCGTGCTGGTGACGGGCTCGCTGGGCGTGAAGGCGCGGCGGGAGGCGCTCGCCGCTGTCGCGGACGGCAGCGCGGGCCTCGTCGTCGGCACGCACGCCCTGCTCGAGGAGTCGGTGGTATTTCACGATCTTGCTCTTGTGGTCGTCGACGAGCAGCACCGCTTCGGGGTGGAGCAGCGGGACGCGCTGCGCTCCCGGTCCGACCGTCCGCCGCATCTGCTGGTGATGACCGCCACCCCGATTCCGCGGACGGTCGCGATGACCGTCTTCGGTGACCTGGAGGCGTCGACGCTCACCGAGCTGCCCGCCGGTCGTTCGCCGATCTCCACGTTCGTCGTGCCCGCGACAGCCCCGAAGTGGGCCAACCGGGTGTGGGGGCGGATCCGCGACGAGGTCGCCGCGGGCCGGCAGGCCTATGTCGTCTGCCCGCGCATCGGTGGGGATACCAGCGACGCCGATGACGTCCCCGGGGCCGACGGCCCCGCGGCCGGAGACGTGGCCGGGGACGTGGCCGACGATGCGGCCGACCCGGCGGCCGACCCGGCGGCCGGCCCGGTGGACGGGGCGCGGCCGGACGACACCGCGTCGCGGGACGCGTCGGCGGCTGYCCGGCGGCCGGGCGCGGGCGTTCTCGACGTGCTGCCCAAGCTGCGGGCCGGCGAGCTCGCCGAGCTGCGGGTCGAGGCGCTGCACGGCCGGCTGCCCCCGGACGAGAAGGAAGAGATCATGACCAGGTTCGCCGCGGGGGAGCTGGACGTCCTCGTGGCCACCACGGTGATCGAGGTCGGGGTCGACGTGCCGAACGCGACCGTGATGGTCGTCATGGACGCCGACCGTTTCGGTGTCTCCCAGCTGCACCAGCTGCGCGGCCGGGTCGGTCGCGGCAGCGCGCCCGGGTGGTGCCTGCTGTACACCGACGCGGAGGGCGGCTCGCCCGCCTGGGAGCGGCTGTCCGCGGTGGCGGCCACCTCCGACGGGGCCGAGCTCGCCCGTCTCGACCTCGCACAGCGACGCGAGGGTGACGTGCTGGGGGCGGCCCAGTCCGGCGGCCGGCGTTCCCTGCGCCTGCTGGAACTGCTCAAGGACGAGGAGCTGATCCGCTGCGCGCGGGGCGAGGCGAGCTCCCTCGTCGATGCCGATCCGCAGCTGTCGGCGCATCCGGTCCTGGCCGCGGCGCTCGCCGCCACCCTCGACGAGGCCGCTGCCGCCTATCTGGAAAAGGGATGACCGGCGCGCGGGCCAAGGCCGGCGGGCTGTGCGCCGGCGGCCGGCGCGCACAGCCACCAGAAATCCGAAGAAAAACAAAGAAAAACGACGAGACGAAGACGGGAAATGACCAGGATCATCGGTGGGGTCGCGCGTGGGCGCCCTATTCGGGTGCCACCGGGGGGCGGGACTCGTCCGACTTCCGACCGGGCGCGGGAGGGGCTGTTCAACACGCTCGCCTCACTGGTCGAGCTGCGCGGCGCGCGGTTCGCCGATCTCTACGCCGGTAGTGGCGCGGTCGGGTTCGAGGCGTTGTCGCGCGGGGCGTCCCACGTCCTGTTCGTCGACCGGTCGGCGGCGGCGGTCCGCACCCTGCGCGCGAATGCGGCGACGCTCGGGTTCACCGGTGTGGAGATCCTTTCCCAGTCCGTCCCACGTGTGGTGGAAATCATGCCRGAGCGCGCGTTCGACATGGTGTTCCTGGATCCTCCGTACGCGCTGTCGGACAGCGCGTTGACCAGCGTGCTCGCCGGGCTGATCGCCGGTGCCTGGCTGCAGCCGGACGGGGTGTGTGTCGTGGAGCGCTCGCGCCGCAGCGGCCCGCCGGTCTGGCCGGACGGGATCATTACTATTCGCAATCGCGCGTATGGTGAGGGGGTGCTCTGGTACGGTTCCGGATCATGAGAAGGGCTGCCTGTCCAGGTTCGTTCGACCCGATCACCAACGGTCATCTGGATATCATCGTCCGCGCCAGTCGGCTCTTCGACGAGGTCGTCGTAGCCGTGCTCATCAACAAGAACAAGGCCAATCTTTTCACCGTGGAGGAGCGGATAGAGTTGATCCGTGAGGTGACCCGGGACCATTCCAACGTGGTGGTCGAGTCGTCCCACGGTCTGCTCGTCGACTTCTGCCGGGCCCGCGGCATTCARGCCATCGTCAAGGGCCTGYGCGCGGTCAGTGACTTCGACTACGAGTTGCAGATGGCGCAGATGAACCATTCGCTCGCGGGTGTCGAAACCCTCTTTATGAGTACGAACCCGCAGTATGCGTTTCTGTCCTCCAGCCTGGTCAAGGAGGTCGCCACCTACGGCGGTGACGTGTCCGGGCTGGTCCCCGACGTGGTGCTCAAACAGTTGCGCGAACGTCTCGCCCGCTGAAGCGCGGCCCCGGGCGGCGCTCCGCCCGGGGCCGCGCCCGAGGGGCCCCGGGCCCACTTTGACAAGCGTCATCGGACCGTGAATTCTTAACTGGTTGACGTCATAGCTGTACGTGGAGTGTCTACGCAGGGTGTTGATACTGATCCGCGCCGGGCTGTATCTGTAGGACGGATAGGGCTTGGCGATCACGCATGCCTGAGCTTCGTCGACGACGACGCGTGCTGGAGCGTGCTGGCCGCCTACAGTCAGTGGGGGCTCGCCAAGGGCGAGAAGGTGCTGGTCGTCACCGACCCCGACCTCTCGAAGGGCGAGATCTTCGCTCGGCTGGACTCCTATGGTCCGCCGGCGGAGCCGGCATGGGAGCGCGGCCAACTGAACATCGAGAGCACCGAATCGATGTATCTGCCGCCTGCCCGGTTCTCCGTCGAGGGTCAGATCCAGCGGTACCGGGAGCAGATCGAGCTGTCGTACCGGCAGGAGTACCCGGGACTCCGAGCCTGCGCCGACATGGCCTGGGCGCTGGATCCTGACATGGATCTCGACCAGCTCGTCACCTATGAGCATAAGCTCAAGKTCTTGTTCACCGATCCGCGGTGCAGTGTGATCTGCTGCTACGACCGGAAGCGTTTCAGCAGGGAAATGCTGGACCGCATGGACGGCGTCCACCCCATGGCGGTGCTCGAAGGTATCGGATCCCTGGATATTGCGTATACCGACTCCGGCCTGAAACTGGCCGGAGAAGTTGATCTATCTACCCGCGAGCAGTTCATCGGTGGCCTTGAGCAGGCGTTCGCCCGGTTCGGGGACCGCCTGCTCCTGGACCTGGCAGATCTTTCCTTCCTGGACGCCCATGGCGCCGGGGCGATCATCAGGCTGGCGGCCGAAATGCCGCCGGGCGGGCGGCTGGAGATCCGTTGTAGTACCCGTCAGGCGTACGTACTACGTATCCTCGGCGCGGAATCGATCCCGTGGATGGTCCTGACCAAGGTGTGATGTGATCCGCGAATGCCAGTAGCAGAACGATCATTCCGACTCGGAACGTGTGCCCACGGTTGTTCCGGCGACAGCTGTCGGGTCAGGCGACCACGGATGCGGCCTATGYCACGCCGGTGACCTCCCGCCCCCACACCCCGACCGTGGAGCAACTCGCCATCTGGGAGCTGCCCCTCGACCCCGCCGTTGTCGCCGCGGTCCGTGCCGGGGTTTCCCGGCAGTTGTGCGCATGGGGATTGGAAGAAGCGGTGTTCACCACCGAGTTGCTGGTCAGCGAGCTGGTCACCAACGCGATCTGCCACGGTGCCGCTCCCATCACGTTGCGCCTGATCCGGGAGCATGTCCTCATCTGCGAGGTCTCCGACGGCGGCTGCGGCTCCCCTCATCCGCGCCGGGTCCGTGGCTGCGACGAGGGCGGGCGGGGCCTGTTCCTCATCACCCAGCTCTGTCAGAGCTGGGGCGTTCGTTATACCTCCACCGGCAAGACCGTCTGGACCGAGCAACCCCTACCGTGAATGGCTGGTATCACTCGCGGTGAGCCAGGGCGTATGACCGTGGTCCACCACCAGCCATGGCCTACCGCTTACTACGGATCTCCATATGTCTCCTTGAGGCGACCATTGCGATGGTTCGTGACACGCGGGCGGACGACGGGCGCGGGTCGTCCGGATGCCCGGGCGCGCCGGTTCCGGTCATTGATGTGGCGGTCGGGGATCGTCCGCCGGCTGGCGACCCGAGGCCGGCGGACGTGCCGCGGTCGGTCCCCCGGTCCGTCCGAGGTGACGGTGAGCGGATTTCGCGAGACGATCGGATAGGGTGGTCCCTGGCGCCTGGATTCCCGGGCACCGAACCCACCGACCGACGAGCCACAGATCATGATCGCGTTATCGTCACGCGGTCGGCCATCTGCGACACCCGAGAGTTGTGAATCCGGTACTCCGTGGCAACGACAGGCACCTCCTCCATGACTGCGCCGTCATTCCGCCGCCGGGCCCCTCGGGGTCCGCTCGTGCTCGACATCCGTGAGCTGGGCCGCCGGGCGGGTTCGATGAAGCGCGTCGTGACGCGGCTGCCCGCCCCGTCGGAGCTGGGCACCGAGATGATCCACGTTCCGTCGGGCGCGCCCATCGACCTGGATCTGCGCCTGGAGGCCGTGATGGAGGGCGTGCTGGTCAGCGGCACGGTGTTCACGCCACTGACCGGCGAGTGCGCGCGCTGCCTCGACCCGATCGAGGACGAGACCACGGTCGACCTCCGCGAGCTGTTCTACTACCCGGACCGGGCCCCCGACGACCCCGAGGACGACTCCTTCCAGGTCGTGAACGACCATCTCGATCTCGAGCCGGCGCTGCGCGACGCGCTGGTGCTCAGCCTGCCGCTGTCCCCCTGCTGCCGGCCGGACTGCGCCGGCCTGTGCGCCGACTGTGGGGGCCGGCTGGACGATCCTGATGTCGACCACGAGCACGCCCGGGCCGATCCCAGGTGGGCGGCGCTGCCGTCACTGATCGAGAACCTGCCACCGAACGAGAACACCAACACAGCGAGCAACACCAACGCAGAGAGCAAGGAGAAGGACTAGTGGCCGTCCCGAAGCGCCGGACCTCGCGCAGCAACACCCGTTCCCGGCGGGCACAGTGGAAGACGCAGGCCCCGGCCCTCACGAAGTGCCCCCGCGGCCACGTGACCCGTCCGCACACGGTCTGCCCGACGTGCGGTCGTTACAACGATCGACAGGTCCTCGACGTCTAAGTTGATGTGACACACGTCGCGGTCGATCTGCTGGGTGGTGACGGCGCGCCGGATGCGGTCGTCGACGGCATCGGCAGCGCGCTGGACGCCGACGAGTCGCTGGTGGTCAGCGTCGTCGGTCCGTCCGCGGTTGCCGAACGGCTGTCGGCCGAGCGTGGGCTCACCGTCGGTGGCCGGTTACGGCTGGCCGAAGCGCCCCATCTGATCGGTCCTGGCCAGGACGCGGCCCGTGAGGTCCGCTCGAGGCGGGATGCCACGGTCCGTGTCGCGACCCGGCTGATCAGAGATGGTGTGGCGGACGCGGTCGTCTCCGCCGGTCCGCCCGAAGCGCTCGTGGCCGCCGCCTCGTTCACCCTCGGGCCGGTGCCGGGGGCGACCCGGCCGGCTCTCGCCGTGCTGCTCGGCTCCCGGTTGCGCCCGACGGTCCTGCTGGACGCGGGCGCGGCCCCCGGCAGCGGCACCGGGGCCGATCATCTCGTCCAGCACGCGATCGTCGGCGCGGCCTACGCGACGGCCTGTCTGGGCGTGGCACGTCCCAGGGTCGGCCGGCTGGTGGCGGGGCCGGTCCGTCACCCCGGAGCACGCTTTGGCGCCGGTGGACCGGGTACCGGTCGGCCAGGCGCCGATGGACCGTATGCCGGGGGCCTGGACGTCAGCGCGCCCGACGGGTCTGGCGAGTTCGGTGACTTCCTCGCCGGGCTGGAGCTCGACGTCGTCGGCGCCGTCGACGCCGCCACGGTGGCGGCTGGCGGACAGGTCGATGTCGTGGTCTGCGACGGTTCGACCGGGGCTGTTGTGGTCTCGTGGTTGCGGGCGGTGGCGGAGTCTGTCGACCAGCCGCCACCGGCGCTGTCGGGGTGGTATCCGCAGGAGGGAGCATTCGTGGTTGGCGTCGACGGGATCGTGATCGTCGCGGGCGGCGGGCCTGGTTCCGGTGCGGCCGGTTCAGGCGTCGCGGAAGCGATCGCGCGGGCAGTCGCGCAGGCATCCGTCGCGGACCGCTCCGGATGGGTGCCGCGCCAACGGGCGGCCCTGGCCGGTCTCGTCACCCGCCGTCGCAGCCGGGCCGGGTTGCCGTCATGACCCGCGGCCTGCCTCCGCCGGTGCCCCGGGACGGCCTGCGGACCGCGCTCGGCGTGCCCGTCGACGTCGACCTGCTGGAGCTGGCGCTCACGCACCGCTCGTACGCCTACGAGCAGGGTGGCCTGCCGACCAACGAGAGGCTGGAGTTCCTCGGGGACTCGGTGCTCAGCCTGGTCGTCACCGACGCTCTGTTCAATCGTCATCCCGACCTGCCCGAGGGGCAGTTGGCCAAGCAGCGCGCGTCCGTGGTCAACATGCGGGCCCTGGCCGAGGTCGCCCGCACGCTGGGGGAGAGGGGCATCGGCCCCTACCTGCTGCTCGGCCGAGGAGAGGAGACCACCGGCGGGCGGGACAAGGCCAGCATCCTCGCGGACACCCTGGAGGCGCTGATCGGCGCGGTCTACCTGTCGTCCGGTCTGGAGAGCGCCTCCGAGTTCGTCCACCGGCTGTTCGACCCGTTGCTCGACGTCGCCGCCGGCCGGGGCGCCGGGCTGGACTGGAAGACGTCGTTGCAGGAGCGCACCGCCAGCCTGCTGCTCGGCCCCCCCGAGTACGAGGTGGACGAGTTCGGGCCGGACCACGCCAAACGGTTCACCGCCCGGGCCGTCGTGGCCGGCCGGGTGCTCGGTCACGGCGACGGGGGCAGTAAGAAGGAGGCTGAGCAGCGGGCCGCCGCCGCCGCGTTCCAGGCGCTGGAGGACGAGGCGGAAGCTCCCGGCCAGGCGGTATCCGATGCTGTCGGCGCCACCGCTGACTCTGTGGCAGAGACCACCCATGGCCATTCCGAGGCGGCTGTGGGCACGGGCAACGGCTGACCGCCACCCACGTTGTCCAACGTCCTTCTGATGCCCGAGTCCGATGCCTGAACTGCCCGAAGTCGAGGTGGTCCGCCGCGGCCTTGAGCGGACGCTGCCCGGCAGGACGATCGCCACGGTGGCGGTCGCCCATCCCCGGGCGGTCCGGCGGCATGCCGCCGGCGCCGCCGACTTCGCCGCGGTGCTCACCGGCCGCACGATCGAGGCTGCCTGCCGCCGGGGCAAGTACCTGTGGCTGGCCCTCGACAGCGGGGCTGCGCTGCTGGGCCATCTCGGGATGAGCGGCCAGCTCCTGGTGGTTGCCACGGAGAAGCCCGACGAGACGCACCTGCGGGTGCGTTTCACCTTCTCCGACGCCGGCCGGGAGCTGCGGTTCGTCGACCAGCGCACCTTCGGGGGGCTGGCGGTCGTCCCGGCAGACGCGGGCGTGCCCGCGCCGATCGCGCACATCGCCCGGGACCCCCTCGACCCGGGCTTCTCCGACGCCGGCTTCGTCGCGGCCGTGCGCCGCCGCCGGACCGGGATCAAACGGGCGTTACTCGACCAGACCCTCGTCAGCGGGATTGGTAACATCTATGAGGACGAATCACTGTGGCGAGCGGGTCTGCACTACGCGCGTCCGACCGGGACGTTGACCCGCGGCGAGCTCAACCGGTTACTTCAGTCGGTGCGCGAGGTGCTGCTCGAGGCCCTACATGCCGGTGGCACCTCTTTCGACGCGCTCTACGTGTCGGTCAACGGTGAGAGCGGGTTGTTCGACCGTTCGCTCGCGGTCTACGGGCGGGCGGGCCTGCCCTGCACGCGGTGCGAAACCCCGATCCGCCGGGACGCCTTCATGAACCGGTCCAGTTTCACCTGTCCGCGCTGCCAGCCACKCCCGCGAAAGGCGCACTGGTAGGCGGCTGTCGGCAGCTGGTAGTGGGAGGAGCGCGACAACCGYCATGGACGCGGACGCCGCCCTGGGAAAGATCCGCAAGCTGCTGGCGATGGCCGAGGCCGAGGGCCTGCCCGAACAGGCTCGGGAGTCCTACAACGACAAGGCCGCGGACCTCATCGCCCAGTACGGCATCGACCGGGCGCTGCTGGAGGAGACAGCGCCCACCACAGCGACGGCCGGGGACGTCGTGCTGGGCGTCGACCATCCCTACGCCCGGGACAAGATCACTCTGTTGGCCGCCATCGCCGGYCCGCTCGGCTGCCGGCTGATCCACCGGACGAACCCGCTGGGCGGCGCGATCGCGCACGCGGCGCACCTGTTCGGGATGGCGGCTGATCTGGRACGGACCCAGATCCTCTACACGTCCCTGCTGGTCCAGCAGGCGCACGCCCTCGCGCTGGTTCGGGTGCCGCCTGCTGAGGACGTCCGCGCGTTCCGCCGATCCTGGATGGCCGGGTTCGCCGCCGCCRTCCAGAGCCGGCTCACCGCGGCCGAGTCCGGGGCCAGGGAACGCCACCGGTCCGGGCATGTCGGCGGTCGATCGGTCGAGCTCGTCCTCGCCGACCGGTCGGCGAGGGTCGACCGGCACGTCGCCGAGGTCTATCCGCGGCTGCGCACGACACGGTCGCGCAACCTGTCCGGGTCGGGCGGGCTGGCCGGCTTTCAGGCCGGGCAGCGAGCCGATATCGGCACCGGCAGCCGCCTCGCCAGCAGGCCCCACCGCAAGCAGCTGTGACCAACCAGGGGAGGTCGGACGCGTCAGCCGCGGGTGTGTCGGTCCAGGTGGGGCCGGTGCGTCGGTGGCTGCCGTCGGATCGGCACCTGACCTGTTGTCGGATCAGTACCGGATCGGTACCGGATCAGTGTTTGCCACCGGGGATGTTGGGGACCGCTGTCTGGGTGGGGCCTGACGTTCGGGGCGGGGCGTAGCCGGGCCCGATGATCTCGGCCGCGGCGGGCTCGGGCTCCGGTATCGCGCTGCGCAGGCCTTCGGTGCTGGCTTTCGGCACCGGCAGCACGCCGCCGTCCTGCTCGAAGTTCTGGCCGCAGCCRCCGAGGAGCAGCGTCGACGGGATGACGATGGCGCACACCGTCGTCAGCGCGACCCGGCCGCGGCGGTACCGGCGCGACCGAGGCTGACGGAAGCGGGGGGAATGTGTCGTGTCCACAGTGATCCGGTATCCTACCGGCTTCATGCGTGACGTTCCCGCCTGCCCGCACGGCGGCCCCRCCGATTCCGCTGTTTCCGGTGACTCCGCGTCCGGGGAGCCACTGGTCCGGCTCACGGCATGGGTGTCGGGGACCGTGCAGGGTGTTGGTTTTCGTGCGTATGTTCGATCGAGGGGGCGTCGGCTCGGCCTGGTGGGTTCCGCGACCAACCTCGCGGACGG
This sequence comes from Protofrankia sp. BMG5.30, assembly GCF_001983005.1. Lineage (NCBI taxonomy): Bacteria > Bacillati > Actinomycetota > Actinomycetes > Frankiales > Frankiaceae > Protofrankia > Protofrankia sp. BMG5.30. The sequence continues at coordinate 190,153 of NZ_MOME01000011.1, read as the reverse complement.
CCGGGTCGAGGTGATCGTCGAGGGTCYGCGCGCGGACTGCCAGACCCTGCTGGAAATGTTGCGGGCGGGACACACGCCCGGCCGGACGACGCAGGTGACGTACTCCTGGTCGCCGCCCAGCGGTGACCTGCTGAATTTTGTTCGTAAGTGACGCGTTTGTTGACACTCCCAATCGTCCGGTCCGGCATCAATCGTCCGGTCCGGTGTGCGGGTGAGTCGCGGTGGGATGCCAGCGGGGCTCGTGTGTACCGGGTTGGTAACGGTCCCGGCGCGTATCGGCCGGCTGACCGGCCGTGTCGGTGTGGGTGGCATGACAACCCGGTGACATGAGTGTCCGTCGTGCCGACGGACACTCCGACAGGCCCGGCTGTCCCCATCTCGACAAAACGCCGTAGTCGGCGAGTGGGGTATGGCATCGTCTTGACTTTCGGTCGCAAGACGTGCCATCCTCGATTCATTGTCTGGCGCGTCGTGTGGTCTGCCTGAGCCGGTTGGCCAGGTCGCAGCGCATCCCGCACCCGCTCGGTCACTCATCGTGGAGGACCACTATCATGGCGAAGGCCCTTTTCGGCCACGTCGGCTCTGGCAACGACGTTCGTTTGTCGTATGAGGTACGCCGACTTCGTGCGCGTGTAGCAGAACTGGAGGACGAGCTCGCGCGTAGTCGCGCTCTCAATGATGCTCTTGAAGGGGTCGATGTCTCGGATGAACTCCGAGYGTTCGAGGCAGAGCCCGCGCTGACCTGATCCTCCTGGACCCGCAGCGGGACCCAAGGGACGTTTCTCTTCATGGGGAACGTCCCTTTGTGTTGTCGGCGGCATTCATGAAACCTCCCGTCGAGGTTTCCCGCCATGCCTGTGACGTTGCGAGCTACGTCGATTTCTGTCGGTGATACGATTCACCTTCCAGTGCCCGCCTGCCCCGGTCTCCGCCGGTCCCTGTCAGRCCGCCGCACCCGGCCCCGGTTCGCTACCGGACACCGCAGTATCGTGAGTACCCGATCGTCCCCTCGGGCATGGTGGCAGAGACGGGCCTACGCACGCGTGGCGGGCCCGCCCGTCGGTTGCACTGTGCGGCCAACTGTCCGCGGCCCGTTCCCTGCGACAGCTGTCGGAGACCGGTGCACCTCAAAAGCCTCACCCTGCGGGGTTTCAAGTCGTTCGCGAGTTCGACGACTCTGCACCTTGAGCCCGGTATCACCTGCGTGGTCGGGCCGAACGGCTCCGGCAAGAGCAACGTCGTCGACGCCATGGCCTGGGTCCTCGGCGAGCAGGGGGCCAAGGCGCTGCGCGGCGGAACCATGTCCGACGTCATCTTCGCGGGTACCCCGTCGCGRCCGCCGCTGGGCCGCGCCGAGGTGCTGCTGACCATCGACAACACCGACGGCGCCCTGCCGATCGACTACAGCGAGGTCACCGTCGGCCGGCTGATGTTCCGCAGCRGCGAGAGCGAATACACGATCAATGGCAGCACCTGCCGGCTCCTGGACATCCAGGAGCTCATGAGTGACTCCGGGATCGGCCGCGAACTGCACGTCATCGTCGGGCAGGGGCAGCTCGACGCGGTCCTGCACGCCCGCCCGGAAGACCGCCGTGCCTTCGTTGAGGAGGCGGCCGGCGTGCTCAAGCACCGCAAGCGCAAGGAGAAGGCGCTGCGCAAGCTGGAGGCGATGGCCGCCAACCTCACCAGGCTCACCGACCTGTCCGCCGAACTGCGCCGTCAGCTCGGCCCGCTCGGCCGGCAGGCGGAGATCGCCCGTAAGGCGGGCGTCATCCAGGCGACGCTGCGTGACTCCCGGCTGCGGCTGCTCGCCGACGACATCGTCACGGCCCGTGGCAACCTGGCAACCGACATCCGGGACGAGGAGGCGCTGCGAGCCCGTCTCGCCACGGTGGGCCGTACCCACACCGAGGGGCAGCGGCGCGAGCAGGAGCTGGAGGCGGCGCTGGCCGCGGTGACCCCGCGGGCCGCTGCCGCGGGCGAGGTCTGGCACGCCCTGGTATCCCTGCGGGAACGCATCCGGGGCACCCGGTCGCTGGCCGCCGAGCGGGCCCGGCTGCTGCGGGCCGGCGCCGAGGAGCAGCGCAGCGGCCGTGACCCCGAGCAGATGGAGCAGGAGGCCGCCGCGGTCCGGGAGCAGGAGAACGCGCTGCTGACCCGGCTGGACGCCGACCGCGACAGCCTTGAGGAGGTCGTCACCCGCCGGGCGCGGCTCGAAGCCGCCCTCGCCCAGGAGGAGAAGGCGCTGGTAGCGGCCGCGCGGGAGGCGTCGAGCCGGCGGGAGAACCTCGCCCGGTTGGCCGGCCGGGTCGAGGCCGCGAGGTCCCGGGCCGGCAGCGCCGAGGTGGAGATCGTCCGGATGTCCGAGGCGGTGGACGCGGCCCGGCTGCGCGGCGGGGAGACCAGCGACCAGCGGATCGCGCTCGAGTCGGAGCTCGCCCGGATCCGGACCACCCGCGGCGAGCTCACCGCGCGCCACGACGAGGCGGCGGCGGTGCACACCACCGCCACCGACCGGTTGGAGGAGCTGCGCGCGCAGGAGCGTTCCGCCGAACGCGACCGGGCGTCCTGGCAGGCTCGCCGGGAGGCGCTGACCCTGTCGCTGACCCCGCGCGACGGTGCCGCGGCACTGCTGGACGCCGCCGCCGGCAGCTGGACGCCCCCGCCCGCCGGCCAGGCCGGCGCGGGTAGCGGAGCCGGCGGACCTGCCGGCAGGGGGAACAGAGGCAAAGAGCCCAAAGGGAAAAAGGGGAAGGCCGGCCGGGAGGCCGCCGGCGGACAGGACAGGGTCGACGCCGACGCCGACGCCGACGCCGACGCCGACGCCGACGCCGCGGAGGTCGCGGACGTCGAGGTTCGTGTCGAACCGCCCACCGGCATCCTCGGCCGGCTCACCGGATGGCTGTCGGTCGAGCCGGGGGCGGAGGTGGCCGTCGCGACCGTGCTGGGCCCGGCCGCCGACGCCGTCGCCGTCGCCGGCACCGACGACGTCACCGCCGCGTTCGAGTGGCTGCGGGCGGTCGACGCCGGCCGGGCGTCCCTGGTCGTCGCCGCCGAGGGCGCGGCGCCGGGCGCCGCGGCCGACAGCGCGGCCGACCCGGCACGGGCCCTGTCGCCACAGGCCCGCGGCGGTGGCGTACCCGCGGCCGATCTCGTGCGGGTCGGTGACCCGCGCTATGCCGCGGCCGTCGCGCGGATGCTCGCCGCCACCCTGGTGGTCGACGACCTCGCCGCCGCGGTGGAGGTGGTCCGGGCACATCCCGACATCCGGGCGGTCACCCGGGCCGGTGACGTGATCGGGCCGGCGCTGGCCACCGGCGGCAGCGCCCGGGCACCGTCCCTGCTGGAGCTGCAGGCCGCCGCCGAGGAGGCGGAGAGCCAGATGATCGCTGCGGCCGGCCGCGGCGAACACGCCAGGGGAGCGGTCGCCGCCGCCGGGGAGGAGGTCACCCGGGCCCGCGGCGGGATCGACGAGGCGCTCGCGGCGCTGCACGGCGCCGACGCCCGGCACCGCGCGCTCTCCGAGCAGCTCTCCCAGCTGGAGCGGGCGAACCGCTCCGGCGCGGCCGAGATCGAACGGCTCGAACGGGCCCGCGCCCAGGCCGAGACAGCCCGTGACCAGGCATATGGCGCGCTGGCGGAGCTGGAGGCGGCGCTGGCCGCGGCCTCGGACGAACCAGAGACCGGGGAACGCTCGTCAGCCGAACGCGACCGGCTGGTCGCGGCGACCTCGGCCGTGCGCGCCGAGGAGGTCGAGGCCCGGCTCGCCGTGCGCACCAGTGAGGAGCGGGCGCGGGCGCTGGCCGGCCGCGCGGACGCGCTGGTGCGCTCCGCCGCGAACGAACGTGCCGCGCGGATGGCCGCGGCGCGCCGCCGGGAGGTCCGGGAACGCCAGGCAGCGGTGGCCGCGGCGGCCGCCGACGCCGCCGACACCGCCCTGACCGCCCTGGAGCACTCCCTCGTCGCCGCCGACACCGAACGCCAGCGCGTCGAGGCGCTGCGCCGGCAGACCGAGTCCGACCTGACCGGCGTCCGCGAGCAGGTCCGCACGCTTGCCACCGAACTCGCCGCGCTGCGCGACGACGTCCATCGCGACGAGCTCGCCCGCGCCGAGAAGCGCCTGCGGGTCGAGACGTTGGAGACCAAGGCGATGGACGAGCACGGGATAGCCGCTGACGACCTGGTCGCCGAGTACGGGCCGGACGTCYCGGTGCCGCCGGACACCCCCGACGGTGAGCCCGTCCCGTTCGACCGGGCCGAGCAGGCGGCGCGGGCGGCCGCCGCGGAGAAGCAGCTGAACCGTCTGGGCAAGGTCAACCCGCTGGCGCTGGAGGAGTTCGAGGCGCTGCAGGAGCGTGCGGCGTTCCTTTCCACCCAGCTTGACGACATCAAGAACACCCGTCGTGACCTGCTGCTGGTCGTCGCGGAGGTCGACGAGCGGGTGCGGGAGGTCTTTCGGGCGGCGTTCGCGGACACCGCGCGGGAGTTCGAGACGGTCTTCGCGACCCTCTTCCCCGGCGGTGAGGGCCGGCTCGTCCTGACCGACCCCGACGACATGCTCACGACGGGTATCGAGGTGGAGGCCCGGCCGCCGGGCAAGAAGGTCAAGCGGCTGTCGCTGCTGTCCGGTGGAGAGCGGTCGCTGACGGCGATTGCGCTGCTGCTGGCGATCTTCCGGGCCCGTCCGTCGCCGTTCTACGTCCTCGACGAGGTCGAGGCGGCTCTCGACGACCGCAACCTCGGCCGCCTGCTGGAGGCGCTGGAGGGGCTGCGGGAGAAATCCCAGTTGATTGTCATCACCCACCAGAAGCGCACGATGGAGATCGCTGACGCGCTCTACGGAGTGGCGATGCGTGGTGACGGGGTCACCACGGTGATCAGTCAGCGGCTGCGCGAGCGCGCCTCGGCCTGAGCACAGCACGCCTGGTCTGCCAGGATCGAAGGCGTGGAGTACGTCCTCATCATTATCGCGATCGTCGTGTTCGCCGTCGTCACGGCCGCTGGCCTGGTGGTGGGCACCCGCCGCCGCGGGCGGGCGGGCACCGCCGCCCCCGGCCACGCCCCCGACCGGCCGCAGCCAGGGACGGACTACCCGCCCGGGGTGGGTGACGACGCCGAGGTGCCGCGGGACTCCCCCCGCCGGACGGTCGACACGGTCGATCTCCCGGCCGACCTTGATATTCCCGTGCCCCCGACCGGGGCCGAGGCCGCCGAGGTTGGGCTGTACGAGCTGGAGCTGGAGAAGGTACCGGAGCTGGAGGTGCCGGCCCCGGCCGCGGGCCGGCTGGTGCGGCTGCGCGCGCGTTTGGCCCGCTCCCAGAGCAGCCTGGGCCGTGGCCTGCTGCTGTTGCTGTCCGGGGACAACCTCGACGAGGAGGTCTGGGAGGACGTCGAGACGACCCTGCTGGTCGCGGACGTCGGCGTCACGCCCACCGAGGAGCTGGTCGCGTCGTTGCGGACGAAGGTGAAGGTCCTCGGCGCGCGCCGGCCCGCGGACGTCCACGTCCTGCTGCGCGACGAGCTGCTCGCCCAGATCGGCACCAGCACCGACCGCACGGTTCAGGCGTTCGCGCAGGGCCGGCCGGCGAACATCCTCGTCGTCGGGGTGAACGGCACCGGCAAGACCACGACCTGCGGAAAGATCGCCCGTCTTCTCGTGGCGGACGGCCGGCGGGTCGTGCTGGGCGCGGCGGACACCTTCCGGGCCGCGGCCGCCGACCAGTTGGAGACCTGGGGCAGTCGGGTCGGGGCGCACACGGTGCGTGGCAGCGAGGGCAGCGATCCGGCGTCGGTGGCCTTCGAGGCGGCCAAGCGGGGGATCAGTGACGACGTCGACACGGTGGTGATCGACACCGCGGGCCGTCTGCACACCAAGACCGGCCTGATGGACGAGCTCTCCAAGATCAAGAGGGTGGTCGCCAAGCTCGGCCCCGTCGACGAGGTGCTGCTGGTGCTGGACGCGACCACCGGCCAGAACGCGGTCGAGCAGGCCAGGGTCTTCACTCAGGCGGTGGACATCACCGGGGTCGTGCTGACCAAGCTCGACGGCACCGCCAAGGGCGGCATCGTGATCGCCGTACAGCGGGAGCTCGGCGTCCCCGTGAAGCTGATCGGCCTGGGGGAGGGCCCGGACGACCTCGCGCCCTTCGAGCCGGAGGCGTTCGTCGACGCGCTGCTCGGGGACCCGCCGGACTGAGCCGCGACACGTGGGCGACAAAGTCCTGAAACGCAACATCGAAACGTAACAACGCAACACAGCAGGTGAGCCGGTAGAACCAGGCCGGGGACCACGGTGTGGCCACTGCGTCCGACGCCGAAGCTTCTTCCGTACCCGCATGCCGCGACCTACAGTGCCGGGGTGAGGATTTCACTCCCGGTCGGTGGTGACGGCCGGGATGGACGACGTCCGGCGAGGTGTCCCCACCATCCTCGGTGTGGAGGGCGGAGATCACGGCGGGTCCGCCTGTGATCGTCGTGTGGGTGCGCCTCGCCGGGGCTTGGTGATCTTTGTGGTTCCGTCGGGCGGGGCGGTGCCGAGCGGTCCGGCTCCGGTCCGGGCCGGTGGGTGCGTACCCTGAGAGCTGCGGTCCGCCAGCGATCCCGGAGTGTGCGCGTGTTCGACACCCTGTCCAGCCGTCTCGACAAGGCCTTCTCGTCACTGCGTGGCAAGGGGCGGCTGTCCGAGGCCGACATCAGTGCGACCGCCCGGGAGATCCGGGTGGCGTTGCTGGAGGCCGACGTCGCTCTGCCRGTGGTCCGGGCCTTCATCGGCGCTGTTCGGGAGCGGGCCAGGGGCGAGGAGGTCTCGACCTCGCTGAACCCCGCCCAGCAGGTCATAAAGATCGTCAACCAGGAGCTGGTCACGATCCTGGGTGGCGGGACGACCACCCTGCGGTTCGCCCGGACGCCACCCACCGTCATCCTGCTGGCGGGCCTGCAGGGGACGGGCAAGACGACGCTGGCTGGCAAGCTCGGCCGGTGGCTGAAGGAGCAGGGTCACACCCCCCTGCTCGTCGCCGCCGACCTGCAGCGGCCGAACGCCGTCACGCAGCTTCAGGTCGTCGCCGGCCAGGCCGGCGTGGACGTGTACGCGCCCGAGCCCGGCAACGGTGTGGGCGACCCGGTCGCGGTCGCCCGCGACGCCGTGGAGCACGCCCGCCGTCGTCTGCACGACGTGGTCGTCGTCGACACCGCGGGCCGGCTCGGCGTGGACGCCGACATGATGCGCCAGGCCGCCGACATCCGGGACGTGACGTCCCCGGACGAGATCCTGTTCGTCGTCGACACCATGATCGGCCAGGATGCCGTCACCACCGCGCAGGCGTTCGCCGACGGGGTGGGCTTCACCGGGGTGGTGCTCACCAAGCTCGACGGTGACGCCCGCGGCGGTGCCGCGCTGTCGGTCGCGCACCTGACCGGCCGTCCGATCATGTTCGCCTCCACCGGTGAGGCGCTGGACGACTTCGACGTCTTCCACCCCGAGCGGATGGCCTCGCGCATCCTCGGGATGGGCGACGTCCTCACCCTCATCGAGCAGGCCGAGAAGGCCTTCGAGGCCGAGCAGGCCGAACAGCTGGYGGCGAAGATGGCCGCCTCCGAGTTCACCCTCTCCGACTTTCTCGAGCAGATGCTCACCGTCCGCAAGATGGGGCCGATCGCCAACCTGCTCGGGATGCTGCCCGGCATGGGGCAGATGAAGGATCAGCTCGCCCAGATCGACGACCGGGACGTCGACCGGGTGGTGGCGATCATCCGGTCGATGACGCCGGCCGAGCGCGACGATCCACGCATCCTGCAGGCCTCCCGCAAGGCCCGGGTCGCCCGTGGCTCCGGAGTGACCGTCACCGAGGTCAACCAGCTCCTCGATCGGTTCGAGGAGGCGCGCAAGGTCATGAAGCAGATGGCCGGTGGCCTCGGCGGGCCCGGTGGGGCGTTGCGCGCGAAGTCGGCCGCGGGCCGCAAGACTGCCAAGAAGGCCAAGGGCGCGAAGCGCAAGGGCAACCCCGCCGCCCGCGCCGCGCAGACGCAGGCGCAGCGGGCCGCGGCCGAGGCGCGGCGGGCCGGTGGGCTGCCCGGCGGGCCCGGCGGGCTGCCGCCCGGGCTCGGCGAGGGCGAGCTGCCCGACCTGTCGGCCCTGATGCGCGGCGAGGGTCTGCCCGGTGGCGCTTTCCCGCCGCCCGGGCAGGGGCGTGGCCGGCGGCACTGACGGCGCCGACGGCGCCACCGGCGCCCGGGCACACCCCGCGTCGGGCGATCTGGCAAACTGGGATGGCGGTCCGGGGTTCCCGCCCTGGTCCCGTTCACCATCGGCGCCGCGAGTGGCGTCCGGCAAACCCAGCTACCGGTACTCCGCGTCCGCACTGTGGTGTCCGGTGACTACTGACGTACGTCTGGAGCAGTTCGACAATCGTGGCAACCAAGATCAAACTTCAGCGCCTCGGCAAGATGCGCGAGCCGCACTACCGGATCGTCGTCGCGGACGCCCGTACCAAGCGGGACGGACGGGTCATCGAAACGATCGGGCAGTACCACCCGAAGTCCGACCCGAGCATCATCAAGGTCGACGGCGAGCGTGCCGGATACTGGCTCGGTGTCGGTGCGCAGCCGACCGAATCGGTACTCGCGATCCTCAAGGTCACCGGTGACTGGCAGAAGTTCAAGGGTCTTCCCGCGCCGCCGCCGGTGAAGGTCGCCGCTCCCAAGGCCGACAAGCGCGAGGTGTTCCAGGCGGCGGCCAAGGCCGCGGCCGGCCTCACCGACAAGCCCGCGACCACGCCGAAGAAGGTCAAGAAGGCGACGGAGGACGCCCCCGCCGCCGGGAAGACCGAGCCGGCGGCGGCCGAGTCGCAGGCTCCGGAGGGGCAGTAAGTGCTGGAAGCCGCCCTCGAGCATCTTGTTCGGGGCATCGTCGACCACCCGGACGATGTGCGCGTGAACCTGCAGTCGGGCCGGCGGGGCCGCACCCTTCAGGTCCGGGTGCATCCGGACGATCTCGGTAAGGTCATCGGGCGCGGCGGGCGGACAGCCCGCGCGCTGCGGACGGTCATGGCCGGAGTGGGTGACCGGGGCCTGCGGGTCGATGTGATCGACGTCGACCGGTAGGGCCGTCTTCAGATGGCTGTCGGAACACACGGCGAAAGCGCCACCAGCCGGCCGCGGTCCGCGGCAGCACGTGACGGAGGCGGCCCTGCCGCCGACCCGGCGGCGGACGAGCCGGTCGTGGTCGGCCGGATCGGCCGTCCCCACGGCATCCGGGGCGAGGTGACGATCGACGTCCGTACGGACGTTCCCGAGCGCAGGTTCGCGCCCGGGACGCACCTGTGTGGCGAGCCGCCCACGGCCACGCCGCTGGTGGTGGCCGGGGCGCGTTGGCACGCCGGCCGCCTGCTGGCGCGCTTCGAGGGCGTCGGCGACCGCGACGCCGCCGAGGCCCTGCGCGGTCGCGTTCTCACCATCGCCGCCGGTCAGGCGGGCCAGGCCGCGGACGACGGCGACGAGGATGCCGGCAACCTGTGGTGGGACCGCGACCTCGTCGGACTGCGGGTGGTCACGGTTGATGATGTCGACGTGGGCACGGTCGTCGACGTCGTCCACACGCCCGCCGGGGAACTACTCGCCGTCGAGCACGTCGGCGGCCGTGAGGTGCTCGTCCCGTTCGTGCGTGAGATCGTGCCGACGGTCGAGGTGCCGGTCGGCCGGATCGTCGTCGACCCGCCACCGGGCCTGTTCGACCTGGAGTAGCGCGGCGGACCTGGAGCAGCGGAGCGGTTGTGCGCGTCGACATAGTTACGATCTTCCCCGACTATCTCAGCCCGCTGGAGCTGTCCCTGGTCGGTAGGGCCCGCGCGCGCGGCATCCTCGACGTCCACCTGCACGACCTGCGGCAGTGGGCCGACGACGTGCATCGCAGCGTCGACGATGCCCCCTACGGCGGTGGGCCGGGCATGGTCATGCGTCCGCAGCCGTGGTGGGCTGCGCTGACCGAGATCCGCGCGCTGGGCGCGGCGGACGGTCGGCGGCCCCGGATCGTCGTCCCGACCCCGGTCGGACGGCCCTTCACACAGGCGTACGCTGCCGATCTCGCCGACGTGCCGTGGCTGGTGTTCTGCTGCGGCCGTTACGAGGGCATCGACGCGCGTGTCATCGACGAGTGGGCCGACGACGAGATCTCCATCGGGGACTACGTTCTCGCCGGGGGAGAGGTCGCCACCCTGGTCATCCTGGAGGCGGTCACCCGGCTGCTGCCCGGCGTGGTCGGCAACGCCGAGTCCGTGACGGACGACTCCTTCACCGACGGCCTGCTGGAGGCCCCGGTGTACACCCGGCCGGCGGTGTGGGGTGACCGCGAGGTCCCGGCCGTGCTGCGCTCCGGCGACCACGCCGCCATTGGCCGGTGGCGGCGGGCCGAAGCCCTGCRGCGGACCGCGCAACGCCGCCCGGACCTGCTCGCCCGCCAGGACCAGGCGGCGGCGGACGACGGCTCGGGTGGGACCGGCTCGAACGCTCGTGTGGCACAGTAGGATACGGTTTCCGGCCGTCCGCCGCACCGGGTGACATCACTCGGCGTGAGCGGGCACCGAGCGGATGCCACCAGGGGCCAATGCCAGCACGACTGCCAGCACGGCCCGCTGATGCGCARACCGCCGGTGTGTGGTCCGCTAGTAGGTGCTCCGTTACAGTGGCTCACCTCCGCCGGCCGGACCAGGCCTGACCCGTCCCGTCATCACCGCGAGAAAGCGACTGCCATGCAAACCCTGGACAGCCTCGACGCCGCGTCACTGAGGACCGACGTCCCGACGTTCTGGCCGGGCGWCACTCTGAAGGTTCATGTTCGTGTCGTCGAGGGYAACCGCCAGCGCATCCAGGTCTTCCAGGGCGTCGTGATCCGGCGGCAGGGCGGCGGCGTGCGCGAGACCTTCACGGTCCGTAAGGTCAGCTTCGGTGTCGGTGTGGAGCGGACCTTCCCCGTCCACAGCCCGGTGATATCCAAGATCGAAGTTGTCACCCGCGGGGACGTTCGCCGCGCGAAGCTCTACTACCTGCGTGATCTGCGTGGCAAGGCGGCGAAGATCAAGGAGAAGCGCCGGCCGGCGTAGGACGTGCCCGGTCGGCCGTGGCGGTTTGGCGGGCCGGAGCTGACACTGGAACTGAGGATGGCTGACACGACCGGCTGTGGTACGGCCGTTGCGGCATGATCGCGACCGGTGCGTGTGGCGACCCGAACATCGGACACGCGTCCGCCGTGGCGTCGTTGGCGCCGGCCAGGCGCGTAGGGTGGTCAGCGATCGTTTTCAACCGGGTTCCCCGGACAGCACATTCCAGCCCGAGTCGGCGAACCCATGAGGTGGCGCGGTGAGTGGAGCCGAGCACAGTCGTCCGATGCGCTGGGGCGGGCCTCCGCCCGCCGGCTCCACGGGCGGCCGCGAGGACGACGCGGTCGACACGCCCGGAGAGCGGACTGGCTCCCCCCCACCGGCCGACGACGAAGCGGCCGGGTCCACATCGGCCACCACCCGGCCGCAGCCGGGTCCGGTCGGCGTGCCTGGCCGGCATCAGGGGCATCCGGCCGCTGTCCCCGACGACGGCCGGCCGGCCGGCCGTCAGACCGAGGCCGTAGGCGACGCTACCGGGGAGAACGTCATCGGTGAGAACCTGACCGGTCAGGAGTTCCAGGAGTTCCCGGAGCCCCAGCGGGCCGGGGTGGATGCCACGGACGGCCCGCCCACCCGCCAGCGCCCGGGCCGCGGCGGCCGCGGTGGCCGCGGCTCGTTCGCCCGTGAGCTGCCGTTGCTGGTCCTGATCGCCTTCCTGCTCGCCCTGCTCATCAAGGCGTTCCTCGTCCAGGCGTTCTGGATACCGACCGTGTCGATGGAGCGCACCCTGCTGGTCAACGACCGGGTGCTGGTCAACAAGCTCGTCTACCGTTTCCGGGACGTCCACCGTGGCGAGATCGTGGTGTTCAACGGGGACGGGACCGGTTTCGAGCGGGCCGAGGTCCTGGTCACTCCGCCGGGCAACGTCTTCTCCCGGGCGCYGCGGTCGGTGCAGGGGATGCTCGGCCTCGGCGCGCCCAGCGACAAGGACTTCATCAAGCGTGTCATYGGTGTGGGCGGTGACACCGTCGCGTGTTGTGACGCCCAGGGACGGGTGACGGTCAACGGCCAGCCGCTGGACGAACCGTACGTGTACGAGAACAGCCCGCTCGGAGGGGGCCGTGAGTTCGAGCCGGTGAAGGTGCCACCCGGCGAGCTGTGGGTCATGGGTGACCACCGCGGTGAGTCCTCGGACTCCCGGGTGAACGGCACCATCCCGCAGAGCAAGGTCGTCGGCCGGGCCTTCGTGCGGGTCTGGCCCCTGAGCCGGATGGCGATCCTGAGCCCGCCGAACATCTTTGCCGCCGCGGGTGCGCAGGCGGCGGGCGCCGCGCCGCTTGCCGGCGCCGGGCTGGCGGGAGCGGCGGTGGTGGGCGTCGCCACCACGGCGCGGCGCAGGCGAGCCTCGCCCGGTACCCTGCCGACGCGACCGGTGAAACGGCTCGGGAGGAACGCAGGTGACGACAACGGCGACTGCCCGTCAGCCCACCGCGACGGCCGCCGGTCGCGGTGGCGCCCGGCGGCCCGCCGAGGGCGGCGTCCGGCCGCGGCCCCTCCCGCCGTTCGCGCCGACCGGCGCGGCGGTCCGAGGTGAGAGCGGGCTGTGGGGCTGTGAGCGTCTCCTGCGGCGCCGGGGGTTCGCGCCCGTGGCCGGCGTCGACGAGGCCGGCCGTGGCGCGTGCGCGGGGCCGCTCGTGGTGGCCGCTGTCGTCCTCCCCGCGAACGGGTCGCGCCGCCTCGTCGATCTCGCGGACTCCAAGCGGCTGTCGCCGCGGTTACGCGAACAGGTGTTCGACGAGATACTGTCTGTCGCCCAGGCGTGGGCGACCGTCGTGATCCAGTCATCCGAGATCGACGCGTGCGGTGTGCACGTGGCGAACATCGCCGGGATGCGCCGGGCCGTGGCACGCCTGGGCCGGCGGCCGGGGTACGTCATCACCGACGGGTTCGCGGTGCCGGGGCTGGGGGTCGCCTCCACCGCCGTGCTCAAGGGTGACCAGGTCGTCGCCTGTGTGGCGGCCGCGTCGGTGGTGGCCAAGGTGACCCGGGACCGGATCATGAAAGATCTCCACCACCGGCATCCCGAGTACGATTTCGCCCAACACAAGGGGTATGTAACGGCCGGGCACGCCGCGGCACTGTCCGCGTACGGACCGTGCGAACAGCATCGGATGTCGTATGTCAATGTGGCACAAGCTCAACGTGAACGACTGGCGCGGCTGGAGGACGYCGTGACACGGACCGGGCTACCCAGCGCGACGGAGAGCGCATGAGCGCCGAAGACCTCGAGAAGTACGAGACCGAGATGGAGCTCCAGCTCTACCGTGAGTACCGGGACGTCGTCGGTCTCTTCTCCTATGTGATCGAGACGGAGCGTCGCTTCTACCTCGCGAACGACTACCAGATCGAGGCCCGCAACAGCGCCGGTGAGATCTTCTTTGAACTCACCCTGCGTGATGCCTGGGTCTGGGACATGTTCCGGCCGGCGAGGTTCGTGAAGAACGTTCGAGTGGTCACGTTCAAGGACATCAACGTCGAGGAGCTGACCAAAGCCGAGCTCTAACCTGTGGACGGGCGAACGACGCGAGGCCCGTTTTGTCCACAGATCGGCAGGTAATCTCGTTCTGTCCGTTTTCGCCAGTCATCCTGATCTCCACGGGCGCGTCCGTCGCCCGTGGACGGGAGCGCGCGATGCGGGTCAAGGACGTACTCGGGCGGTTCGGGGAGGACACCGCCGCCCGGCATCTGTCGCGGTGCGGGATGGAGATCCTCGACCGTAACTGGCGATGCGCGGCCGGTGAGATCGACATTGTCGCCCGGGACGGCTCGTGTCTGGTGTTCTGCGAGGTCAAGACCCGCTCCGGGGACCGCTACGGCACACCGGCGCAGGCCGTGGTGCCGGCAAAGGCCGCTCGTATCCGCCGCGTGGCGCTCGTCTGGCTGCGTGACCACGAGCACGCGCTGATGCCGCTGCGCTTCGACGTGGTCGAGGTGTACCGCACCCGTAACAACCCGCCGCGGGTGGAGCATCTGCGCGGGGCGTTCTGATGGCGCTGGCGCGGGCGTTCAGCGTCGCGGTCGTGGGGGTGCACGGGCATCTCGTCGAGGTCGAGGCGGATCTCGCGAACGGGCTGCCGGCCATCACCCTTGTCGGGCTGCCGGACACCTCCCTGCACGAGGCCCGGGACCGCATCCGGGCCGCGATCGTCAACTCCGGCCAGCAGTGGCCGAGCCAGCGGATCACGGTCGGGCTCTTCCCGGCGACCCTGCCGAAGTCCGGTAGCGGGTTCGACGTGGCGATGGCCGCCGCGATCCTCGGAGCGGCGGCCACCGTCCCCCCGGCGGCGCTGCGCTCCCGGGTGCTGCTCGGGGAACTGGCGCTCGACGGCCGGCTGCGGCCGGTCCGCGGGGTGCTGCCGGCGACGATCGCGGCGCTCGACGCCGGCATCGAACGTGTCGTCGTGCCCGAGGCGAACGGCCCGGAGGCCGCGCTCGTCCCGGGGGCCGTCGTCGAACCGGTGAAGGATCTCGACTGCCTGGTCCGGCTGCTGCGCGGGGAGTACGAGCCGGATCCGCCGGCGGCGGCCGCCACCGACACGGCGCGTTCCGCGGCTGCCGGTGTCGGCGATCTCGCCGACGTGGCGGGCCAGCCGCGCGGCCGGCTCGCCGTCGAGGTGGCGGCCGCCGGCGGCCACCACCTGTTCATGCAGGGACCGCCGGGCAGCGGCAAGACCATGCTGGCCGAACGGCTGCCGGGCCTGCTGCCCGCGCTCGACACCGAGGCCGCCCTCGAGGTGACCGCGGTGCACTCGGTGGCCGGGCTGCTGCCCGAGGACTGCCCGCTGGTGCTCCGTCCGCCGTACCGCAACCCGCATCATTCGGCCACGCCGGCCGCGCTCGTCGGAGCGGGCTCGACCGTGCTGCGCCCGGGCCTGGCCAGCCAGGCGCACCGGGGTGTGCTGTTCCTCGACGAGGCGCCGGAGTTCTCCCGCCCCACCCTCGACGCGCTGCGCCAACCGCTGGAAAGCGGGGTGATCGAACTGGCGCGGGCCCGGGTGAGCGCGCGGTTTCCCGCCCGTTTCCTGCTGGTGCTCGCGGCGAACCCGTGCCCGTGCGCCCGGGCGGGCGCCGCCACGGCCAGGGCGTGCGAGTGCCCGAGCCTGGTACGCCGGCGCTACCTCTCCCGGCTGTCAGGTCCGCTGCTCGACCGGGTGGACCTGCAGGTCGAACTCGCCGCGCCCAGCCGGGCCGAACTGCGTGCGGACGCCAGATACGCCGACACCTCGGCGGTCGCGGCGGGGCGGGTCGAAGCGGCGCGAGCGGCCACGGCGTCCCGGCTGGCCGGTACGCCGTGGCGCACCAACGCGGAGATCCCCGGTGCCGCCCTGCGGCGGACGTGGGCACTGCCAGCGAAGGTGACCCGTCCAGCCGATCTCGCCTTCGAGTCCGGGCAGCTCACCGCGCGTGGTCTGGACCGTGTCCTGCGGGTGGCCTGGACGCTCGCGGACCTGACCGGCCTGCCCGCCCCGGGGCCGACCCAGATCGGGATGGCGCTGGACCTGCGGCTGCCCGGGAGACAGCAGTGACGGCCACCGACAGCGAGCGGCTGGCCAGGGCGGCACTGTCCCGCGCGGTCAGCTCGGACCGGCCGGCGGTTGGCGTCGAGGTGGCCCGGCGCGGCGCCGTGGCCGTCTGGGCCGACCTGCGCGGCCGTTATCCCGACGTCGACCCGGAACGCGACCTGGGCCTGCTTGCGGCCCTCGGCGGGCGGTTCATCTGCCCGGGGGACCCGGAGTGGCCGTCCGCGCTGACCGCCCTCGGGCGGCTGTCCGAGGGCCCGGAGCCGGAGGCGGGGGAGCCGTTCGGGCTGTGGGCCCGTGGGGACGGAGACCTGGGCCGACTGTGCGAACGGGCGGTGGCAGTGGTGGGCTCCCGGGCGGCGACCGCCTATGGGACCACCATCGCGGTCGACCTCGCCGCCGGGCTCGCGGACCGGGGCTGGACGATCGTTTCCGGCGCGGCGTTCGGTATCGACGCGGCGGCCCATCACGGGGCGCTGGCGGCCGCCGGCCCCACGATCGCGGTCCTGGCCGGCGGGGTCGACATTGCGTATCCCCGGGCCCACACCGAACTGCTGGCACGGATCCGTGACAACGGGCTGGTCGTCAGCGAAGCGGCGCCCGGAAGCCCGCCGTACCGGGGGCGTTTCCTGACCCGCAACAGAATCATCGCCGGGCTGACCAGGGGCACGGTTCTCGTCGAGGCGGGCCACCGCAGCGGCGCGCTGAACACCGTCCGGCACGCCCGCCGGCTCGGGCGGGTGGTGATGGCCGTGCCGGGGCCGGTCACGAGCGCCGCCAGCGTCGGATGCCACCGCCTGCTGCGGACCCACCGCGAACAGACCGTCCTGGTCACCGATGCCGCCGAGGTCTGTGAGGAGATCGGCGGCATCGGTGAGCTCGCCGAGTACCCACCGGCGGACACCGGCAGTCGCGACGGCCTGCCCGAGCTGGTCCGTCGCATGCTGGACGTGATGCCAGCCCGCAGTTCGGTGGGAGCGGCGGTGCTGGCACAACGGCTGGGGGAACGGCCCGAAACGGTGCAGGCGCTGATGGGCCCGCTGGTCGTCGAGGGCCTGGTCGAGCTGCGCGGCGACGGATACCGCCTGACAGCGCTGGGCCGAGCGCCGTCCGCGGCCGGCAGGGCCGGCGCGGCTGACGATGCCGGTGCGACCGGTACAGCCGGCTGAGACTGGTGTGGCCGGCTGAGGCTGGTGTGCCGGGGCGTCGCGGGCCGGCCGGTCGGTGTTGACACGAAGCTGATCGAAGGACACCGTGCGGTGGATGGGCGGTGCGGTCGCTGACTCCCGGGATCCGGTCACCGGGGATACCACAACTTCCCGGAGCACCGCCCCGCTGGACAACGCRTCCCGGGACACCGCACCCCGAGACAGCGCCCCGCGGAACAGCGCCCCGCGGGATATCGCTTGCCCGGACAGTGTTCCGCGGGACAGCGCCTGCCCGGACAGTGTTCCGCGGGACAGCGCTTCCCGGAGCACCGCCCCGCGGGACATGACGGCCCGCGGGGAAACGGGGGCCTGTGGGGACACGGGGGTTTTCCGGGCTGCCGGGGTCTGCCGGGAGGCCGAGGTTTCCTGGGACGTCGCGGTTTCGGCATACCTTCGCCATCTGGCGACTGAACGTGACCGATCTCCGGAAACCGTTCGCGCCTACCGGGCCGATCTAGCCCATCTGCGCGGGTACGCCCAGGATGTCGGGCTCGACGGGCCTGCCGGTGTCGATCTCGGGGTGCTGCGCGGATGGCTTGCCGGGATGCGGGCCCACGGGGCCGCCGCCACCACGCTGGCCAGGCGGGCCTCGGTGGCGCGCGGCTTCAGCGCGTTCGCGGCCCGGCAGGGATGGCTGGCCGCCGACGTCGCCGAGCGGCTGGCAGGCCCCCGGCGGCCCGCGTCGCTACCGACGGTGCTGACCGCCGCCCAGGCATGGGAGCTGTTGGCGGCCGGCCAGAGCGCGGCCGGCCAGAGCGCGATCGTCGTCCGTGACGACGCCGTCCTCGAGCTGCTGTACGCCACCGCCACCCGGGTCAGCGAACTGTGCGGTCTCGACATCGACGACGTCGACGACGAGCGACGGCTGGTGCGGGTCCGCGGCAAGGGCGGCCGTGAACGTGCCGTTCCCTTCGGCGTGCCCGCCCAGCGGGCCCTACGGAACTGGCTTGCGGCCGGTCGTCCGACGCTCGCCGTGGCCGGCAGCGGGCGGGCGCTGTTCCTGGGGGTGCGGGGCCGCCGGCTCGACCCCAGGACGGTCCGGCGCATCCTGGCCGCCCGAACCGCCACGGCAGACGGGATCGGGCCGATCAGCCCGCACGGCATCCGCCACTCCGCGGCCACRCATCTGCTGGCAGGCGGCGCGGATCTCCGGTCGGTGCAGGAGTTCCTCGGTCATGCCAGCCCGGCCACGACGCAGATCTACACCCATGTCACACCGCAACGGCTGCGTGCCGCGTTCGAGCAGAGTCATCCGCGGGCCTGACGGCCAGGGAGAGCCCAGCGGCCGGGCAACAGTGGCAGGTGATCCCACCCGAGGGGCACGAGGAGCAATCGGTCTCATCCGAGGGGCAGCAGCCGCGGGGAACGGCGCCGGAGCAGGCCGAGCGGGTCGAGATAGCGGCTCCCCTCGAGCAGGCCCCAGTGCAGGCAGGCGGCAGCGGGGCAGCCGGGATGCCCGGCGGCCAGCCGGCCGATCGGTTCGCCCGCGGCCACCGTCCGGCCGGCCGCCACGGTCGGCTCCACCGGCTCGTAGGTCGTCCGCAACGATCCGTGGCTGACGGTCGTCACACCGCGTCCAGCGATCGTTCCGGCGAACGTGACGACGCCTCGGCCGGCGGCCCGCACCTGCGTCCCCGGGGCGGCCACCAGGTCGACGCCGCGGTGGCCGGGGCCGTACGGCGACGACGGCGGGCTGAAGGCGCGGCCGAGGATGAGCGTCCCGTCCAGCGGGGCGCGCCAGAGCGGGCCTGATGGCGCCGTGACGGCACGCCCCGGTGACACCGGGTTCATGCCGGTGCCGCTCCCGAGCGGTACCGGCCCCTCGGATACCGGCGCCGCGATGGCCGGCCGCGTGGGCGCCGGCTGTACGGGGGAGGCGGGGGAGACGGCCGCCCGAGTGCCGTAGCCGGTCAGCGGATGCGGCCATCCGGTGGCCACCAGGGCGAGCAGCGCGGCCGTCAGCAGCAGGAGAAGCAACGGACGGTGTCGGGACGGCGGGATCATGGCGCCTCCGGATTTCCGGGCCGTGAGCGTGCGGCGGGCGGGCGGGTGGCTGGCGGACCGTCGCCGGCACGGCAGGTGCGACCGTGACGCCCGAGCCCGGGAGCCGGGGCGCGTCCGTAGTAGTGATCCGCGCATGTTCCCGCTGCTGCCACGGTGACCGGTGCGGGCCTGGCGGTCACGGCCGGACGGGCTCCTGTGGACAACCCGCCGGTTGCGAGCCGGTCCGTGCACAACCCCCGTCCGGGTGGCCCGTACCCGCTGTGGACGACCCGCCTGTGGACAACCCGCCTGTGGACAACCCGCTGGGGGGCGGCACGCGGGTGGGCGTAGGATTGGGGTACGGCTCGAACGGTCGAGCTGAATCCACACGCCCTTCTCCGCCCGCCCGCCCTCCCGGTGCGGCTGGAAGGCTCTCTCGGTCCGCTGCCATCCGCGGCGGTAGGGGCCAGCAGGGCGTCAGGGGTCCCGGTCGCTGGCCGGGGCCGGTAACCGAGGTGCGTCGGTACCCCCGGCGCAGAAGGGAGCGACGAGCCGTGGCCGTCGTCACCATGAAGCAGTTGCTCGAAAGCGGTGTGCATTTCGGACACCAGACGAAGCGCTGGAACCCGAAGATGAAGCGTTTCATCTTCACGGAGCGCAACGGCATTTACATCATTGACCTGCAGCAGACCCTGTCCTACATCGACCGTGCCTACGACTTCGTCAAGGAGACCGTCGCGCACGGTGGCACCGTCCTGTTCATCGGCACGAAGAAGCAGGCTCAGGAAGCCATCGAGGAGCAGGCGCAGCGGGTCGGCATGCCCTACGTCAAGGAGCGTTGGCTCGGTGGCATGCTCACCAACTTCTCCACGGTGTACAAGCGCCTCCAGYGGCTGAAGGAGCTCGAGGAGATCGAGCTGACCGGCGGCACCGAGGTTCGGACGAAGAAGGAACAGCTCGTGCTGTCCCGGGAGAAGGCCAAGCTCGAGCGGACCCTTGGCGGTATCCGGGACATGACCCGGGTGCCGAGCGCGGTCTGGGTCGTCGACACGAAGAAGGAGCACATCGCCGTCGGGGAGGCCCGCAAGCTCGGCATTCCGGTCGTCGCGATCCTGGACACCAACTGCGACCCGGACGAGGTCGACTACCCGATCCCCGGCAACGACGACGCCATCCGCTCCGCGACCCTGCTCACCCGGGTGGTGGCCGACGCCGTGGCGGACGGGCTGGTGGCCCGTGCGGGTGGGGCGACGTCGGCGGACGTCAAGCCGGAGACGCCCAGCGGCGGGGAGCCACTGACCGAGTGGGAGCAGGAGCTGCTGCGGGGGCAGGTGTCCTCCGCCGACGCGCCGGCCACGGCCGGCTCCGAGGCGCAGCAGCCGGCCGGTCAGGCGCCGGCCGCGCCGGCCGTGCCGGCCCACCCCGACTCCGACACGGTCTCCGCAGTGGGCGCCGCGACCGCCCGGGTCTGACCAGCCGTCCCGGACGCTGGCCTGCCCGGCCTTCGCGCGGTACCCGCCAGCACGTCCTCGCAAGATCCAGTAGCGACCCTACGGGGGCACCGGGGCCCGGCAGCGTGAACGTGAAGAAGTGACGATCGCGCTGCCCGCGGCCCCGGTGGCTCCCACCAACACCAGCAGCCGGATGGAACGAGAAGAGCACCATGGCAGAAATCACCGCCGCTGACATTCGTAAGCTCCGGGAACTCACCGGCGCCGGGATGAGCGACGTCAAGAAAGCGCTCGTCGAGAACGACGGCGACTTCGAGAAGGCCAGGTTCTGGCTGCGGGAGAAGGGCCTGGCGCAGGTCGCCAAGCGGGCTGGGCGCAGCGCCTCCAACGGCCTGGTGGAGTCCTACCTGCACAAGACCGACCCGCAGCTGCCCCCCACCATCGGTGTCCTGCTGGAACTGAAGTGCGAAACCGACTTCGTCGCGAAGACCGACCAGTTCAAGCAGCTCGCGCGGGACATCGCGCAGCACGTCGCGGCGGCAGATCCGCTCTACGTGACCGCGGAGCAGATCCCGAACGAGGTTCTCGAGCAGGAGAAGAAGATCTACGAGGCCGCGGCCCGCGAGGAGGGCAAGCCCGAGCAGGCGCTCCCGAAGATCGTGGAGGGGCGGCTGAACGGCTATGTGAAAGCGGTCGTCCTGCTTGAGCAGCCCTGGGTCCGGGACGGCAAGATCACTATCCGCGCGCTGCTGGAGCAGGCGGGATCCTCGCTCGGCGAGAAGATCGAGGTTGGCCGGTTCGCCCGGTTCAACGTCAAGACGGCCTGACGGCCTGACGGGCCAGTGCCGGTTCCGGCCAGCGGTCCCGGCACTGGCCCCGGCTTCTCCTCAGAGACGTTTTGTCCCTGCTGCCCGTCATGTGTACGTCCAGGTGTACGTCGAACGAACCGGAGGTGGCGGTCAGAGGTTCTGCGACCCGATCGGGTAGGGCAGACTACTCGCAGTGCATATCCACCGGCCGATGATCGTAGCCGACGGCGAGGGGGCCGCTCGTGATCGAAAACGCCATCAGGGACGCGGAAGCGGCTACACCCCATAGTGGCGTTGCCGAGGTGCACTGGCGACGGGTGTTGCTGAAGCTCTCCGGTGAGGCATTCGCCGGTGGCGAGCCACTGGGCATCGACCCGGAGACGCTCGCGACGATCGCTCGCCAGATCGCCGAGGTGAGCCGGACCGGTATCGAGGTCGCGATCGTGGTCGGTGGCGGCAACATGTTCCGTGGCCATCTGCTGGCCGAACGTGGTGTCGACCGGGCCCGGGCCGACTATATGGGCATGCTCTGCACCGTGATCAACTGCCTGGCTCTCCAGGACGCCCTCGAGCGCGAGGGAGTCGTCACCCGGGTGCAGACGGCGATCGCCATGGGCCAGGTCGCCGAGCCCTACCTGCCGCTGCGGGCCATCCGGCATCTGGAGAAGGGCCGTGTCGTCATCTTCGGYGCGGGGCTGGGGGCGCCGTTCTTCTCCACCGACACCACGGCCGCGCAGCGCGCCCTGGAAATCAAGGCACAGGCTGTTCTCAAGGCCACCAAGGTCGACGGTGTGTACGACACCGACCCAACGACGAATCCCCATGCGGTTCGTTTCGATGCACTCGTTTACGGCGAGGTGCTGTCTCGTGGGCTGAAGGTCATGGACGCCACGGCCATCAGTCTGTGCATGGACAACAGGCTGCCGATCGTGGTTTTCGACCTGCTGACGGAGGGGAACATACTGCGAGCCGTCCGCGGTGAGAAGATCGGCACCCTGGTCAGTGTGGACGAGGGCGGGACGGAAGGACGACGGTGATCGACGATGTACTCCTCGAGGCCGAGGAGAAAATGGACAAGGCGGTCGCGGTAGCGAAGGACGACTTCGCCAACATCCGGACGGGGCGGATCACCCCGTCGGTGTTCTCGAAGGTTCTCGTCGACTACTATGGCGCGCCGACCCCGGTGAACCAGCTCGCGTCGTTCCACATTCCGGAACCGAGAATGGTGATCATCACCCCGTACGACAAGGGCTCGCTGGCCGCCATCGAGAAGGCCGTGCGCGACTCCGATCTGGGAGTGAACCCGAGCAACGACGGTACGATCATCCGCTGCCTGTTCCCGGAGCTCTCCGAGCAGCGTCGGCGTGACCTGGCCAAGGTCGCCCGGACGAAGGCGGAGGAGGCCAGGATCAGCATCCGCAACGTGCGCCGGCACAGCAAGGACGCGATCGACCGCATCGTCCGTGACGGCGAGGCCGGCGAGGACGAGGGCCGGCGCGGGGAGAAGGACCTGGACGAGGCGACGCACCGGTACGTCAGCCAGGTCGACGAACTACTGCGGCACAAGGAGTCGGAGCTGCTGGCGGTCTGACCGACAATCGACAGCCATCGATCGCCCCGCGTTGTTCTCCGGCACCGTGAGATGACGTCGTGACCCGCACCGGTCCGGCGGTCGGCACGTCCCGCCCGCGTGGTATCCGGGCCGGTCGGGATCTGCCGGCCGCGATCGCCGTCGGGGTCGTGCTGGCCCTGATCATCCTCGTCCCCCTGTTCACCGTCCGTCCGCTGTGGATCGCCGTCGTCTGTGTGGCGATGGTGGTGGGTACGTACGAACTGGTCAGGGCGCTGCGCCAGCTCGGGGCGCGGATCGCGTTGCCGCCACTGGCGGCGGGTACGGCGGCGATGCCCGTGGCCGCCTATGTCGGGGGTGCGTCCGCGCTGGTGGTGGCCCTGGCCGCGACCGTCGTCGTGGTGACGGCGTGCCGTCTCGCCCACGGGGCCGACCATCTGCTCCACGATGTGGCCGCGGGGGCGTTCTGCGCGGCCTACGTGGGCCTGCCGGCCGGCTGCGCCGCGCTGCTGACCAGCCCGTCGGACGGGCCGTGGCGGATAGTCGCCTGCCTGGCCACCGTGGTCGCCAGCGACATCGGCGGCTACGCGGCCGGCGTGCTCTCCGGCGGCCGGCACAAGCTCGCCCCGAACGTCTCCCCGGGGAAGTCCTGGGAGGGTTTTGYCGGCTCCACCGTCACCTGTGTGGTCGTCGCCGGCACGCTGATGGCCTGGACCCTGCACGCCGCCGTCTGGCAGGGGGTGCTGCTCGGACTCGCGGTGGTGTGCACCGCCACCGTTGGTGATCTTGGTGAGTCGCTGCTCAAACGGGACATCGGCATCAAGGACATGGGCAACCTGCTGCCGGGGCACGGCGGGATCATGGACAGGCTGGACTCGGTGCTCTGYACCGTTCCCGTGGCCTGGCTACTGATCACTGTTTTCGTGCCGCCGCCATGACCTGGCAGACTGGACAGGCCATGGCCGTCTCCTCCGCTGTCCCGTCCACCGCCGCCGGCGGCGCCGAAGCGTCCGCGCCGGCCCGGTCGGTGCCGCTCGTCGCCGCACCCAGGCCGCGTCCGCCCCGCCATCTCGCGGATCTGACCACCGCGCAGCGGCGGGAACTCACCGTCTCGCTCGGCGAGCCGGCCTTCCGCGCCGACCAGGTCGCCCGGCACTACTTCGCCAGGTACCTGCGCGCGGGCGACGCCGAGGCGATGACGGATCTTCCCGCCGCCTCCCGCGCGGCGCTGCTGGACGCGTTGCTGCCCGCGCTGCTGACCCCCGCCAAGACCATGACCTGCGACGCCGGCGCCACCCACAAGACGCTGTGGCGGGCCTTCGACGGAGTGCTGATCGAGTCCGTCCTGATGCGCTATCCGGACCGGGCCACGGTCTGCGTGTCCAGCCAGGCCGGCTGCGGCATGGGCTGCCCGTTCTGCGCCACCGGCCAGGGTGGGCTGACCCGCAACCTGTCCGCCGCCGAGATCGTCGAGCAGGTGGTCGCCGCGGCCGGGGCCGTCGCTCGCGGCGAGCTCGCCGGTGGGCCGGCCCGGCTGTCGAACGTGGTGTTCATGGGGATGGGGGAGCCGTTGGCGAACTACGCCACGGTGGTCGCGGCGCTGCGGGTGCTGACCGCCCCGCCACCCGCGGGCCTCGGCCTGTCCGCCCGCTCGATCACCGTGAGCACCGTGGGGCTGGTGCCGGCGATCCGCCGGCTCGCCGGGGCCGGTCTGCCGGTGACGCTGGCGGTCTCCCTGCACGCGCCCGACGACGAGCTGCGTGACAGTCTGGTCCCGGTGAACAGGCGCTGGCCGGTGGCCGAGGTGCTCACCGCCGCGTGGGAGTACGCCGAGACGACCGGCCGCCGGGTCAGCATCGAGTACGCCCTGATCGACGATGTCAACGACCAGCCGGAACGCGCCGACGCGCTGGCGGACCTGCTCTTCGGCAGGCTCACCCACGTCAACCTGATCCCGCTCAACCCGACCCGGGGGGTGTCCTGGCAGGCCAGCGAGCGGCGCCGGGAGCGCGAGTTCGTCCGCCGGTTACGGTTACGCGGTATAACGGCCACTGTTCGCGACACCAGGGGGCGTGACATCGCGGCGGCCTGCGGGCAACTCGCCGCCGACGCCCCGACCGGGCTGACCGGGCCGGGTACGGACCGGCCGGACGGGAGTGGCCGTGCCGGCAGGTGAGCGCCGTTCCGCCCGCCGGGTCCCGCCCCGCCGCTCTCCCCTGTGGGGGCCGCTCGTCGCGGTGGTCGGGGCGATAATGATCGTTGTTGTGCTGATCCTGTATGCCGGCGGGCACGGCGGCGGCACGGTCACCGAGACCGGGCAGTCGGACGCCGCGACGGGCCCTGACACCGCCAGCGTGCTGCCGAGGGCAGCCGGCGGTACCGGCGGTACCGGTGGTACCGCCGGCGCCGGTACACCGCGGGCGTCGGCGGTACCGGCCGTGGTGAGCGGATGCGTCTCCGGCAAGAACATCTCGGCCGGATCGAGCCACCAGACGCTGCGGGTCGGCGCGGACACCCGTGGCTATCAGCTCGCGGTCCCCGCCGGGAGCATCCCGGCCAGACCACTCCCGCTGATCGTCGTCTTCCACGCCGCCGGGGAGAACGCCGCCGCGGTGGAGGGCTACACCCACCTGAGCGAGGTCGGCGCCAGGTCCGGCTACGCGGTGGCCACGCCGGACGGCGTGGACGGGAAGTGGAACTTCGTCCGCCGCCCCGCGGCCGGCCCGGACGACGTGGCCTTCGTGGCCGCGCTCGTCAACGACCTGACCGCGCGGACGTGTCTGGACGCCCAGCGGGTCTTCGCCACCGGCCTCGGGGACGGCGCGGACATGGCGGTGACCGCGGCCTGCGCGCTGCCCGGCGTGTTCGCCGCGGTGGTGCCGGTGGCCTCCGCCGTCATACCCGCAGCCTGCGCCTCCCCGGCGCCGAGTCTGCTGGCCATCCACGGCACGAGCGACCCGGTGACGCCGCTGGATGGCGGCGGGGCCGACCGTCCCGCTCCCTTCGACGGCACCCAGGCCCAGCCGATGGAGGCCAGGCTGGGCCGTTACGCCGGCTTCGTCGGCTGCGGCCCGGCTGCCCCCTGGATCGACGACACCAGGTCGCTCGGCCTGAAGCGGCTGATCCACACGGCCTGCCCGGGCGGGCGTGACGTGGGCCTGCTGGCGGTGCAGGGCGGTGGGCACGTCTGGCCGGACCCCGACGCCAGCCCGCCCGCGGGAGCGGCCCGCGCGCGGTTCAGCGCCACGGAGGTCGCCCTGGCCTACTTCCGGGGGCATCCGCAGCCGGCGCCGGCCAGTGTCTCGCCAACCGCCGGGACGCCGACCCAGGCGGGCCGGTAGCCGRCCGCCGCACCGGGCCTGTGATTACTTTTGGTAACCCTCTGTTCGGCAAATCGGGATATCCGGGACGATAGACTGTGGCTATGACAAATGCCATATCGGCGGTGACTGCCGCCCCCTTCCGGGCGCGGATGGTCCTGCCCAGGCAGGGCCGGGTGTCGGCATGCGAACAGGTGTCGTCGTAGCCGGATGACGCCTGCGACAATGGTTCACGTGGTCGAGTCACCGTCCCCGCGTGAGGTTGTCCTGCTCGGTTCGACCGGTTCGATCGGAACCCAGGCCATCGACGTGGTGAAACGCAATCCCGATCGGTTCCGCGTGGTGGCGCTCACCGGCGGTGGTGGCAGGGTCGACCTGCTGGCCGCCCAAGCGCTTGAGCTGGGCGTCGAGGCGGTGGGTGTGGCCCGCGCCTCCGCCGCGCAGGACCTCCAGCTCGCCTTCTACGCGGAGGCCTCCCGGCGGGGCTTCCRCCGCGGCGAGTACGCCATCCCGAAGATTCTCACCGGGCCGGACGGCGCCACGGAGGTCGCCGCCTGGCCGTCCGACGTCGTTCTCAACGGCATCACCGGGTCGGTCGGCCTCGCCCCGACGCTCGCGGCGCTGCGGGCGGGCCGCACGGTGGCCCTGGCCAACAAGGAGTCGCTCGTCGCCGGTGGCCCGCTGGTGCTCGACGCCCTCGGTGGTGACCCGTCCCGGCTCGTCCCGGTGGACTCCGAGCACTCCGCGCTCGCCCAGTGCCTGCGCGGCGGCCGGGCCGACGAGGTGCGCAAGCTCGTCCTGACCGCGAGTGGTGGACCGTTCCGTGGCCGCACCCGTGACCAGTTGGGCGAGGTGACGCCCGAGCAGGCCCTCGCGCACCCAACGTGGGACATGGGGCCGCTCGTCACGATCAACTCGGCCACCCTGGTGAACAAGGGCCTTGAGCTGATCGAGGCGCACCTGTTCTTCGGCGTGCCCTACGACGACATCGACGTGGTCGTCCACCCGCAGTCGCTGGTGCACTCGATGGTCGAGTTCACCGACGGGTCCACGCTCGCCCAGGTCTCCCCGCCGGACATGCGGCTGCCGATCGCCCTCGCGCTGGGCTGGCCCGACCGGGTGCCGCACGCCCAGGCTCCGATGGACTGGCGCCGGGCGCAGTCGCTGACCTTCGAGCCGCTGGACGCCACCGTGTTCCCCGCGGTCGACCTCGCCCGCGAGGCCGGCCGCCGCGGGGGGACCGCGCCGGCCGTCTTCAACGCCGCCAACGAAGAGGCGGTGGCGGCCTTCCTCGACCACCGGCTGCCCTTCGTGCGCATCGTCGACGTGGTGGCCGAGGTGGTCACGGCGCATACCGTGGTGCGACGTCCGAGCCTGGACGAGGTCCTGGACACCGAGCGGGACGCGCGCGCCCGGGTGCGCGCCCTTGTCGATCAAGGAGCCTGATCGAGACGTGATGCCTTCGTGACCGAGGGGTACCCAGTAGAAGCGTGTAGGGCTGTGATCGGGGCGTGAGCGCACCATGACCAACGCAGTCGGCATTGTCGCGTTCGCGCTGGCGCTGCTCGTCTCGATCCTGCTGCACGAGGCCGGCCACTTTGTGACGGCCCGTCACTACGGTATGAAGGCGTCGAAGTTCTTCGTCGGGTTCGGCCCCACCCTGTGGTCCCGGACCAGGGGCGAGACCGAGTACGGCATCAAGGCGCTGCCGGTCGGCGGGTTCGTCAAGATCGAGGGGATGACCCCGCTCGAGGAGATCGACCCGGCCGACGCACCCCGGGCGTTCCACACCCGGCCGGCGTACCAGCGGGCCGTCGTGCTGGTGGCCGGGTCGTTCATGCACTTCGTCATCGCACTGGTGCTGATCTACGGCGTGCTGCTGGCGCTGGGCACCTCACGCCCCAGTGAGAACACGGTCGGTCGGACGGTCTGTGTGCCGGTGGCGAACGAGTGCGCCCCGGGTGCCTCGGCCGGCCCGGCCGAACGCGCGGGCGTGCGCGCGGGCGACCAGGTGGTCAGCTTCGACGGCACGCCGATCACGAGCTGGAACCAGTTCACCCGCCTCATCCGTACCCACGGCGCGGGGGTCGCGCCCCTGGTGGTGGAGCGGGACGGCCAGACCGTCACGCTGTACCCGGAGCTGGTCTCGGTCATGCGTGACCGGCAGACCGGGCTCKCCGGCAACGACCCCGTCGGGGCGATCGGGATCGCGCAGGGCTACGAGACCGTCCGGTACAACCCGATCTCGGCCGTGCCGAAGACCCTGAGCGTCCTGGGCGGCGGTGTCACCGGCATGTACGACACGCTCGTGCACYGGCTCGACGAGCTCACGAACCTGTTCAGCCCCGACCGCAACCCGAACGGGCTGGTCGGTGTGGTCGGCGCGGCCCGCGTCGGTGGCGAGCTGCTGTCCGCCCCGGACACCTCCGCGAGCCAGCGGATAGGTGACTTCGTCGTTCTCGTGGCCGGGGTCAACCTGGCGGTCGGTCTGTTCAACCTGCTGCCGCTGTTCCCGCTCGACGGTGGGCACCTGGCGGTGCTCGGTTTCGAACAGGCCCGCCACGGTGTGCGCAGGCTCGCCGGCTACCGGGGCCCGACCAAGCGTGTCGATCTTGTGAAGCTCATGCCCGCGGCGTACGTAATGGTCGCATCCTTCGCCTTGCTGAGCCTGCTCATCCTGTTCGCCGACATCATCAATCCGATCAGATTCAACTAGCCGGCCGACGAGGGCGTGATCACAACTTTTTACGCCGCCGATATCCGGAAACCGGCGAGCGGTAACACCTCGTGACTTTCGTCCAGTTTCTGACCTTCGTGACCATCGACACGCCAGTGAGGACATCGTGACCGTAACTCTCGGCATGCCTGAGGCACCGGCCCTCTCGATTGCCTCCCGGCGCCGCAGCCGACAGATTCACGTCGGCAACGTGCCGGTCGGCGGGGACGCGCCCGTCTCCGTCCAGTCCATGACCACGACGCTCACCTCCGATGTCAACGCCACCCTGCAGCAGATCGCGCAGCTGACCGCCTCCGGCTGCCAGATCGTGCGCGTGGCCGTCCCCAGCCAGGACGACGCGGACGCGCTGCCCGCCATTGCCAGGAAGTCGCCGATCCCGGTTATCGCCGACATTCACTTCCAGCCGAAGTACGTGTTCGCGGCAATCAACGCCGGCTGTGCCGCCGTCCGCGTCAACCCCGGGAACATCAAGGAGTTCGACGACAAGGTCGGCGAGATCGCCCGGGCCGCCATCGACGCCGGCACCCCGATCCGCATCGGGGTCAACGCCGGCTCGCTGGACAAGCGCCTGCTGGCCAAGTACGGACGCGCCACCCCCGAAGCGCTGGTGGAGTCGGCGCTGTGGGAGTGCTCCCTGTTCGAGGAGCACGGCTTCACCGACATCAAGATCTCCGTGAAGCACCACGACCCGGTCGTGATGGTCCAGGCGTACCGGCTGCTGGCGCAGCGCTGCGACTACCCGCTGCACCTCGGGGTCACCGAGGCGGGCCCGGCGTTCCAGGGCACGATCAAGTCGGCGGTGGCCTTCGGTGCCCTGCTGTCCGAGGGCATCGGGGACACGCTGCGGGTCTCGCTGTCCGCGCCCCCGGTCGAGGAGGTCAAGGTCGGCATCGGGATCCTGGAGTCCCTGGGCCTGCGGCAGCGCACCCTGGAGATCGTCTCCTGCCCGTCCTGCGGCCGTGCCCAGGTCAACGTGTACAAGTTGGCAGAGGAGGTCAGCGCCGGGCTGGACGGGATGACCGTGCCGCTGCGGGTCGCCGTCATGGGCTGCGTGGTCAACGGCCCCGGCGAGGCGCGCGAGGCCGACCTCGGGGTGGCCTCGGGCAACGGCAAGGGGCAGATCTTCGTCCGGGGCAAGGTCATCAAGACCGTGCCCGAGGCCCAGATCGTGGAGACCCTCATCGAGGAGGCCCTGCGGCTGGCCGAGCAGATGGAGGCCGACGGCGTTTCCGGTGAACCCTCGGTTTCGGTCAGCTGACCTCAAATACTCGTGACCATGGGCCTGCCGCTGCGTTCCGCCCCCATCCGTCTGCTCGACGACCGCGACCTGCCGGCGGTGCGGGAGGTGCTGGCGCGCAATCCGATCGCCGACGTGTTCGTCGCCTCCCGCGTGCAGGCGTGCGGACTCGCTCCCTGGCGGCTCGGGGCGCAGATGTGGGGTCACATGGTCGACGGCCAGCTGGCCGCGCTGTGCTATTCGGGGGCGAACCTCTGGCCCGTGGCGGCGGGTCCGGCGTCGGCGAAGGTGTTTGCCGAACGGGCCCGTCGCCAGGGCCGCCGGTGTTCCTCGATCGTCGGGGTGGCCGAGACGGTGCTGGCGATGTGGCGGCACCTGGAACCGGGCTGGGGGCCGGCCCGCGAGGTCAGGGCGGACCAGCCGCTGCTGGCGATCTCCAAGCCGCCTGCGGTCGCCCCGGATCCGGCCGTCCGCCGAGTGCGGCCGGACGAACTGGACGTGCTGCTGCCGGCGTGCGTGGCGATGTTCACCGAGGAGATCGGGGTCTCCCCGGTCCGTGACGACGGTGGCGCGCTCTACCGGGCCCGGGTCGCCGAGTTCGTCAACCAGCGTCGTTCCTTCGCCCGCATCGAGGACGGGCGCGTGGTGTTCAAGGCCGAGATCGGCGCGGTCGCCGGGGACGTCTGCCAGATCCAGGGGGTCTGGGTGGCCCCGGAGCTGCGGGGCACGGGGATCGGGACGGCGGGTACGGCCAGCGTCGTGGCGCTGGCGCAGACCAGCCTCGCGCCCGTGGTGAGCCTCTACGTCAACGAGTACAACCATGCCGCCCGCCGGGTTTACGACCGGGTGGGCTTCTACCGGGCCGGGACCTTCGCGTCGATCCTGTTCTGACTGTCCGTTTCTGCGCGCCCACCGGCCGTTTTCTAACCATTTTTGTGAACAAAGGGCCGGGATGGCGACCTTGTCGCGAGTCTGGCATCCTCTGTTTCTCAACCACTTCTATCGAATTGCGTGGCGCTGCGTGCTGCCACGGTGGAGGGGAAGGCTCATGTTCTCGAGGAGGCTGTGGCGTCGGGTCGCGCCACTGCTCACGGCCGGCGCGCTGGCGTTGGCGCTGACGGCCTGCTCGAGCGGGGGAGACGACGACACCGTCACGACCGGCAACGCCACCGGTGGCAACCCGACCGGCACCCTGCGGCTCGGCTATTTCCCCAACCTCACCCACGCGCCCGCCGTTTACGGCATCGATCAGGGCATCTTCGCGCAGAAGCTCGGCCCGGGCGTGGAGCTGAAGACCGCGACGTTCAACTCGGGTGTCCAGGCGTCCGAAGCCCTCATTTCCGGTGCGCTGGACGCCACCTATATCGGACCGAACCCGGCGGTCAACACCTTCACCAAGTCCAAGGGTGAGGCTGTCCGGATCGTCTCAGGGGTGACCTCGGGCGGTGCCGGGCTGGTGGTGAAGAGCGACATCACCTCGGTCGAGCAGCTGCGGGGCAGGACGATCGCCACCCCGAGCCTGGGCAACACCCAGGACGTGGCCCTGCGCTACTACCTCAAGCAGCACGGCCTGGCCACCGACAAGAGCGGCGGCGGCGACGTCCAGATCCGCCCGCAGGACAACACGGTGACGGTGGACGCCTTCAAGTCCGGCGCCATCGACGGCGCGTGGGTGCCCGAGYCGACTCTGTCCCGGCTGATCTCCGACGGTGGGAAGCTGCTGGTCGACGAGGCGACGGAATGGCCCGGCGGCAGGTTTGTCACCACGTTGCTGCTGGTGCGCACCGACTATCTCAAGAGCAACCCTGAGATCGTCAGGCGTCTGGTGGAGGCGAACGCCGCCTCGATCGACGCCCTCAACGCCGACCCGGTCAAGGGTCGGGACGTGACCAACCAGGGGCTGGCGAAACTGTCCGGCAAGCCGTTGGCCGACGCCGTCATCGAGCCGGCCTGGAAGCGCCTGACGTTCACGGTCGACCCGGTCGCGTCGTCGCTGGTCGCCTCGGCCGATCACGCGACCGAGCTCGGCCTGCTGCCCAAGGCCGATCTGAACGGAATTTTCGATCTCACGGCTGTGAACGCGGTGCTGGCGGCGAGCGGCAAGCCGTCGGTGTCCGCGCAGTAGCTGTACGTTCCGGATCAGGGAGCAGTTTCCAGTGACCGCTGTCATCGACGCGAGCGCGGTCCGGATCGACGGTGTGAGCCGGATCTTCGGGTCCGGCTCACACCGCGTCCACGCACTCGACAACGTCTCCTTCGACGCCCGGCCGGGGGAGTTCGTCTGTCTGCTGGGCGCCTCCGGCTGTGGGAAGTCGACGTTGCTGGGCATCCTCGCCGGCATCGACAACCCCACGTCCGGCACGGTCGACGTCGGTGACCGCCAGGTCGGGCTGATGTTCCAGGATTCGGCGTTGCTGCCGTGGCTGACCGCCGGGGGCAACGTCGCCCTGCCGATGAAGATCCGCGGTGTCCCCCGGGCCGACCGGAAGGCCCGGGTCGAACAGCTGCTCGCGCTGGTCCGCCTCGCCGGCCTGGCCGACAAGCGTCCGCACGAACTCTCCGGCGGTATGCGCCAGCGGGTCAGTCTCGCCAGGGCGTTCGCCCAGGAGGCGGACGTGCTGTGCATGGACGAGCCCTTCGGCGCCCTCGACGCGATGACGCGCGACCTGCTGCACGACGAGCTGGAACGGATCTGGCGGGAGACCGGCGTGACCATCCTGTTCGTCACCCACGACGTGCGGGAGGCGGTGCGCCTCGGCGACCGCGTCGTGCTGCTGTCGAGCCGGCCGGGGCGGGTGGCCGAGATCTTCGACGTCGGGCTGCCGCGTCCCCGCCGTATCGACTCACCCGACGTGGCCGCGCTGGCCGTGGCCATCACCGACCGACTGCGTGAGGAGGTGGTCCGCCATGGCCACTGAGGTCACGATCACGTCCGCGACGGCGCGCGCCACGCCGGTCGGGTCAGCCGCCGACATCGACGCCGCCCTCGCCGGGCTCGACGCCCTTGAGACGGCCACCGAGCCCCGTCCCCCGCTCGCGCTGAGGATCTGGTCGGTGACCTGGCCGAAGCTGGGCGCGATCATCATCTTCCTGCTGCTGTGGCAGGTCGTGGTGTGGAGCGGCTGGAAGCCCTCCTACGTGCTGCCCGGCCCGGGTGAGGCCCTCTCGGACCTGGGCCGCAGGGTCACCACCGGGGACTTCTGGTCGGCCGCCGCCCGCACCCTGCAACGGGCCGTGGCCGGATACGCACTGGCCATCCTCATCGGCGGAATCGTCGGCGTGGCCGTGGCCCGGTTCGCCCTGCTGCGGTCCGCGGTTGGCTCGTTCATCACGGCGTTGCAGACCATGCCGTCCATCGTCTGGTTCCCGCTGGCGATCCTGCTGTTCAAGCTCACCGAGTCCGCGATCCTCTTCGTCGTCGTGCTCGGCGCCGCGCCGTCGATCGCCAACGGTGTCATCAGCGGCATCGACTACGTCCCGCCCCTGCTGACCCGGCTCGGCCGGACCATGGGAGCGCGCGGCCTGCAGCTCTACCGGCTGGTGGTGGCACCGGCGGCCCTGCCGTCGGTGGTGGCCGGGCTCAAGCAGGGCTGGGCGTTCGCCTGGCGCAGCCTGATGGCCGGCGAACTGCTCGTCGTCGTCCCCGGCCACCCCTCCATCGGCTCGGACCTGGAGGACAGCCGGCAGCTGCTGGACACGGTGGGCGTGCTGGCGATGATGATGRCGATCTTCGTCATCGGGGTGCTGGTGGACGCCGCCTTCAACGCCGGCGACCGCCGAATGCGCGCCCGCCGGGGGCTGCTGCCGCCTCGGTCACACTGAGTTGTAGCGGATCCGGGTCGCGCGGCGGCGGGTGGCACCCGGCTCGGGCGTACGGGGACCTTGGCCGGCAAGATGGATGCATGCAGATCTCCGCGCGAGCCGACTATGCCCTGCGTGCGTTGCTCACCCTGGCCGCGTCCAACGGCGATCTCGTCAAGGGTGAGACGCTGGCGACCGCGCAGGATCTGCCGCTGCGGTTCCTGGAGAACATCCTCACCGACCTGCGCCGCAGCGGTCTGGTGCGCAGCCGGCGAGGGGCTGACGGCGGCTACCGGCTCTGCCGGCCGGCGAACGAGATCACCGTGGCGATGGTCATCCGGGCCACCGACGGCCCACTGGCCAGCGTCCGGGGCCGCCGGCCGGAGGAGGCGGTGTACGAAGGCGCCGCCAAACACCTCCAGGAGGTGTGGATCGCCGTGCGGGTCAGCCTCCGCCGGGTCCTTGAGGAGGTGACGCTGGCCGACATCGCCAGCGGCCACCTGCCACCGATCGTCGGCGAGCTCGGCCGGGACCGTGACGCCTGGGTCGGCCGCTGATCTTTCCCGTCACGCTCGGAGTTTCCCGCCACCTTCAGACACCGGGCAGTGCCCGGGTGGCCCGCTCCACCGGCTGGCCCGCGGCCAGGCGTGCCTGCTGGCCGCGTACGGCCGTCCCCGCCAGCGCGTCGACCACCAGCGCGCGCAGATCGCCGGCCAGCGCGTCGAGCGCGTCGTACGCGGCGGCCGCGCAGCGGTCCTCAACGGCGGCGAGCAGTTCGAGCGCGCCGGTGAGCCCGCTGGGCGGCACCGGCAGCTGGTACGCGGGCTGGGCCGCCGGCGGGCTGCCGCCGC
The DNA here is from genome assembly GCF_001983005.1 of Protofrankia sp. BMG5.30. NCBI lineage: Bacteria > Bacillati > Actinomycetota > Actinomycetes > Frankiales > Frankiaceae > Protofrankia > Protofrankia sp. BMG5.30. Next base: position 155,513 of record NZ_MOME01000011.1, on the reverse strand, counting down.
GGCCGAGGACCTCGGCCACCAGCCGGTCTCGCAGCTCCCGGTGGGCGCTGTAGGCGGTCTGGGCGAGCAGCCGGGTCGGGTCCGAGGCGGGCCGCAGCGGCGCCAGCGCGCCACCGGCCGCGGCACAGGCGTACACGGCGGCGTGCTGCACCGCCAGCAGGTCGGACAGCGCCTGGACGGTGCCCGGGTCGTCCGCCATCAGCGATCACCCAGCCAGCTGGGTKAGCAGGTCGGCATGGGCGAGTTCGGCCGCGTGGATGCTGGCCAGCAGGGGGACGACGGCCGCGGCCGCCGTCAGGCACCGGGTGCGCAGCAGGGCCGCGGCCTGTTGTTCCAGTTGGACGAGCGCGGCGACCGTGACCTGTTGGGACACCGCGCTCCGTTGGGGCGTCGCCTGGTCGGCCGTGGCGAGCTGGGCGGTGGTGGGCCGGGCCGTGGCGGAACCGAACGCCCCGGGGGCGCTGGGTATCCCTGGCAGGTCAGTGGCGATCGTGAGGCCGCCGCCGGTCGCGGCCGATCCGAGACGGCCGACGTGCTCGACATGGTGGGCGCGTAGCACCGTCAGGGTGGCGGCGATCGCCGGATGCGTGCGGATCGCCTGATCATAGGCGACGAGAAGGCCCTGCTCGGACCGTGTCGCCGCCTCGAGCAGGGCGCTGTCGACGGTGTCCGGGCCGCTGGGCTCGCCCGGGCCGTACGCCGACCGGTTCCAGCTGCAGCCGGCGAGCACAGCCGTCGCGGCCAGGGGGAGCGCGCCGAGAACACCCCGCCGGCTCGGTCGCCGGCCAGCACCTGTCACGCTCACGGTCCAGCAGCTTGTCACAGCGACGGCGGTGGCGGCCGGACTCCCCGGCCGCCGCGGGGAGAAGCCGGTCGGGTCGGACGTAGGCTCAGGATCTCCGGAGAGCACCATCGTGGAAAGGAGCGGGTCGACATGGGCGACGCCGTGGCCGCAACCAGTGCCGCCGATGCCGGGGGTGGGCGACGTCGCGCCCGGACCCGGCCCCGAAGCCCGGACGTCCGGCCCAGCTCCGCCCGGGCGGAGCTGGTGCGCCTGCTCACCCCGCAGCTTGCCGCACGGGGGTTCGACCTGGAAGACGTCACCGTCAGCCGGGCCGGCTCCCGTAGCGTGGTCCGGGTGGTCGTGGACCGCGACGGCGGGGTGGACCTGGACGCGGTCGCCGAGGCCAGCCGGGTGGCCTCGGCCGTGCTCGACGCCGCCGAGACCGATCCGGCGGCCGGTGGCCCGCCGCTGGCCGGGCCGTACGTCCTCGAGGTCAGCTCGCCCGGTGTCGATCGTCCGCTGGTGGCGCCGCGGCACTGGCGCCGGGCCCGCGGGCGGCTGGTGTCGGTGCGTACCCGGGACGGCCGGCAGCTGCTCGGGCGGGTGCGCGCCACGGACGAGCAGACGGCCGAGCTGGTGCCCGAGGGTGGGCGCACGGCCGTCGGCGAAGTGATACGGATATCCTTTGCGGACGTGGTCAGAGCCGCTGTGCAGGTGGAGTTCCGCGCAACCGACGAGGATCTCGTGACCGGCGACGAGGATCCCGCGGGCGACGAGCATCCTGCAGGCGACGAGGTCCTCGCGGCCGGCGAGGCCCAGGACGCGGAGGCGCAGCGATGAAACTCGACGTGGCGGCGTTGCGCGGCATCGAACGTGAGAAGGACATCGCCTTCGACACCCTGGTGGAGGCGATCGAGACCGCKCTGCTGACCGCCTACCGGCACACCGACGGGGCGGCCGCGGACGCTCGGGTGGTCATCGACCGGACGTCCGGGCACGTGGCGGTGTACGCCCGCGAGACCTCCCTGGACGGGATGACGCGGGAATGGGAGGACACCCCCGCGGACTTCGGCCGGATCGCCACGATGACGGCCAAGCAGGTGATCATGCAGCGGCTGCGCGAGGCCCAGCAGGAGATCACCTACGGGCAGTATGCCGACCGGGAGCACGAGGTCGTCTCCGGCGTCGTCCAGCACCACGAGCAGCGGGCCGGCTCGAAGGTCGTTCTGGTCGATCTCGGCACCATCGAGGGCGTGCTGCCGCCCGCCGAGCAGGTTCCCGGCGAACGTTTCGAGCACGGGGACCGCATCAAGTGTTATGTCGTCAGCGTCACCCGGGGCGTGCACGGCCCCACGGTGACCCTGTCGCGGACCCATCCGGAGCTGGTCAAGGGCCTGTTCCGGCTGGAGGTGCCGGAGGTGGCCGACGGCACGGTGGAAATAGCCGCGATCGCCAGGGAGGCGGGCCACCGCAGCAAGATCGCGGTTCGGTCGACGGTGGCCGGGGTGAACCCGAAGGGCGCCTGCATCGGCCCGATGGGAGCGCGGGTACGGGCCGTCATGGCCGAGCTGCATGGCGAAAAGATCGACATCGTCGACTGGTCCGCTGACCCGGCCACGTTCGTCGGTAACGCACTGTCACCGGCACGGGTGGCCCGGGTCGAGGTCACGGATCCCGCCGTCCGCGCGGCGCGGGTGGTCGTGCCGGACTACCAGCTCTCCCTCGCCATTGGCCGGGAAGGGCAGAACGCCCGGTTGGCGGCACGCCTGACCGGGTGGCGCATCGACATCCACTCGGACACGGAAGGCGCCGGTGACCCAGTGGCACGGGATGGTGCCGAGGCGGGTGCCCGGCGGGCCGTGTCGCCGTCCCTTCCCCGGAGATCTCCCGCTACCGGCGGCCCCTCGTCAGGTGCAACGAGATAGACTGATGGGCGCACGCCGTGCGGAGCCGGTCCGTACATGTGTGGGATGCCGTGCCCGGGTGGCGCGGTCGGACCTGATGCGTACGGTGGCAGTTGGCGGTGAGCTCAGACCAGATGTTCGCCGACGTATGCCTGGGCGGGGGGCACACCTGCACCCCGATCTGGCATGCCTGGATCTCGCGGAACGCCGCAGGGCGTTTCCGCGGGCGCTGCGGGTCGCGGGGCCGCTCGGACTTGAACATGTCAGGGCGCACCTCGTCCAGCAGCGCACGGCCGGGGAGCAGCGTAGGACGGACAGGCCTCGCACCGATGCGGGGTTGACGGAAGATCGAACGACGTCACCAGATGTCGACACGGAAGCAGGTCGAGACAGCGATGACCGCGCGATGAGCACGCAGCCATGATCACGACCGGCAGGTAACCAGGGTCACGCGGGCGGACCGCGGGCCGAACGAAGGAGCACCGTGGCAGGAAAGGCCCGCGTACATGAGCTCGCCAAGGAGCTTGGCGTCGACAGCAAGACCGTGCTTGCCAAACTGAAGGATCTCGGCGAGTTCGTGAAGTCGGCATCATCCACAGTCGAGGCACCGGTCGTCCGCAAGCTCAAGGAGTCGTTCCCCTCCGAGAGCGCCGGCGCGCAGCGGCCCGCCGCGCGCGGCGGCGGCGCCTCGGGCAACGGCGCCCGGCCGGTACCCGGTGCCCGTCCCGGGCCGGTACCGCCCCGCCCGGGTCCGCGGGTACCCGGCCGTCCGGGCGCACCGGGCGCACCGGGCGCACCAGGCGCACCAGCCCGTCAGCAGGGCCCCGGGGCCCCGGCCGCGCCCGCCGGCCAGACACCGTCAGGCCCGGTCGCCCCACCGCGTCCGAACACGTCGCCGACACCGCACGCCGCCGCGGCCCGCGGGGCCAGCCCGGTTCCCGCGGCGGGTGCCCCGTCGGCCGCGCAGCACACGCGGCCCCGCCCGGGCCCCACTCCGCCCTCCCGGCCGGGCTCCACGGGCGGCGCGCACAACGCGCCCGCGCAGACCCCGCCGGACACGGGCCCGGCGGCGCAGACCCCGCCGGTGAAGAACGCCCCGGCCTCGGGGCCGTCGGTGAAGAACTCTGGCTCGCGGCCCACGCCCGGCCCGCGTCCCGGCCCCCGGCCGGCCGGCCCTGGTAACAACCCGTACACGACATCGGGCTCGCAGTCACGGCCGCAGTCGCCGGCTTCCGGCGCCTCCGGTGGTACGCCGGCCGCGCCGTCGCACCGTCCAGGCGCCGGTGGGCGTCCCGGCGGCCCACGTCCGGGCGGCGCGGGTGGCCCGCGTCCCGGTGGTACCGGTGGCCCGCGGCCGTCGCCCGGCCAGATGCCGCCGCGTCCCGGTGGTACCGGTGGCCCGCGGCCGTCGCCCGGCCAGATGCCGCCGCGTCCCGGTGGTACCGGTGGCCCGCGGCCCAATCCGAGCATGTTCCCCTCCCGCCCCGCCGGGGGCGGGCCGCGCCCCGGCGGTGGTGGCGGCGGTGGCGGCGGTGGCCGTCCGGCTCCCGGTGGTGGTGGCGGCGGACGACCCGGCGGCGGGCGTCCAGGCGGTGGCGGCGGCTTCGCCGGTCGCGGCGCGCCTGGCCGTCCGGCCGGCGCAGGGGCCGGCGGGGGCGCGGGTGCCCCCGGGCGTCCCGGTGGCGGTGGTCCTGGCGGTCCCGGTGGTCCCGGCGGTCGTCCCACCTCCGGGGGGCGCGGCCGCGGTGGCACCACGGCCGGCGCGTTCGGTCCCGGTGGCCGTGGCCGCCCAGGGCGTCAGCGCAAGTCCAAGCGCGCGAAGCGGCAGGAATGGGAGAGCGGGCTGGAAGCCCCCCGCATGGGGGCGATGGTCCCGCGCGGCAACGGGCAGGTCATCAGACTGCCCCGGGGCGCCTCCCTGGCCGACTTCGCGGACAAGATCGACGCCAACCAGGGCGCGCTCGTCCAGGTCGTGTTCACCCAGCTCGGCGAGATGGTGACCGCGACGCAGTCGTGCACGGACGAGACCCTGCAGCTGCTCGGCGTGACGCTCGGGTACGAGGTGCAGATCGTCAGCCCCGAGGACGAGGACAAGGAGCTCCTGGAGAGCTTCGACCTGTCCTTCGGGGGTGCCTACGGCGACGAGGTCGAGCTGCGGCCGCGGCCGCCGGTCGTGACAGTCATGGGCCACGTCGACCACGGCAAGACGAAGCTGCTCGACGCGATCAGGCAGACGGACGTCGTCAGCGGCGAGGCCGGTGGGATCACCCAGCACATCGGGGCCTACCAGGTCCGGGCGAAGGTCGACGGCGAAGAGCGGAAGATCACCTTCATTGACACCCCTGGTCACGAGGCGTTCACCGCGATGCGTGCCCGTGGTGCGCAGGTGACCGACATCGTGGTGCTGGTGGTCGCCGCCGACGACGGCGTCAAGCCGCAGACGATCGAGGCGCTCAACCATGCCCAGGCCGCCGACGTGCCCATCGTCGTCGCCGTCAACAAGATCGACAAGGAGGGGGCGGACCCGCAGAAGGTGCGCGGGCAGCTCACCGAGTACGGGCTGGTCGCCGAGGAGTACGGCGGTGACGCCATGTTTGTCGACGTCTCCGCCCGCAACCGCACCAACATCGACGGGCTGCTCGAGGCGGTCATCCTCACCGCCGACGCGGCGCTGGACATGCGTGCCCCGACCGACGTCGAGGCCCAGGGAGTGGCGATCGAAGGCCGGCTGGACCGCGGCCGCGGCCCGGTGGCCACCGTCCTCGTCCAGCGCGGAACGCTGCGGGTCGGGGACTCGATCGTCGCCGGCGAGGCCTTCGGCCGTGTCCGGGCGATGCTCGACGAGCACGGCGACCCGGTGACCGAGGCCGGCCCGGCCCGTCCCGTCCAGGTGCTCGGGTTCACCAGCGTCCCCGACGCCGGCGACAACTTCCTGGTCGTTCCGGAGGACCGGGTCGCCCGCCAGATCGCCGAGCGGCGGCAGGCGCGCGAACGCAACGCCGAGCTCGCGCTCAGCCGTGGCCGCCCGACCCTGGAGACGATCCTGGAGCGGATGAAGGAGGGCGAGAAGACCCAGCTCAACCTCATCCTCAAGGGCGACGTGTCCGGTTCGGTCGAGACGGTCGAGGACTCGCTCCTCAAGATCGATATCGGCGACGAGGTCTCGTTGCGGATCATCGGACGCGGCGTCGGTGCGATCACCGAGAACGACGTGAACCTGGCCAGCGCGTCCGACGCGGTCATCCTCGGCTTCAACGTCCGCGCCGAGGGCAAGGCGCGGGAGCTCGCCGAGCGCGAGCGCGTCGACGTCCGCTACTACTCGGTCATCTACCAGGCGATCGAGGACATCGAGAACGCGCTCAAGGGCATGCTCAAGCCGGTCTACGAGGAGATCCAGCTCGGGACCGCCGAAGTCCGCGAGGTGTTCCGGGTGCCGCGGATCGGCAACGTCGCCGGCTGCCTCGTACGCTCCGGGCTCATCCGCCGCAACGCCAGGGCGCGCCTGGTCCGCGACGGTGTCGTCGTCGCGGACAACCTCACGGTCGAGTCGCTCAAGCGGTTCAAGGACGACGCGACCGAGGTCCGGGAGGGCTACGAGTGTGGTGTGGGGCTCGGCTCGTTCAACGACATCAAGGTCGATGACGTGATCGAGACCTTCGAGCAGCGGGAGGTTCCCCGTTCCTGAGGAGCTTCCCAGGCAGCCTTGAGGACACGGCTATGTGGACGGGAACGGCGGTGTTCGACCTTCTCCTCGGCGACATCCGCTCGCTGAAGGAGAAACGGTCGATGGTCCGACCGGTGGTGGCGGAGCTCCGCCGCAGGCATGCGGTGAGTGCGGCGGAGACCGGCCATCACGATCTGCACCGTCGGGCGCAGGTCGCCGTGGCCGTGGTGGCTGCGGATCGGRCCCACTGCGTCGAAGTCGTCGAGGCCTGTGAGCGTCTGGTTGCGCAGCGTCCCGAACTGGAGCTGCTTTCGGCGCGAGTACGGTATTTCTCCGACGAGGACGACTCCTCCGACAAGGACGACTCCTCCGACGAGGATGCGGTGACGGTGACGGTGACGGGAGGAAGCCATGGCTGACCCTGCTCGGGCCCGCCGGCTCGCGGTACGTATCCGTGAAGTGGTTGCGGCCGCGCTGGAACGCCAGGTGAAGGACCCGCGACTGGGCATGGTCACCGTGACCGACGCCCGGGTGACGCCGGACCTGACCGAGGCCACCGTCTTCTACACCGTCTACGGCGACGACGCGGACCGGGCGGACTCGGCCCGCGCGCTGGAGTCGGCCAAGGGCCTGCTGCGCAGCCAGGTCGGCCGGCAGACCGGGGTCAAGGTCACCCCGACCCTGACCTTCGTCCACGACCGGCTGCCGGAGGACGCCCGCCACCTCGAGGAACTGATCAGCACTGCCCGGAAGCGGGACGCGAGCCTGGCCGGCGTGCGGGATGGCGCCCGACCGGCCGGTGAGGCCGACCCGTACCGTAAGCCCCGTGGGGATGACGACGAGCCCGCTGGGGGCATGATGTCTGATGAGGGCCTGATGGGGACATGATGGGGGTCGAGCTGCGATGACCGACGTGACGAGCCTCGCGGACCTGTCCCTGCTACCGGTACCCGAGGCCGGGGACGCGACGGCTCGGACGCAGGCGGAGTCCGGGGACGCGGTCGGCGAGCAACGAAACCGCGCGGTCGAGGCGATCCTGTCCGCCGTCCAGGGCGGYGAGAGCATCCTGCTGGTGGCGCACGTCGACCCGGACGGGGACAGCCTCGGGTCGGCGATCGCGCTTGGGCTGGCCCTGCGCACGCTCGGCAGCCGGGCGTCGGTGTCGTTCGACAGTGACCCGTTCGTGGTGCCGCGTTCCCTGACCTTCCTGCCCGGCCAGGACCTCCTCGTCCCGCCGGCGCTGGTCCCGGCGACCCCGGATCTGGTGGTGACGCTGGACGCCGGCAGCCTTGGCCGGCTCGGGGCCTTGGGGCGGGTCGCCACCCGGGCCCGCCGGATGGTCGTGATCGACCATCACGCCTCGAACACCCGGTTCGGGGACATCAACGTCATCGACGCCGACGCCGCGTCCACCAGCGTAATGATCACCGATGTCATCGACGCGCTCGGCGTGGAGCTCGACCACGACCTGGCCGTGGCGATCTACACCGGTCTGGTGACCGACACCGGATCGTTCCGCTACGCCGCGACRACGCCGGCTGTCCACCAGCTGGCCGCCCGGCTGCTGGCCACCGGCATCCGCCACGACCTGATCACCCGGACGGTGTGGGACACCCACCGGTTCGGCTACCTGCGGCTGCTCGGCGAACTGCTCGGCCGGGCCCGCCTGGAGCCCGAACACGACCTGGTCTGGACGTGGTGYGCGTTCCCGGACCTCACCCGCGCCGGGCTCACCCTGGACGAGATCGAAGGGGTGATCGACATCGTGCGGACCACCGCCGAGGCCGAGGTGGCGGTCGTCTGCAAGCAGGGCGCCGACGAGGTCTGGCGGGTGTCGGTACGTTCCAAGGGTGCTGTCGACGTCGGCGCGGTGTGCACCGAACTCGGTGGCGGCGGCCACCGCTTCGCCGCCGGGCTGACCTCGTCGAACCCTCTTGAGCAGACACTGGACAGCCTGCGCGACGCGCTGGTGCGAGCACCCCGGCTGCCCGTCTGATGGGTGCCGCCACCGTCCCGGGCGGGGCGGGAGGCCCGGTCACGGAGGGTCTGGTCGTGGTCGACAAGCCGTCGGGGTGGACCTCACACGACGTGGTCGCCCGCTCCCGCCGGATACTGCGCACCCGCCGGATCGGCCATGCGGGCACGCTCGACCCGATGGCCACCGGCGTGCTGGTGCTCGGGGTGGGCCGGGGCACCCGACTGCTCGGGCACCTCGCGCTGACGGACAAGGTCTACGAGGCGACGGTGCGGCTCGGCGTCTCGACCACCACCGACGACGCCGAGGGTGAGGTGCTCGCCGTCGCGGACGACGCCGTCGCCCAGACGGCGGCCGCCGACCAGCCGCGCCTGGCCGCCGCCATGGCAGCGCTCACCGGTGAGATCGACCAGGTCCCGTCCGCGGTCAGTGCGGTGAAGGTCGACGGGGTGCGAGCCTACGCCCGGGTGCGCGCCGGGCAGGACGTCATCCTGGCGGCGCGCCGGGTGACGGTGAGCCGGTTCGACCTGCTGGCCCGTCGCGGCACGGATCTCGACGTGGCCGTGGCCTGCTCCAGCGGCACCTACGTGCGGGCGCTGGCCCGCGACCTCGGCGCGGCGCTGGGCTGCGGCGCCCACCTCACCGCCCTGCGGCGGACGTCGGTGGGCTCGTTCGGCCTTGCCGGGGCGGTCACGCTCGACGCCCTCGCCGAGCGGGGGGCGGCCGCGCTGCGTCCGCTGGCCGACRCTGTCGGTACGCTTTTCCCCCGTCGCCAGGTCGACGCCGACGAAGCATGTGCGATATCTCATGGCCGCCGGCTGCCGCCGTTCGGAGCGCCCGACATCTACGGTGTCTTCGGCCCTGCTGGTGAGCTGCTTGCCCTGGCTCGGGACACCGCGGGGGCCGGCCGGCCGTTGGTGGTTTTCACGCCGCCTTCCACCCCTGGGCCCGCGGAGATCCCGATAGGCTTTTGAACGTGCAGTGGTGGCGTGAAGTGCGCAATACGCCGGACGACTGGCCCGGCGGTGTCGTGACGATCGGTTTTTTCGACGGCGTCCACCGCGGCCACCAGCAGATCATCACGCGTGCGGTCGAGCGGGGGCGCCAGGCCGGCGAGCCGGTGCTGGTGCTGACCTTCGATCCGCATCCGGCGGAGGTCATCAGTCCAGGTAGTCACCCACCGTTGCTGACCACTCCCGATTTCAAGATTGAACTGCTGGGTCGTCTGGGTGTCGACGCCGTGTGCGTGCAGTCGTTCACGCCCGAGTTCAGCCTGGTGTCGGCGGCGGACTTCGTCCACGACATGCTGCGGCCCCGGCTGCGGCCGAGCGTGGTGGTGGTGGGTGAGAACTTCACCTACGGCCACCGGGCGGAGGGGAACCTGGAGAGCCTGCGCCGCGCCGGCGAGACGGAGGGCTTCGCGGTGGAGGGCGTCCGGCTCGTGCGCGAGGACGACCATGTGCTCTCCTCCACCCATATCCGGGCTCGTATCGCCGAGGGTGACGTGGCGACGGCGGCGCGTGCGCTCGGCCGTGACCATCGGATCGAGGGGATCGTGGTGCACGGCGACGCGCGCGGGCGGACCATCGGATATCCGACAGCGAACCTGCTCACCACCCGGTATGCGGCGATACCGGCGGACGGTGTCTACGCCGGGTACGTGCTGCGCGCCGCCGAGCGTTGTCCGGCGGCGATCTCGATCGGGACGAACCCCACGTTCGACGGTGCAGACCGCCGGGTCGAGGCGTACCTGCTCGACTTCGATGGCGATCTCTACGGCGCCCAGCTGGCGTTCGAGTTCACCGAGCGGCTGCGTCCGACCCTGCGTTTCGACTCCGTGGGCGACCTGATCACCCAGATGGCCGCCGACGTGACCGCCACCCGCAAGATCACGGCGGCGGCGGGCCCGGGGCGCCGGTAGCCGCGGGACGCCGGTGGCCGCGGGACGCCGACAGACGCAGGTCGGGCAGTACCCGCTGGGTTGGTAAGCTTCGACACCAGACGAGCGCGGTGTGTCCGTCAGCCCGGGTGGGGAAGACCCCGGGCGCACATCCCGCCCGGTGACGAAAGAGGTTTCGCGTGCCGCTCGCGAGCGATGTCAAGCAGCAGATCCTGTCCGAGTACGCCACGGTCGAACGGGACACCGGCTCCCCCGAGGTGCAGGTGGCGATGCTCACCCGACGGATCAGCGACCTGACCGAGCACCTGAAGGTGCACAAGCACGACCACCACAGCCGTCGGGGCCTGCTGCTGCTGGTCGGGCGCAGGCGGCGGCTGTTGAACTACCTCGCCAAGACCGACATCAACCGGTACCGGTCGCTGATCGAGCGGCTCGGGCTGCGGCGGTAGCGGCGGAGGCGGGGATAGTGATGGGGAAGCGATGTCGTATGTGAGGCGATGTCGCTTCCATTGATATGACCGGGTCCGTGACGGTGCGAGCTGTCGGTCCTCGGTGGTGGTGTCCGGGTGGTGGGCCGTACGAGGTGGTCGTACGGCGAACCCGGGGGCTTCGACTGAGCGCCGGCCTCCTCGGCAAGACGGACCCGGCCGATGTGGAGGAGAAATGGTGCCAGTAGAAGACCAGACGATCTCGGCCGAGGCAGTCATCGACAACGGTGCCGCTGGCCAGCGGACCGTTCGTTTCGAGACGGGCCGGCTGGCCCGCCAGGCGGCCGGCTCGGCCGTCGCCTACCTGGGCGACACGATGGTGCTGTCCGCGACGACGGTCAGCAAGCAGCCCAAGGAGCAGCTCGACTTCTTCCCGCTGACGGTGGACGTCGAGGAGCGGATGTACGCCGCCGGGCGTATTCCCGGCTCGTTCTTCCGGCGGGAGGGGCGTCCCAGCGAGGACGCGATCCTGACCTGTCGCCTGATCGACCGCCCGTTGCGGCCGTCGTTCGTCAAGGGCCTGCGCAACGAGATCCAGATCGTGGCGACGGTGCTCGCCCTCGACCCGGACACGCTCTACGACGTGGTCGCGATCAACGCCRCCAGCGCGTCCACGACACTGGCCGGGCTGCCGTTCTCAGGCCCGATCGGGGCCACCCGGGTCGGCTACGTGGACGGGACCTGGATCGCCTTCCCGACCCACGCGGAGCTGGAGCGGGCCACCTTCGACATGGTCGTGGCCGGTCGCGTCCTCGACGACGACTCCGACATCGCGATCATGATGGTCGAGGCGGAGGCCACCGCGCACACGATCCCGCTGCTCGCCGCGGGCTCGCCCGCGCCGACCGAGGATGTCGTGGCCGCGGGCCTGGAGGCGGCCAAGCCCGCCATCCGGGAGCTGTGCCGGGCCCAGCGCGAACTGGCCGAGCGGGCGGCCAAGCCCACCCGCGACTTCCCGCTGTTCATCGACTACCACGATGACGTGCTGGAAGCGCTGTCGATAGCTGTCGGCGACGAGCTGGCCGCGGCCCTGCGCATCGCCGGCAAGCAGGAGCGGGAGACCGAGCTCGACCGGGTCCGCCTGCTGGCCGCGGAGAAGGTCGTGGGCCAGTTCGAGGGCCGGGAGAAGGAGATCGGGGCGGCCTACCGCGCCCTGACCAAGAAGCTGGTGCGCCAGCGCATCGTCGCCGACGGCGTCCGCATCGACGGGCRTGGGGTCACCGAGATCCGCGAGCTGTCGGCGGAGGTCGACTTCATCCCCCGAGTGCACGGCTCCGCCCTGTTCGAGCGGGGCGAGACCCAGATCCTCGGCGTGACCACCCTGGCCATGCTGAGGATGGAGCAGACGGTCGACACGCTCAACCCCGACCGCACCAAGCGCTACATGCACAACTACAACTTCCCGCCGTACTCCACCGGGGAGACCGGCCGGGTGGGCTCGCCGAAGCGGCGTGAGATCGGCCATGGCGCGCTGGCCGAGCGGGCGCTGCTGCCGGTGCTGCCCAGCCGGGAGGAGTTCCCGTACGCGATCCGGCAGGTCTCCGAGGCGCTGGGCTCCAACGGGTCGACCAGTATGGGATCGGTCTGCGCGAGCACGTTGTCGTTACTGAACGCCGGTGTTCCGCTCAAGGCCGCCGTCGCCGGGATCGCGATGGGACTGATCCACGAGGGTGACGATTTCGTCACGCTCACCGACATCCTCGGTGCCGAGGACGCCTACGGCGACATGGACTTCAAGGTCGCCGGGACGCGGGACTTCGTMACGGCCCTCCAGCTCGACACGAAGCTGGACGGCATTCCCGCCACCGTCCTCGCCGGCGCACTCCAGCAGGCCAAGGCCGCGCGGCTGGCGATCCTCGACGTCATGGCCGAGGCCATCGACGGGCCGGACGAGATGTCCACGCACGCGCCACGGGTCATCTCCGTCAAGATTCCGGTGGACAAGATCGGTGAGGTCATCGGCCCGAAGGGCAAGATGATCAATCAGATCCAGGCGGACAGCGGGGCCGAGATCACCGTCGAGGACGACGGCACCATCTACATCGGCGCGCAGGACGGCGTCTCCGCCGAGAGCGCCCGTTCGGCGATCAACGCGATCGCCAACCCCCAGCTCCCCGAGGTCGGGGAACGCTACCTGGGCACGATCGTCAAGATCACGACCTTCGGCGCGTTCGTCTCGCTGACCCCGGGCAAGGACGGGCTCCTCCACGTCAGCAAGCTCAAGCAGCTTTCCGGAGGGAAGCGGGTGGAGAAGGTGGAAGAGGTGGTACAGGTCGGCCAGAAGCTCCAGGTCGAGATCACCGACATCGACAGCCGCGGAAAGATCAGCCTGAGTCCCGTGGTCGAGGACGCCGACGGCGTCCCGGTCGGGGCCTGACCGCCGCCAGTGACCGACACGGCTGTTATCGGGGCGGGCGAGGAGCTGCTGTCCGGCACGGTCCGGCGGGTGGTGCTGCCCGGCGGACTGCGGGTGCTGACGGAGAAGGTCCCTGGGGTCCGCTCGGTCGCGATCGGGATCTGGGTCGGGGTGGGCTCTCGCGACGAGAGCCCACTGACGGCGGGCTGCTCCCACTACCTCGAACACCTGCTGTTCAAGGGCACCCCCTCCCGGGACGCGCTCACGATCAGCGCGGCGATCGAGGCGGTCGGCGGTGAGCTCAACGCCTTCACGACCAAGGAATACACCTGCTACTACGTGCGGGTGCTCGACAACGACCTCGCCGACGCGGTCGAGGTGCTCAGCGACATGGTGTCCCACTCGCTGATCACCGCCGACGACGTCGAGGCCGAACGCGGCGTGATCCTCGAGGAGATCGCCATGCACGACGACGACCCGAGCGACGTCGTGCACGACGTGTTCTCCGCGGCGCTGCTCGGTGACACCGAGCTGGGCCGCCCGGTGCTGGGCACGACCGAGTCCATCGAGAACCTTGAGCGCGACACCATCGCCGAGTACTACCGCTCCCGGTACACCCCCTCGGACATGGTGGTCGCGATCGCCGGCAACATCGACCACGAGCGGACGCTCGCACTCGTCACCTCGGCCTTCGCCGACCGGCTGGGCGGGCCGGGCGCCCCGGCGGCGGCGCGCGGCGGTTCCTACGCCTACCCCGACGCCGCGGGCGTGGTGGTCACCCGGCGTCCCACCGAGCAGGCGCACGTCGTGCTCGGCACCGTCGGGATGTCACGCCAGGACGACCGCCGGTTCGCTCTGGGGATCATGTCCTCGGCCCTCGGCGGGGGGATGAGCTCCCGGCTGTTCCAGGAGGTTCGGGAGAAGCGCGGGCTGGCCTACTCCGTCTACTCGTTCGCCTCCCACTTCGCCGACGCCGGGCTGTTCGGCGTGTACGCGGGATGCGCGCCCCGGCGGGCCGACGACGTGCTCGCCCTCTGCCGCGAGCAGCTCGAGCTGGTGGCGACGGTGGGCATCACCGACGAGGAGCTGGCCCGGGCCAAGGGCCAGAGCCGAGGCTCACTGGTGCTGGGTCTGGAGGACACCGGTTCGCGGATGAGCCGGATCGGCAAGAGCGAGCTCGTCCACGGCGAGCTGCTCTCCGTCGACGAGATACTCGCCCGGGTGGACGCGGTCACCCGCGACGACGTCCGAGCCGTCGCCGCCGAGCTGCTCACCCGTCCGCTCGCCCTGGGCGTGATCGGCCCGTTCGACGATCACGACTTCGCGCGTGTGGTCGCGGCATGACCGCCGTTTCCCCCGCCGCTGCCGCCCCCGTTGTCCCCGACCGCCTGAGGGTCGGTGTGCTCGGCGCCCGGGGCCGGATGGGCTCGACGGTCCGCGCCGCCGTCGAGGCCGCTGACGATCTTTCCCTGGTCGCCGCGATCGACGCCGGGGACGACCGCGACGCCCTGCGCGCCGCCCAGGTCGTCGTCGACTTCACCCGCCCCGACGCCGTCATGGACAACCTGCGCTGGTGCGTCGACGCCGGCCTGCACGTCGTCGTGGGCACCTCCGGCTTTGACGCGCAGCGGCTGGCCACCGTGCGCGGCTGGCTCGCCGACACCCCCGGAGTCGGGGTGCTGGTGGCCCCGAACTTCGGTGTCGCGGCGGTACTTATGATCCATTTTGCCGCCCAGGCGGCTCGCTTCTTCGAGTCCGTGGAGATCATCGAGTTGCACCATCCGGGCAAGCTCGACGCCCCCAGCGGGACGGCCGCCCACACCGCGGAGGCGATCGCGCAGGCCCGGGCCAAGGCCGGGCTGGACCCGGCGGGCCCGGACGCCACCTCGTCCGCGCTGGCCGGGGCGCGCGGCGCGCGGGTCGGCGGGGTGCCCGTCCACAGCATCCGGCTGTCCGGGCTCGTCGCGCACCAGGAGGTGYTCTTCGGCGGAGCCGGAGAGACGCTGACCCTGCGTCACGACTCGTTGGACCGAACCTCCTTCATGCCGGGTGTGCTGCTCGGCGTGCGGCGCACGCCCGGGCGGCCCGGCCTGACCGTGGGCCTCGAGGCCCTGCTCGAACTGTGAGGCCGCAGCGGTGAAAGCCCGTCAGGTAGTGGTCGTGCTGGTCGTCGCGGCGGTGTTCTACCTCGCCCTGATCGGCTGGCGGGGCGTCCAGCTGCTCACCGAGGACAGCTGGGCCGCGCGTGGGATGGGCGTGGGCGTCCTGCTGCTGCCCGTGGTGGGCGCGGCCGTCATCGTCCGGGAGCTGCAGTTCGGCCGGGCCGCCGAACGCCTGGGCCGCCTGCTGTCAGCGGAATCGGTCAGTTCCGCCGATGCCGCGACGCGGCTGCCGCGACGCCCCTCCGGCCGGATCGACCGTGCCGCCGCCGACGTGCTCTTCGAGACCCGGCGGGCCGAGACCGAAGCTGCCCCGCGGGACTGGCGGGCCTGGTACCGGCTCGCGGCGGCTTACGGTGACGCTGGGGACACCCGTCGGGGACGCCGTGCGATGCGCTACGCAATAGCTCTCGAACGTGCCGATTCCGCCGCGTGATCTCGATACGTTTCGGACATGAGCGCGGGCGTCGTCTACGGAATCGATCTCGGAACCACGTACAGCTGTGTTGCCCGGGTGGACCGGTCGGGGGAGCCGGAGGTGGTTCCGCTCTCCGACGGCGCCACCACGCTGCCGAGCGTCGTGCTGTTCGTCGGGCCGGACGACTACGTCACCGGTGAGCCCGCCCGCCGCCTCGCCCGCGCCCGTGCCGACGACGTGTGCGCACTGGTCAAACGCCGGATGGGCGACGGTGACTGGCGTTTCGTCAGCTCCGGCCGGGCCTGGTCGGCGCCGGCGGTCAGCAGCCTCATCCTGCGGGCGCTGGTCAGTGACGTGGCCTTCGCCGCCGGCGAGTCGGTCCGCGACGTCGTCATCACCGTCCCGGCCTACTTCGGTGACGAGGAGCGCCGCGCGACGGTGCTCGCCGGGCAGTACGCCGGCCTGACGGTCGTGGACGTCATCAACGAGCCGACCGCCGCCGCGCTGTCCTACGGCTTCGCCCGGTTCAACGCCGACCCCTCCGACGCGGGCCTCGGCGGGCGGGAGGAGCGCGAGGAGGTCGCGCTCGTCTACGATCTCGGCGGTGGCACCTTCGACGTGACCGTCGTCGAGCTCGCAGACCGCCGGGTCTCGGTGGTCGCGGTCGACGGCGATCACCAGCTCGGCGGGGCCGACTGGGACGAGAAGATCGCGCTGCACCTGTCCCGGCAGTTCCTCGACGCCCATCCCGACGCCGAGGACCCGCTCGACGACTCCGAGGCCGCCCAGGCGCTGCTGCTGGCGGCCGAACAGGCCAAGCGCGAGCTCAGCGACCGGACGCGGACAACGGTCCGGGTGGAACACGACGGGCACGCGCTGACGGTGCCGTTCTCCCGGGACGACCTGGAGCGGCTGACCGCCGGCCTGCTGGAGCGGACCGTGACGCTGGCCCGCTCCGTCCTGGCCGCGGCCCGGGCCCGCGGGGTCACCCGGCTGGACCGGGCGCTGCTCGTCGGCGGATCGTCCAGGATGCCGGCGGTGGCCCGCCGGCTGGCCGCCGAACTCGGCGTACCGGTGGAGCTGCGCGACCCCGACCTCGCGGTCGCCAAGGGCGCGGCCCTCTACGGGGAGAAGAAGGCCATCGAGCGGCTGGTGCTGGCCGACCTGGTGTCCCGGGGGCAGATCCTCGACGGCGCCCAGCCCGACACCGCCGCGCCCGAGGATCTCGCCGCTGCCTGCCGGCGCCTGGCGGAGGCGTTCGGGCTGACCGCCGAGAGGGTCCGCCGCACCGTCGAGGTGCAGGTGGTCAACGTGGTCTCCCGCGGGTTCGGCGTGCTCGCGCTCGACCGTTTCGGCGAACGCTCCGCGGTGTTCCTCGTCCACCGCAACGACCGGCTGCCGATAGCGGTCAGGCGTAGTTTCGGCACCGTTCGTGACGATCAGGATGTTGTCACGGTTCACGTGGTGGAACAGGGCGGTGGTGTCGAGTCGACCCGGGTCGACGACGTTAAGATCATCGCACAGGCGGACATCACCGGGATCCCCCCGGGCTTCCCGGCCGGGACGCCCATCGAGATCACCTTCCGGATGGGCTTCGACGGCATCCTGGAGGTGACCGCGCTGCACGAGGGGCTGGCCGATCGTCCCCTGACCGTGCGGGTGGAGACCAGTGCGGCGCTCAGCCAGGCCGACGTCGCCCGGGAACGGGACGCGGTGGCCCGGTTGCGCCGTCGGGAGGGCTGAAGGAGCGGGCGTGGAGGAATTCCAGCCTAACGACTACCGCAAGCGGGTCCTCGCCGCCGTCCAGGCCCGTGGTGGGGTCGGGCAGTCCGACCCCTTCGAGCTGTACGACATCCCGCTGGCGGAGGTCGACCGGCTCACCGACGCCGACGTCGCCGCCCGCGTCGACCAGGTGTGGGCCTTCTGGCAGAAGTCCCGGGACCATCCCAAGTACCGGGGCCTGGTGCTCGCCCTGCTGGCCGCGCACGGCCAGGTCGGCCAGGAACTGCTCGACGCGCGGCGCCGCGGCCTGCTCGCCGAGCGGGTCCGCCGCGAACGCGACGACCGGGACGGGCAGCGCTTCGCCGACCTCGACGCCGCCGTGGCCCGGCTGGTGCAGCGCTTCGGCGGCCTGCCCGAGGACAAGCTCGCCGGCCTGCGGCAGCTCGCCGCCGAGCGCGGCATCGACGCCGACGCCTTCGCCCTGCGGGTGCGCCGGTACAAGGTGTTGCCCGCCGGGACGCCGGCGCGTCCCGACCGTCCCGCCGTCGACCCCGACCTGCTCCGGCAGGTACGCGCCGACCTCGACGAGCTCGGCCGGCTGTCCGGGGAGACCCCGCCGACGAGCCTGCTCACCCTGCTCGGCCTGCCGCCCGACGCCGAACGGGACGAGATCCGCCAGGCCCGGGACGAGTTCGCCGCCCGCAACCGCGAACGCCGTCCGGACCGCCGCCGCGCACTCGTGGACGACCTGCTGGCCGCGGTCACCGCCCTGCTCGTCGACGCCGACCCGGCGCTGTACCTGGACGCCCTGGCAGCCGACGTGACCGCCCGGCTGCGGCCGGCGGTGGCCGCGGCGGTGCTGGTCGAGGACGCCCTCACCCCGCGGCACTACACGGCCTTCCTCGCCGAGGCCGAGGAGCACGGCCTCGACCGGGGTCGGGCCGAGGCCGTGCTCGCCGAGCTCGCCCGCGAACACGGCGTCGACGTGCCGGACGTCCCCGCCCGGGCCCGGCCGACCCGGTTGGCCCGGCCAAGCCAGCCGCTCCGGCCAGCCCAGCGGCCCCAGCAGTCCCGAACCGCGCCGTCCCGGGCCACGCAGTGGCTGGAGCCGCTGGCCAGGGCCCGGGCCGCGCTGCGGGCGGGCCGTCCGGTCGAGGCCCACGAGCAGGTCGCCGAGGCCCGGGAACGGGCCGGGGAGCTGCTGCCCGCGATCCGGGCCGTCGCCGACGAGGTCGAGCAGGTGATCCGCGAGGCCGGGTCGCGGTGGCGGCAGGTCGAGGCGGCGGTGTCCGGCCGTAACCTGCGGACCGCCGCCCGGCTGCTCGACGAACTCGCCCGCGACGCCGCTGACGTGCCCGGCCGGGACGGGCGCAGCGTCGCCGAGGAGATCGCGACTGTCCGTGAGCAGCTCGTGCGCGCCGACGAGATGGTCGCCGCCGCCGGCCGCAGCCACGGCGCGCAGCGGGAGAGCCTGCTGCTGGAGGCGCTGGAGATCGTCGCCGACCATCAGGCCGCCCGCGACGCCCTTGCCGTCACCGGGGTGGCGCCACCGACGCGGGTACGGGCCCGGCGTGCCGGCCGCGCCGTGGTGGTCACCTGGCAGCCGTCGCCGTCGGCGGGCACGATCAGGTACCGCGTGCTGCGGATCGGGCCGGACGGCGCCTCCCGCGCGGTCGGTGTCACCCAGGTCACCAGCATCGAGGACGGCGGGGTCGGCCCGGACGCGCCGATCCCGGCCTACGAGGTGCTCGCCGGCCGGTCCGGGCTGTGGTCAGCCCCCGCCCGCTCAGACGCGGCCCAGCCCGCTTCCGATCCCGTGTCCGTCGTCCTGACCGCCGCGGACCGCCTCGCGCCCGCGGCCGGCCTGCACCTCGCCGGTGACCTGCTGCGCTGGACCTGGCCGCCGGGCTGCACCGAGATGATGGTCGTCTGGCGCGCCGACGCGCCGGCCCACACGGCGGACGACCCGGCGGCGCATCGCCGTAAGGTCACCAACGCCAGGTACGACGTGGATGGCGGCGTCCCGGTACCGGCCGAACGGCCGCTGCACCTGGCGGTGTTCGGCTGCGTGCGCGACGGCGGGCGGCTGCTGGTCGCCAGCGTCTGCCCGCCGTCGGCCCGCCTGTGGGCGGCCGGGGGTTGACGGGGGGCGGGAAACCCCCGACCGCCAGGGACGATCGACTGGGGGATGACCGTCGATCCTGGTCTATCACGGTCCGGCGCCGTCCAGAATCATCGCGGTGCGTTACTGTTACCGAGACGGCGGGTCGGTGCCATAGGTTGCCATAGGTCCGGTCCGGGCCAGATGGCCGCAGGTTACGGTATGGGCATGCGTGTCCAGATCATTGCTCAGACGCAGTTCGTCCCACCGGACGACGTCGACTGGAGCACCGATGCCGACGGTGGCCAGGCACTGGCGGAGTTCGCCGGCCGGGCCTGTTACCAGAGCTGGTCGAAACCGAACCCCGCCACGGCCACGAATGCCGGCTACCTGCGCCACATCCTCGACGTCGGGCATCTGTCCGTGCTCGAGYACGCGACGGTGAGCGTGTACATCACCGGGGTCTCCCGGAGCCTGACCCACGAGCTGGTGCGCCACCGGCACTTCTCCTACAGTCAGCTTTCCCAGCGTTACGTACCGGAGCGGGACGCCGCCGTGATCGAGCCGGACGTCATCGCTGAGGACCCACGGTTGCACGAACTGTTCACCGAGGCCGCCGCCGCCTCGCTGGAGGCCTACGGCAAGCTCCTCGAGGGGCTGGAGAAGCGGTTCGCCGACGTGGCGACACCGACATCCCGGCGCAAGCTCGCCCGGCAGGCCGCCCGGTCGGTGCTGCCCAACGCCACCGAGACCCGGATCGTGGTGACCGGGAACTACCGGGCCTGGCGTCACTTCATCGCGATGCGGGCGAGCGAGGCGGCCGACGTCGAGATCCGCGCCCTGGCGGTGGCGGTGCTGCGTGAGCTCCAGCGACTCGCGCCGAATGTCTTCGGCGACTTCCAGGTGACCGCTCTGGACGACGGAACCGAGGTTGCGTCGAGCCCRCTCGCCGACTGAGGTGGATGCATGACCAGCAGCCTTCTCACCACTGCCACAGGGCCGCTGTCACCGGGGCCGCTGTCACCGGACGAGCTGCGGCGCATCCACGCCTACTGGCGCGCGGCGAACTACCTGTCGGTCGGTCAGATCTACCTGCTCGACAACCCCCTGCTGCGGGAGCCTCTGCGGGCCGAGCACGTCAAGCCCCGTCTGCTCGGCCACTGGGGCACCACGCCGGGACTCAACCTGATCTACGCGCACATGAACCGCGTGATCAGGGCGAACGACCTGAACGCGATCTACGTCATCGGYCCGGGTCACGGTGGCCCCGGCATCGTCGCGAACGCCTACCTGGAGGGCACGTACTCCGAGGTCTATCCCTCCATCACCCGGGACGCCGCCGGGCTGCGCAGGCTGTTCCGCCAGTTCTCCTTCCCCGGCGGTATCCCCAGCCACGTGGCGCCGGAGATCCCCGGCTCGATCCACGAGGGCGGGGAACTCGGCTACGCCCTCACCCATGCCTTCGGCGCCGCGTTCGACAACCCTGACCTGCTGGTCTGCGCGGTCGTCGGGGACGGGGAGGCCGAGACCGGCCCGCTGGCGGCGAGCTGGCACTCGAACAAGTTCCTCGACCCGGTCCGTGACGGCGCGGTGCTGCCGATCCTCCACCTGAACGGCTACAAGATCGCTCAGCCGACCGTGCTCGCGCGCATCCCGCAGGCCGAGCTCGACCAGCTGATGCGCGGCTACGGCTACCAGCCGTTCCACGTCACCGGGGATGATCCCGAGCAGGTCCATCAGCGCCTCGCCGCCGTCCTGGACACCGTCGTCGCCGAGATCGCCCGGATTCAGCGGCAGGCGCGGGCGCACGGCGACCCGTCCCGCCCGCCGTGGCCCATGATCGTCCTTCGTACCCCGAAGGGCTGGACCGGCCCGAGCGTCGTCGACGGCGCACAGGTCGAGGGCACGTGGCGATCCCATCAGGTGCCGGTCGCGCAGATCCACGACAACCCCGAGCACCTGGCGGAGCTGGAGCGGTGGCTGCACAGCTACCGGCCCGAGGAGCTCTTCGACGCCGACGGCCGCCTGGTCGCCGAGCTCACCGGCCTCGCGCCGTCGGGCAACCGGCGGATGAGCGCGAACCCGCATRCCAACGGCGGCGAGCTGCTGCGTGACCTCGCCCTGCCCGACTTCCGCGACTACGCCGTGGAGGTCGCCAACCCGGCCACGACGTTCAGTGAGGCGACAAGGGTCCTCGGCGGCTTCCTGCGGGACGTGATGACGGYGAACCCGACGACGTTCCGGGTCATGGGCCCGGACGAGACCGCCTCCAACCGTCTCGGCGCGCTGTTCCAGACGACGTCCCGGGCCTGGAACGCGCAGATCGTCGACGGCGACGACGACCTCGCGCCGAACGGCCGGGTCATGGAGGTGCTCTCGGAGCATCTGTGCCAGGGCTGGCTGGAGGGGTATCTCCTCACCGGCCGGCACGGGTTCTTCTCCTGCTACGAGGCGTTCATCCACATCGTCGACTCGATGGTGAACCAGCACGCGAAGTGGTTGAAGACGACCCGCCACATCCCGTGGCGGCGTCCGATCGCGTCGCTGAACTACCTGCTCACCAGCCATGTCTGGCGGCAGGACCACAACGGCTTCTCCCACCAGGACCCGGGCTTCATCGACCATGTGGTCAACAAGAAGGCGGAGATAATCCGGGTGTACCTCCCGCCGGACGCGAACACGTTGCTGTCCGTCRCCGACCACTGCCTGCGCGGCCGGCACTACATCAACGTCATCGTGGCGGGCAAGCAGCCGGCGCTGAACTACCTGCCGATGGACGCGGYGATCGCCCACTGCACCCGGGGCATCGGCATCTGGGACTGGGCCAGCAACGACCACGGACCCGCCAGCCGCTCCGAGCACGCAGCCGGCGACGGCATGCCCGACGTGGTCATGGCCTGCGCCGGCGACATCCCGACCCTGGAGACCCTGGCCGCGGTCGACATCCTGCGGCGCCACTTCCCCGACCTGAAGGTGCGCGTCGTCAACATCGTCGATCTGATGTGCCTCCAGCCTGACAGCGAGCAYCCACACGGGATCTCCAACGCCCGTTTCGACGCGTTGTTCACCGCCGACCGACCGGTGATCTTCGCTTATCACGGCTACCCGTGGCTGATCCACCGGCTGACCTACCGGCGGACCAACCACACGAACATCCATGTCCGCGGCTACATCGAGGAGGGCACGACCACCACGCCGTTCGACATGGTGATGATGAACAACCTCGACCGGTTCCACCTGGTGATCGACGTGATCGACCGGGTGCCGTCGCTGGGTGCGCGCGCCGCGCACGTCCGGCAGGACATGGTGGACGCCCGGATCGCGGCCCGCACGTACACCCGCGACTTCGGCACGGACATGCCCGAGATCTCCAACTGGACCTGGCCCTACTAGACGGCCCAGCAGCGTGAACATCCTCGTGGTCAACGCCGGTTCGTCCAGCCTGAAACTGCGTCTCCTCGGGCCGGGGGACGCTCTGCTGGCCGCGGTCGACCTTCGCGCGCGGGAAGGCCGACCGAACCCGGACGAGGTCACCGCCGCGATCACAGACCTGGCTCGGCTCGGCGAGCTCGGCGCGGTCGGGCACCGGATCGTGCACGGTGGAACAGCGTTCACCGACCCGGTGGTCGTCACCGACCGGGTGGTCAAGGAGCTACGCTCGCTCGCCGTACTGGCTCCCCTGCACCAGCCGGCGGCGCTGGCCGCGCTGGCCGAGGTACGGACCGCGGCACCCGGCATCACCCAGGTCGCCTGCTTCGACACCTCCTTCCATGCCCGGATACCACCGGCCGCGGCCACCTACGCGGTTCCGGCCGACTGGCGGGACCGTCTCGGCGTGCGCCGCTACGGCTTCCACGGGCTGTCCCACGCGTATGCGTCCCGCCGGGCGGCTGCGCTGACCAGCGGGCGGCGGGTGGTGACCTGCCATCTGGGCTCGGGCGCGTCGCTGGCAGCCGTCCGCGACGGCGTCAGCATCGACACCACCATGGGGTTCACCCCACTGGAGGGGCTGGTCATGGCGACCCGTTCCGGCACGATCGACCCGGGCCTGCTGCTGTGGCTGCAGACGTCGGCCGGCCTGTCCGCCGACGAGCTCACCGAGGCGTTGTTCCACCGCTCGGGCCTGGCCGCCCTGGCCGGCACCCCGGACATGCGTACGGTCGTCAACCGCGCCGTCACCGGTGAGGCCGCATCCTCCCTGGCGCTGGCGGTGTACCTCCACCGACTGCGCGCGCAGATCGCCGCGATGGCGGCGGCTCTCGGCGGGCTGGACACGCTGGTCTTCACCGGTGGGGTGGGAGAGCGCTCCGCGACAGTACGAGCCGGCGCCACGGACAGGCTGGGTTTTCTCGGTGTGGGCATCGACCCGGAGCGTAACGTCGCTCATGCAGACGGCGATCATGACATCACCGCTGCCGGCTCGCCGGCCCGGACGCTCGTTGTCGAGGCCCGCGAGGACCTGGAGATCGCCCGGAGTGTCCGCGTGTGCCTTGCCGGGCAGCTCCCGCGTTGAGGAGCGCGGTGACCGACTCCTGGAGGCGCAGTGATTCCCCGGCCCACCGCCCGCTGATGGCACCGGGGGCGACGGATGCGGCCGCGTTCCGCAGATGGCGCAGAGGCTCGGTGCCTGCGTTGAGGGGATGCTGATGGGGGATCACGGTGCCGTCGGGGCGCCGTACGGTGACACCGTGGTCCGGGCTGATGGCGAGGGTGAGTCCCGCCTCGTGGACGGCATGGTGATGGAACGAGCAGAGCAGAACGAGGTTGTCGAGATCCGTTCTGCCGCCGTCGGCCCAGTGGACGGCGTGATGAGCGTGCAGCCAATGGGTGTGGTCACAGCCGGGGTACCGGCAGGTGCCTCGGTCACGGGCCTCCAGCAGGCGCCGGAGGGTCTGGGGAACGGTGCGGCGGCGGCGCCCGGCGTTCGGGATGGCGACACCTGCGTCGTAGGCGAGCCGACGAACAGTTTCCGGATGTACCGCGACACCCGGTTCGACGTCRCTGCGGGACTGGTGCTCACGGTCGCCGTCGGTGAGCAGATTCGCGTCGATATGGACGTTCACGGTGTAGCGGGCGGGGTCGGCCAGCGTGGGTGCCCTGCTGGTGAGGAAACCGCCGGCGACCGCGGTGAGAGCGTCGGCGTTCGTGGCCCGGTCCCGAGGCATGCCAGGCGCGTGGCCGGTGTGGGCCGCGTCGAGGGCATTGACGAACAGGGCGCCGTCCTCGGGGGTCAGCCGGGCATGGATGATCAGGCTGCCGTCGTCGTCCCACCGCCACGAGCAGGACCGGCGGGCGTGTCGGTCGATCACCTGACCCAGCCCGTCACGGCCATGCAGACGACCGTATGCGGCGACGAGCCGGTCAAGCTGACTGGCCGTGGCATGTTCGGCCTGACGGACCCATTCGGCCTCGCTGCCGACGTCGGTGACCCGACTGATGGCGCGGACCTTGGCGTAGGACAACCGACCGCTCGCGAAGGCGTCGCGCAGTGCGGGGAGCTGTTCGAGAGCGTGCCCGACGCGGAGGTGTTCATAGCCGGTGCGCAGGCTGGTCCCGCACTTCCACGACAGCCAGTGTGCGCAGGAGCGGATCCCCACCCCTGCCCAGCCCTCGCGGCGGTCGAACGCGGCCAGCGCCAACAGCCAGGCGCACCTCGCGGCTGAGATCCGTCCGGCCCAGGAGCAGATTTCCGCTTCGAGCTGGTGGAGGGGGGCATGCTCCACATCGATATCGAACATAGGTTCGATGCTAGACCCATATTGTCTGGCCTGCAAGGAATCGTCTGTTCTGTGCAGGATTGTGAGGTGGGGCCGGCGGGGCCGAAGCCCGAGGCGCGAGGCGGTCACGTCCAGGCGCGGGGTCGAAGGTCGGGTTCGCGTCCCGGGGTGCCGTGGGGCCTTCGGCAGGGGAATGATCATTCAGGAAGGAGGGGTGCGTTCCGCGGAACACRGTCGAGACGACAGTGACGGCCACGGCTGCGACAGGTGGTTGTGRCAGTCGGATGAGAGGTAGGGCGGGCGGAAGCCGGTGACAGCCAGGCTGCGGACGCGGTGGAGGTCCGGCTGTGTTCGGCTGGCGCGTGCTGTCGCGGCTGGCGGGCGTTACTGGACGTTGCTGCGTCTGTCGGCTGCTGGCTCTGTTGGCGGAGTAGACTGATCGCTCGCAGGCGCGGACCGGCCGGCCCGGGAACGGGCCGATGAGGAAACGGGCCAGCGAGGAACAGGATGGTCACCATGCCGAAGAACCAGGGTCGAGGGGTGGCCGTCCGCTCCTGGCGTCCCGGTGGTCCGCGATGCCTCGTCCAGCTTGGCCGGAACATGCCGCGAGCATCCGGCGCCCCGGGGTCGGGCGCGCTGTCGGAGCGCCGTCGCCAGGATGCCGGTCGCGCTGGGTAGCGGCTATCGTCGAAGCTTCCTGGCCGTCGTCGGCATTCCGGCCGTCTCATGTGTGGCGGACTCATGTGCGTCCGAGGTGCCGTCACGTGCCGTGCCGGGCGTTGCCCGACAAGGCACCATGAGAACTAAGGTGACCGGCATGTCAGTGTTGTCCCGAGCGCCCTTCGGTCGCATGATTACAGCAATGATCACTCCGTTCACCGCGGACGGTGAACTTGATCTTAAAGGTGCCGCGGCACTCGCGGAGTATCTGGTAGACGTCGGCAACGACGGTCTGGTTGTCAACGGGACGACAGGGGAATCGCCGACCACCTCGGACGCGGAAAAAGAAGAGCTGCTCAGGACGGTGGTGGAGTCCGTCGGCACCCGGGCGAAGGTGATTGCCGGTGTGGGCACCAACGACACTCGGCACACGGTGGAACTGGCCGTGGCGGCGCAGAAGGCCGGCGCGCATGGGCTGCTGGTGGTCAGYCCTTATTACAGCAAGCCTCCACAGGCCGGGCTTGCGGCGCACTTCCGTACGGTCGCGGACGCTACTGGCCTACCTGTCATGATCTATGATATACCTGGCCGTACCGGTGTGCCGGTGGCAACGGATACGCTGGTACATCTGGCTGACCATCCACGGATCGTGGCTGTCAAGGACGCCAAGGACGATCTTGGCGCGTCGTCGTGGGTCCTTGCTCGAACAGAACTTGCGTACTACTCCGGTACGGACATTCTCAACCTCCCGCTCCTGGCGGTGGGGGCCGTGGGGGTCGTAAGCGTCGTCGGGCATGTCGCCACCGCCCGGATCCGTTCGATGATCGATGCTTTCGACGCAGGTGACGCCGTTCGTGCCCGTTCACTACACCTGAGTCTGCTTCCGGCGTACGAAGGCATGTTCAGGAACCAAGGTGTGATCATGACAAAAGCTGCTCTTCACATAGCTGGGCTGCCCGCTGGGGGAGTCCGGCCGCCGCTGGTGGATGCCACCGAGCAGGAACGCGAGCGACTCAGGGCCGACCTGGCCGCGGCCGGAATCGACCTGTCCGCGGACGTGGCCACGGCGACGGTGGGTTCCGCGTGAGCCATCCCCACCCCGGGCTGGGAACACCGCCACCGCTTCCGCCGGACGGGCTGCGCATCGTCGCGCTCGGGGGTCTCGGCGAGATCGGGCGCAACATGACCGTGTTCGAGTTCGACGGCCGGCTGCTCGTCGTCGACTGCGGAGTGCTCTTCCCCGAGAGTGACCAGCCCGGCGTCGACCTCATTCTCCCCGACTTCACCGCCATCCGGGACAGGTTGGACGCCATCGAGGCGGTCGTGCTCACCCACGCACACGAGGACCACATCGGCGCCATCCCCTACCTGCTGCGCGAACGTGCCGACATCCCGCTGGTCGGCTCCCGGCTGACGCTCGCGCTGACCGTGGCCAAGCTCGCCGAGCACCRCATCACCCCGGTCACCGTCGAGGTGCGGGAGGGGCAGGTCCACAGTTTCGGCCCGTTCGGCTGTGAGTTCTTCGCGGTCAACCATTCCATCCCGGACGYCCTGGCTGTCGCGATCCGCACGCCGGCCGGTCTGGTGCTGCACACCGGCGACTTCAAGATGGACCAGCTTCCCCTCGACGGCAGGCTGACCGATCTGGGCGGTTTCGCCCGGCTCGGCCGAGAGGGTGTCGATCTTCTGCTGTCCGACTCCACCAACGCCGAGGTGCCAGGCTTCGTGACCTCGGAGCGGGAGATCGCTCCCGTCCTCGACGGTGTGTTCCGGGGAGCGAACAAGAGAATCATCGTCGCGTGTTTCGCCAGTCATGTGCACCGTGTGCAGCAGGTTCTTGACGCGGCGGAGGCTCATGGTCGCTCGGTGTGCTTCGTGGGACGCTCGATGGTGCGCAACATGGGGGTGGCCCGTGACCTGGGGCTGCTGCGGGTCGCGCCGGGCCTCATGGTCGACATGCGTGACATCGCTTCGCTGCCCGATCGCAACGTCTGCCTGGTCTCGACCGGTTCCCAGGGCGAGCCGTTGTCGGCCCTGTCCCGGATGGCCAACCGTGACCACGCGATCCGGATCGAGGCCGGCG
This sequence comes from Protofrankia sp. BMG5.30, assembly GCF_001983005.1. Taxonomy (NCBI): domain Bacteria; kingdom Bacillati; phylum Actinomycetota; class Actinomycetes; order Frankiales; family Frankiaceae; genus Protofrankia; species Protofrankia sp. BMG5.30. Next base: position 127,582 of record NZ_MOME01000011.1, on the reverse strand, counting down.
ACACGGTCGTGCTCGCCTCCAGTCTGATCCCGGGCAACGAGAACGCGGTCCATCGGGTGATCAATGGGCTGACCCGCTGGGGGGCGAAGGTCGTTCACAAGGGCGTGGCCAAGGTGCACACCTCCGGGCACGCGCCGGCCGGCGAGCTCCTGTACGTCCTCAACGCCACCCGCCCGTCCAACGTCATGCCGGTACACGGCGAGTGGCGTCATCTGCGTGCGCATGGCGCGCTCGCCGAGGCGACCGGTGTGCCCGCGGACAGGATCGTGCTCGCCGACGACGGCATGGTCGTCGACCTGGTCGACGGGCAGGCGAACATCACCGGCGTCGTCCCGTGCGGCTACGTCTACGTCGACGGGCTCGCCGTCGGCGATGTCGGCGAGTCGAGCCTGAAGGATCGTCGCATCCTGGGCGATGAGGGCTTCATCACGATCACGGTTGTGGTCGACGCCGCGTCGGGGAAGGTCGTGGGCGGCCCCGAGCTGTCGGCCCGGGGGTTCTCCGACGCCCGCGRGGCATTCGAGCAGGTACGCGGCCTGGTGTCCGAGGTGTTGGYCGAGTCGATGCGTTCTGGCATGGTGGACGTCGCCGCGTTGCAGCAGCTGGTGCGCCGCACGGTCGGACGCTGGGTGAGTGACACCTACCGGCGCCGTCCGATGATCGTGCCGGTGGTTGTCGAGGTCTGAGGCGACGCGCCCGGAAGGTCGGGGTTGCCGGATGTCGTGGCCGAAGACCGGTACCGTCCTGGAGTGGCCACACGGGCGAGTGGTACGCGGACGCGTGCCCAGAGCGGGAGGTCTCCCTCCCGCTCGGCGCCTGYGCGACGTCCACCGGCCGCGGGCAAGGCGTCGAGCGGAAAGCAGACAGCGAGCAGGCCCCGGCCGAAGGCCAGCCCCGCGAAGGCCGGTACGGGCAGATCACGCCCTCCCTTCACCGTGGTCGCCGCCCAAGCCGCGATCCGGCTGGTGGTCCGGGCCTGGCAGGCCGCGGCCGCGCTGTTGGGCGGGATGGGCCGCCGGATCGGTCGGGGCGCCCGTGACCTGCGTATCGACGAGGCGCACCGGCGGGACGGCGCGGGGCTTGCCACGCTTGGCGCGACCGCGCTCACCCTGGCTGCGGTCTGGTTTCATGCCGGTGGGCCGGTGGGCCGTGTTGTCGCAGGCCTGTTGCACTTCCTGGTCGGCGCGGGCGCGGTGGCGCTTCCGCTGTTCGGCCTCGGCGCGACCTGGCGGCTGATCCGCAGCCCGAGCGATCCGGACAGCCGTGGCCGGGTGCTGATCGGCTGGACCGCTTTCGCGGYGGGTGCGCTGGGGCTGGTGCACGTCGCGCACGGGGTGCCTGATTTCGGCGCCGGTACCGCCGCGATCGAGCGGGCGGGGGGGCTGGCCGGGTTCCTGGTCAGTTCGCCGCTGTCCAGCGCTGTCACCGCGTACCTGGCGGTGCCTCTGCTGGTCCTGGTGAGCGTGTTCGGCATACTCGTGATCACCAAGACCCCGATTCACACGATCCCCGACCGACTGCGCGAGCTGCGGGACAGGGTCATGGCCGGTTACCAGCGCGGGGAGGACCGTGGAGGTCGCCGGGACCGGGACCGGGGTCGGGACCGGGACCGGGACCGGGGTCGCCGAAACGAGCCGGCCACCGGCAGCCCGGCGCAGGATCGGTTCCGCGGGTCACTGGTGGAGGACCTGCTCGGCATCCCTGCCTCCCATCCGCTGCCGGATCCGGATGTGTTCGACATCGACGCGACAGGGGATGCCGGGCCGCCGGTGGCGGACGAACCGGCGCCGGCGCCCCGGGCCGGCGGACGGCGGGTCCCGAAGACGCGGGGACGCGGACCAGGGCCCGAGCCGCCGTCCGAGCCGGTACAGATGCGTCTGCCCGATCCGTCCGAGGTGGAGCACTTCGTCGCTCCCGGCCTGAGCGGTATGGCGGAAAGTGGCTATGTTCTGCCGTCGCCGACCTTGTTGCAGCAGGGTACGCCGCCGAAGGTGCGGTCGGCTGCGACGGATGCGGTGATCGGTTCGTTGACGGACGTCTTCGCGCAGTTCCGGGTGGATGCCAGGGTGACGGGTTTCACTCGGGGGCCGACGGTGACCCGGTACGAGATCGAGTTGGGTGCGGCGGTGAAGGTCGAGCGGATCATCCAGCTCACCAAGAACATCGCGTAYGCGGTGAAGAGCCCGGATGTGCGGATCATCAGTCCGATCCCGGGGAAGAGCGCGGTCGGGATCGAGATCCCGAACACCGACCGGGAGCTGGTTTCGCTCGGGGACGTGTTGCGCAGTGAGGAGGCGACCGGGAACCCGCATCCGCTGCTGGTCGGTCTGGGTAAGGACATCGAGGGCGGCTATGTGGTCGCGAACCTCGCGAAGATGCCGCACATCCTGATCGCCGGGGCGACCGGGGCGGGGAAGTCGACCTGTATCAACACGCTGATCACGAGTGTGTTGGCGCGGGCCACGCCGGATCAGGTGCGGCTGGTGCTGGTGGATCCCAAGCGGGTGGAGTTGACGAGCTATCAGGGGATTCCGCATCTGATCACGCCGATCATCACGAGTCCGAAGAAGGCCGCGGACGCGTTGGAGTGGGTGGTCAAGGAGATGGAGAACCGTTACGAGGATCTGGCCGCGTGCGGGGTGCGGCACGTCGATGACTTCAATCGCAAGGTGCGGGCGGGGCAGATCGTGGCGCCGGCGGGGTCGGAGCGGGTGTACGCGCCGTATCCGTACATTCTGACGATCGTGGACGAGTTGGCGGACCTGATGATGGTGGCGCCGCGGGATGTCGAGGACTCGATCTCGCGGATCACGGCGATGGCGCGGGCGGTGGGGATTCATCTGGTGTTGGCGACGCAGCGGCCGTCGGTGGACGTGGTGACCGGGTTGATCAAGGCGAATGTGCCGTCGCGGTTGGCGTTCGCGACGTCGTCGTTGGCGGACAGCCGGGTGATCCTGGATCAGGCGGGGGCGGAGAAGCTCGTCGGTCTCGGGGATGCGTTGTTCCTGCCGATGGGGGCGGGGAAGCCGGCGCGGATCCAGGGGGCGTTCGTTTCCGAGGAGGAGATCGCCGCGATCGTCGCTCATACCCGGGAGCAGGCGGCGCCGGCGTTTCGGGCGGATGTGTTCGAGGGTGCCGCCGAGTCCAGGAAGGAGATCGACGAGGACATCGGGGATGATCTGCAGTTGTTCGTGCAGGCGGTTGAGTTGGTGGTGTCGACCCAGTTCGGGTCGACCTCGATGCTTCAGCGCAAGTTGCGAGTCGGGTTCGCCAAGGCTGGCCGTCTGATGGACCTGATGGAAAGYCGTGGCATCGTTGGTCCCAGCGAGGGGTCGAAGGCCCGGGACGTGCTGGTCATGCCGGACGAACTTGAAGGACTCCTGGTAACTCTACGCAATGACTAGTGACGTCCACGGCGATCATCGGAGTGTGCTTTCGGCGACTGGCCAACCACCGTAGACTCGCCAGTACTGCCGATCCGACCGGGCGGAGGGTGGCTATGCAGTCCACTGACCCGACGGTGTCCGCAGGCAGCCCGCCTCCTGAGGGAGTGGGTGCGGCGCTCGCGACCGCCCGGGTCAGACAGGGCCTGTCGATCTTGGACATCAGCGAGCGGACCCGTGTGCGCGCCGCGCTGATCGAGCAGATAGAGGTTGACGATTTCACCAGCTGTGGTGGTTCGGTGTATGCGCGTGGCCACATCCGCAGCATCGCCCGCACCCTGGGGATCGATCCCGCGCCGCTGATCTCCGAGTTCGACCGGCGGCACGGCCGGTCGACCGGGCCGCAGCCGCTCCCGTCGCGGCCGGTCGATCCGTTGATCCCGCACGGGGCGGTAGCCCGTCGGGGGTTCCCCTGGGCACCCGCGGTGATCGTCGCGCTGGTAGCGGTCTGTGTCCTGGCCGCTCTCGCCGTCTTTGTCCCGGACGACTCCGGCGGTGCGCTGCGCGGCCCAACCGATGTCCGGGCGGCCGCCACGGTCCCGCCGGCGACGCCGGGAGCCGGCGCGTCCGCCGCACCCGTGCGGTCCGCGACGCCCGCGCCGAGCGGGGTGAACGTCGAGGTGGCGGTACGGGACGAGCCGAGCTGGCTGGAGATGCGGGACGAGGCACAGCGGGTCCTGTTGCAGCAGCTCCTGCAGCCCGGCGACAGCCGTCTGGTGAAGGCGGCCCGTTCCATGGAGATCAAAATCGGCAATGCCGGATCGGTGGCGGTCTTCTGCAACGGGCGGGATCTGGGACTGGGGGGCAGCCCCGGCCAGGTCCTCACCGTACGTGTGGGTCTGGGTGCGTCGGGAGACTGTGCCATTGGTAACCCGGCATCCCGGTAGCCTGACGTCGTGCCCGATCGTCCCGTTCGCCGTGTCGCGCTGATCACACTGGGCTGTGCCCGCAACGACGTGGACTCCGAGGAGCTCGCGGCGCGGCTCGGGGGGGATGGCTGGGCCGTGGTCGACGATCCGGCCACCGCCGACGCCGTGGTGGTCAACACCTGCGGTTTCGTCGACGTCGCCAAGAAGGACTCGATCGACACGCTGCTCGCCGCCGCCGATCTGCGCGACGCCGCCACGGACGCCGGGGGCCCGAAGGCCGTGGTCGCAGTCGGCTGCCTGGCCGAGCGGTACGGCCGGCAGCTCGCCGACAGTCTGCCGGAGGCCGACGCCGTCCTCGGTTTCGACGCCTACCCGACGCTCGGCAGCCATCTGGACGCGGTGCTGCGTGGCGAGAAACCCGCGGCGCACACTCCGCGTGACCGGCGGACCCTGCTGCCGATCACACCGGTCGACCGCCAGGCGGAGCGGACGGGACGGGCGGAGCGGACCGGGCCCGCCTCCGGCCCGCCGGTCCTGCGCCAGCGCCTGCTCGGGGGACCTGTCGCGTCGTTGAAGATTTCCAGTGGTTGTGACCGGCGCTGCGCGTTCTGCGCGATCCCCACGTTCCGCGGGGCACACGTCTCCCGGCCACCGCAGGACGTCCTCGCCGAGGCCGAGTGGCTCGCCGGCCAGGGCGTGCGGGAACTCGTCCTGGTCAGCGAGAACTCGACCTCCTACGGCAAGGACCTCGGGGACCTGCGGGCGCTGGAGAAACTGCTGCCCCAACTGGCCGCGATCACCGGTGTGGTCCGGGTCAGAGCGGTGTACCTGCAGCCCGCCGAGGTACGCCCGTCCCTGCTGGAGACGGTGCTGACGACTCCGGGAGTCGCCCCCTACCTCGATCTGTCGTTCCAGCACGCCAGTCCGTCGGTGCTGCGGCGGATGCGCCGTTTCGGTGGCGCGGACGCCTTCCTCGATCTGCTGGCGCGGGCCCGCGCGCTGGCCCCGGACGTCGGCGCCCGCTCGAACGTGATCGTCGGCTTCCCGGGCGAGACCCGGGCGGACGTCGCGCTGCTGGAGCGCTTCCTCACCGACGCCGACCTCGACGCAGTCGGGGTCTTCGGATACTCCGACGAGGACGGGACCGAGGCGGCCACCCTGCCCGGCAAGGTCACGCCGGCCACGGTACGCCGGCGCCAGGCGCGCGTGACCGACCTGGTCGAGCAATTGACCGCCGCCCGCGCGCAGCAGCGACTCTCCTCGGTCGTCGAGGTCCTGGTGGAGGAGGTCGACGGTGGGCTGGCACATGGACGGGCCGCGCACCAGCAGCCCGAGGTCGACGGAGCGTGCACGGTCCGCCTGCCAGCGGCCGAGGCCGCGCGGGTGCGGGTGGGCGATCTGGTGAGTGCGAAGGTGGTCGCGTCCGAAGGGGTGGACCTGGTCGCCGAGCTCCTCAACATCGTCGACCCTGTGACAGTCGACCCTGTGGCATGAGCGGGGCCGCCGTCAGCCGGCTGAATCTTGCCAACGCGCTCACCGTCGGGCGGGTCGCRCTCGTCCCGGTGTTCGTGGTGTTCATGTTCGCCGGTGGGCAGGACGGTTCCGACTGGCGGGTGGCGGCGTTCGCCGTCTACGYGCTCGCGGCGGTCACCGACCAGGTCGACGGATATGTCGCCCGCAGCCGCGGGATCGTCACGGATTTCGGGATCATCCTCGATCCGATCGCGGACAAGGCTCTCACCGGCGCCGCGCTGCTGTCCCTGTCGCTGCTCGATGACCTACCGTGGCTGGTGACGGTGGTCGTCGCGGTCCGGGAGGTCGGGGTCACCCTGCTGCGGTTACGGATGATCCGCTACGAGGTGATGGCACCCAGCCGCGGGGGCAAGCTGAAGACCCTGCTGCTCAACTGCGCGATCGGTCTCTACGTGCTCCCGCTGGAAGGGATCGCCGCCTCCGCGCGGGCGGTCGTTCTCGCCGCCGGGGTGCTGGTGGCGGTGGTCACCGGTCTTGACTATGTGGGACGGGCGGTGGCCCTGCGACGGCAGGCGACGCGGCCGGTTCCCGCGATCTCCGAGGAGAGCGATGCGGGCTGAACTGCTGGCAGTGGGTGACGAGCTGCTGTTCGGGGACATCGTCAATGGCAACGCGGCGTGGCTCGGGCGGCAGCTTGCCGACGTGGGCGTGCGGCTGACGATGTCGACGGTGGTGGGCGACAACGTCGAAACGATCGCGGCCGGGATCCGGGCGGCGCTGGGCCGCGCGGACGCGGTCATCCTCACCGGCGGGCTCGGGCCGACCCAGGACGATCTGACCCGGGAGGGGATCGCCCTGGCGGCCGGCGTGGCCCTGCGCCGGGATCCCTTCCTCGAGGCGTCCTTACGCCGCTGGTTCCAGGCGCTGCGGCGGGACGCGCCGGGCGGTACGGGCCGGGGGGCGCCGGAGATGAACTACCGGCAGGCGGATCTTCCCGAGGGCGCCGAACCGCTGCCGAACGAGGTCGGCACCGCCCCCGGCGTCCGTCTGGAAACAGCCGGTGGCGTGGTGTACGCCCTGCCTGGCGTCCCCAACGAGATGTACGCGATGTTCACCGGGTCGGTCCTGCCGGATCTGCTGCGCCGGGCCGGGGAGCCGGCGGTCGTGGTGCACCGGGTCCTGCGCACCGCCGGGATCTGGGAGTCGGCGGTGGCCCAGGCGCTGGCCGGCGAGGTCGAGCGGCTCGCCCCGGTCGGAAACCCGACAATTGCCTTTCTGGCCAGCGGCGGGCAGACCCGGGTGCGGGTCAGCGCCCGCGCCACCGACCGGGCCGAGGCCCACCGGCTCATCGAGCCGGTGGAGAAGGCGGCCCGCGACGCGCTCGGGATCGCGCTCTACGGCGTCGACGACGATTCGCTGGAGGGGACCGTCCTGCGGCTGCTCGCCGAGCGCGGTGAGACGCTCGCCGTCGCCGAGTCGATGACCGGTGGGCTGCTCGCCGGCCGGCTCACCGACGTCGCCGGTGCCAGCGCGGTGCTGCGCGGCGGGGTGGTCTCCTACGCCACCGAGGCCAAGCGGGACGTGCTCGGGGTCGACCCGGACGTGCTGGCGACGTCCGGCGCGGTGTCCCCGGAGGCGGCGGCGGCGATGGCCGCGGGCGTACGGGACCTGCTGGGGGCGAGCAACGGGCTGGCGGTGACCGGGGTGGCCGGTYCCGACGAGCAGGAGGGCAAGCCCGTCGGGACGCTGCACATCGGTATGGTTGGTGCCTTCGGCACGCTGACGAGGTCCCTGCGCCTCCCCGGTGACCGTCGTACGAACCGTATCTATGCGGTCGTCCAGGCGTTGGACGCTCTTCGGCGTACCCTGACTGTTCATACTTGTTGACTGGGATGAACCGCCGGACGCGTGTTGCTTACATGGTTACAGTCGTATCAACGGCCAGCCATCACGGTGGACAGCAGGTATACGGTAAGGCCCAGCCCGAGGACGAAGGAGGAGGCACGATGGTCCTGCTCCGACGCATGCTCGGCGAGGCATTGCGCCGCCGCCGCCAGGATCAGCACCGGACCCTGCGTGAGGTGTCCTCCAACGCGAGAGTCTCGCTCGGATACCTTTCCGAGATCGAGCGGGGACAGAAGGAGGCCAGCTCCGAGCTGCTCGCGTCGATCTGCGACGCGCTCGGCGTCCGGCTCGCCGACCTGCTGCGTGAGGTGAGCGACGATCTGGAGCTCGCCGAGCTCGCGGCCGGCGGTCCGRCCCGGGTGGGCGCCCCGATGGCGGGGATGCCGCCGATGGCCGCCATGCAGCCCCCCGCGATGCAGCCTCCCGCCATGCAGTCCCGTGGCGGCGCGACCACCGCCGTGGTCGACYGTGCCGCCTGAGCCGACTGTCGACGGCGGTGCCGTCTAGCCGACGTCCGTTTTAGTGGGCCGGGGGGCACCGATGTCCGGCTTGACGTGCGACGATCGGGGTATGGCGAACGTCGTCCGCAAGCTCTACCGCTATCTGTCCGCGTCGGCGAACCGGAAGCTGGACGAGAAGGCGGATCCGCGCGTCCAGATCGACCAGGCGATCACCGAGGCGCAGCGGCAACACCAGGCGCTCGTGCAACAGGCTGCCGCGGTCGTCGGCAACCAGCGGCAGCTGGAGATGCGGATGGCGCGCCAGATCGAGGAGGTCGAGAGCCTGACCGCCTCCGCACGCCAGGCCATCCTGCTCGCGGACGCGGCCAGCGCGAAGGGCGAGGCGGACGCGGCAGCCCGCTACGAGCAGACCGCGCAGGCGTTCGCCAGCCAGCTCGTCGCCGCGGAGAGCTCCTTCGACGACCTCAAGGCCCTGCACCAGCAGGCCGCACTCTCCGCCGAGCAGGCCCGCCGCGCGGTGGAGGACAACACGCTGCGGCTGGAGGGGCAGCTCGCCGAGCGGGCCCGGCTGCTGACCCAGATCGAGCACGCCGCCATGCAGGAGCAGATGAGCAAGGCGCTCGACGGCATGTCCCGGCTCACCCCGCCAGGCGACACCCCGACGCTGGGGCAGGTTCGGGACAAGGTCGAGCAGCGCTACGCGATCGCCCTGGGACGGCACGAACTGTCCTCGCAGGGGGTGGAGTCGCGGATGCTGGAGATTCGTAGGGCGTCGTTGGACGCGAAGGCGTCCAACCGTCTCGCCGAGATCCGCACGGCCCTGTCGGCCGGGCCAGCGGTGGGCGGATCCGACGGCACGCTGTCCCTGGACAAGGGACAGGCTGATCGGCCGGACGCCTGACGATGCTGCCGGCACGCGGGACGGGGCCGAGCAGCCGCCTGCCGGAGTGGCTGCGTGCCGATATCGAACGCCGGAACCTGCTGCGCGGCGAGCAGCGGCTGATCCGTGCCCAGGCCCGGCAGCGCCGCCGCGCGGCCGCATCCGCGCGGGCGTGGTCCGGGGTCGCGGTCCTCACCCCGGCGGTCGCGGTGCTCGACGGGACGTGGGGCTGGCTGGTCGTGGGCGCCGGCGCGCTCGTGCGGGCCGGTCTGTCCTGGCGTCAGGCGCGGGCGGCTCCGGCGCTGCCGGCGGCTCTGCCGCTGCCGACGGCGCCGCTGCCCTCGCGGCTGCGGATACGGGGCTCGGCCGCCGCGGAGCCCCTGCATCGCGGCGAGGCGGCGGTGGTCGCGCTCGCAGCCATGCTGCGGTCGTTGCCGCCCGGGGCCGCCGCCGAGGCGGTCCGCGCGGCGATGGCGTCGGCCGCCCAGGTGGTCGATGGTCTGCGCGGCCAGGCCGCCCGGGCGCTGGCCTGTGAGTCGGCGGCGCGTACGGTCGTCGACCCAGGCCGTCGAGCGGAGATCACTACTACGATCACGGGCCTGGTGAGTTCGATGACGACCGCCGCGGACGCCCTCGACGAGATGCTGGCCGCGGCCAGTGACCTGCTCGCCTCGACACCGTCGGCGCTGTCGTCGGCACTGTCGCCGGCGGGGGCGGTGGCGGGGCGCGACGGTGAGCTCGAACGCGGGACCGCGGCCCTGCGCGGCTTCGCCGACGGCCTGCGCGAACTCATGCGGGATGGTTCAGGCCCGTAGCCGCAGGCCGCGCGGTGTGGGATGGAAGCCGGCGCGTTCCAGGGCCTGGCCGAGTTCGCTGGTGCGCAGTTCGCTGGTGAGCACGGCCTGGCCGTCGGCCCTCTCCACGGACAGCTGTCCCAGCCAGCCGTCCCGCACGGCGAGCGCGAGGGCGTCGACCGCCGGCTGCACCCGTTCGGGGTCGTCGGTCCAGGTCAGCAACGTCCGGCCGCCGCGTTCGACGTAGAGCACCAGTTCGCCGTCGACGAGCACGACGAGCGCACCCGGTGTGCGTCCCGGCCGGTGTCCCGAAGAGTTGGCCGGCTGGGCCGCCGGCCAGGGCAGGGCGGCGCCGTAGGGGTTCGCCGGGTCGGTCGCGGCGAGCACGAGTGCGCCGGACGTCGCCGGCATCGCCCGCAGCCGGTCGACCGCACCGGGGACGGCGAACTGGGCCGCGCCGAGGGATTCCACGAAGTATCCACGTCTGCACTGTCCGTTGTCCTCGAAGGCGGACAGGAGGCGGTACACCCCGGCGAAACCGCCCGGGATCCCCTCGGCCGCGACTGTGCCGCGGGTGACGATCCCGTACCGGTCGAGCAGCATCTCGGCCTGCGCGTGGGCGCGCAGCGTCGGGTCGGGATCCCGCGCTGGCAGCAGTGACCAGCGGCCGGCCACCGTCGGCGGGCCGGTCCGCGACGGCATGCTCGGACGGGAGTAGCGCACCGGGCGCAGCCGGGGGCTGCGCCGAGCGGTCGGATGGCTGCCGCGGCGGGCGGCCAGCGAGGTCCGCAGCGGGGTGAGGCTGTCGTTGGTGACCAGGCCCGCCCACACCAGATCCCACAGCGCGGCTGCGAGCGCGGTGTCGTCGAGGCTGCCGACCCGGTCGGAGAGGGACCGGAAGAACAGGGCGGCCCCCGCGTCGAGGGCCTCGAGCACGGCGGCGTGCAGGGGGGTGCTCGCCGCGTCCGGGACGGGCGGTGGCAGCAGCAGGGGAGCGCTGTCGGCGAGGACCAGGGTCAGCCAGCCGTCGTTGCCGGGCAGCCCGCCCGCGCCGGCCCACAGCACCTCACCGGACACGCACAGCTCGTCGAGCATCCCCGGCTGGTAGTCCGCCACCCGGGCGGGCAGGACGAGCTGCTCCCAGGCGCTGGCCGGCATCAGCGCGCCCTGCAGCTGCTCGACGGCCCGCACCACCGCGTCGACGCCGTGGCTGCCACCGTGGCTGCCGTCCCGGCCGCGTGACAGCCCCTGCCAGGCGGGCAGGAAACGGGCAAGGGCCGTCACCGGGACGGGCTCGACGTCGCGGCGGGAGGCGGCGAGGCTGCGTCGGCGCAGTATCCGTAACACCGTGTCATCACACCACTGCTCGCCGGTGCCACCCGGGCGCAGTTCGCCGCGGACGAGCCGGCCGGTGGCGAGCATCCGCTCCAGGCCGGCGGTCACCACGGCCACACCCAGTCCGAAGCGGTCGGCGACCGCCTCGGCGTCGAACGGGCCGTGCGTGCGCGCGTAGCGGGCGAGCAGGTCACCGAGCGGGTCGCGGACCGTTTCGGTGAAGGCCGTGGGCACCCCGACCGGCACCGGGATGCCGAGGGCGTCACGCAGCCGGCCGGCGTCCTCGACGGCCACCCAGCGTTCCTCGCCGGCGACGCGCACCCGCAGCGCGCGGTGGGTGTCGGCGAGTTCGGCGAGGTGGGCCGGGGTCGCGCCGCGGGCCAGCGCCTCCGGTGTGCTGAGGTCGCCGACCACGCGCAGCAGGTCGGCGACGTCCTCGACGTCACGCGCCCGCCGGTCGGGTGCCAGGCGCTGCAGTTCGGCCTCCACCTGGGCGAGCACGGCCGCGTCGATCAGCTCCCGCAGGTCGGCCTGGCCGAGCAGCTGGGTGAGCAGGGAGCTGTCCAGCGCGAGCAGTTGGGCCCGGCGTTCGGCCAGCGGGGTGTCCCCGTCGTACATGAACGCCGCGACGTAGCCGAACAGCATCGAGCGGGCGAACGGCGAGGGCGCCGCGGTCTCCACCTCGACGACGCGCAGCGTGCGGGCCGCGATCTGACGCATCAGCCCGGTCAGGGCGGGGACGTCGAAGACGTCCTGCAGACACTCCCGCATGGTCTCCAGCACCACGGGGAAGTCGTCGAAGCGGGCCGCCACCGCCAGCAGGTGGGCGCTGCGCTGCCGTTGCTGCCACAGCGGCGTCCGGCGGCCGGGGGTGCGCCGCGGCAGCAGCAGCGACCGGCCCGCGCACTCCCGGAACCGGCTCGCGAACAGCGCGCTGGTACCGACCTCGGCCCGCACGAGCGCGTCGATCTCGTCGGGGTCGAACACGACCACGTCGGCGGTGGGGGCGAGGTCGGCGTCCGGGATCCGCGCGACGACACCGTCGTCGGAGTGCATGATCTGCACCTCGACGCCGTAGCGGTCGCGCAGCCGGGCGGCGATGGCCAGCGCCCACGGCGCGGCCACCGGGGCGCCGACGGGCGAGTGGACCGCCAGCCGCCAGTCGCCGAGCTCGTCCCGGAAGCGTTCGACGACGATCGTCCGGTCGTCCGGCAGATGGCCGGTGGCCGCCCGCTGGTCGGCGAGGTAGGTGAGCAGGTTGTCGGTGGCCCACCTGTCGAACCCGGCCGCCCGCAGGCGCTCGCGTGCCTGCCCGCTGTCGAGGCGGGCCAGCTCGCGGGTGAAGGCGCCGATCTCGCGGCCGAGTTCCGCGGGACGCCCGAGCGTGTCACCGTGCCAGAACGGCAGCTTGCCCGGCCGGCCCGGCGCCGGGGCCACCAGCACCCGGTCGGGGGTGATCTCCTCGATCCGCCAGCTTGACGACCCGAGCAGGACGACGTCACCGACCCGGGACTCGTAGACCATCTCCTCGTCCAGTTCGCCGACCCGGCTGGCCTTCTCACCCACCAGAAAGACCCCGAACAGGCCGCGGTCGGGGATGGTGCCGCCGCTGGTGACCGCCAGCCGCCCGCTGCCGGGCCGGCCGGTGAGGGTGCCGGTGACCCGGTCCCAGACCAGGCGGGGACGCAGCTCGGCGAAGTCGTCGCTGGGGTAGCGGCCCGCGAGCATGTCCAGGACCGCATCCAGAGCGGGCGGCGGCAGCGTCGCGAACGAGGCCGCCCGGCGGACCAGCGCGGCGATGTCGTCGACCGGCCAGGGATCCATCGCGACCATCGCCACGATCTGCTGGGCGAGCACGTCCAGCGGGTTGCGCGGATACCGCAGCTGTTCGATCCCGCCGTCGCACATCCGTTCGGCGACGACGGCGCACGACAGCAGGTCGCCGCGGTGCTTGGGCATGATCACGCCGCGGCTGGCGGCTCCGACCTGGTGCCCGGCGCGCCCCACCCGCTGCATGCCGGCGGCCACGCTCGGTGGTGACTCGACCTGGACGACGAGGTCGACGGCGCCCATGTCGATGCCGAGTTCCAGGCTGGAGGTGGCCACGACCGCGGGCAGCCGGCCGGCTTTGAGATCATCCTCGATGAGCGCCCGCTGCTGTCGGCTGACGCTGCCGTGATGCGCCCGGGCCACCTCGAGGGACGGGTCCCGCATGCGCTGGGCGTACGCCTCGTTCAGCCGGGCGCACAGCCGTTCGGCCAGCCGGCGGGAGTTGGCGAACACGATGGTCGAGCGGTGTGCGAGGACGAGGTCGAGGATGCGTTCCTCCACGGCCGGCCAGATCGACGCGGCCGGCCGCGGACCGGTGTCGGCGTCGGTAGTTGGACCGGCGAGCTGGGTCATGTCCGGCACCGGCACGACCACGTCGATCCGCAGGGTCTTTCCCGTGGGTGGGCGGACCACCGTGACCGCGCGGGCACCTCCGAGGAAGCGGGCGACCTCCTCGGTCGGGCGCACCGTCGCCGACAGGCCCACCCGCTGGGCGGGGGTGTCCAGCAGCGCGTCAAGGCGTTCCAGGCTCAGGGCGAGGTGGGCGCCGCGCTTGGTGCCGGCCACGGCGTGCACCTCGTCCACGATGACCGTCTCCACCCCGCGCAGCGCCTCGCGCGCCTGGCTGGTCAGGATCAGGAACAGCGACTCGGGCGTGGTAATGAGCACGTCCGGGGGCAGCCGTCCGAACGCCCGCCGCTCGGCGGCGGGGGTGTCACCGGAGCGGATACCCACCCGCACGTCGGGCTCGGGCCGGCCCAGGCGCGCCGCGGTGGCCCGGATCCCGGCCAGCGGGGCCCGCAGGTTGCGTTCGACGTCCACGGCCAGGGCCTTGAGCGGGCTGACGTAGAGCACCCGGCAGCGCCGGGACGCGTCGGCCGGGGGACCGGCGCGGGCGATCCGGTCCAGCGACCACAGGAAGGCCGCGAGCGTCTTGCCCGAGCCGGTCGGGGCGACGACCAGGACGTCGTCCCCGTGGCTGATCGCCTCCCAGGCGCCGGCCTGCGCGGGGGTGGGCGCGGGGAACACGCCGGTGAACCAGGCCCGGGTGGGGGCCGAGAACAGCGTGAGGGGGGACGGCGCGGGCATGCCCTCGAGTCTGCCTGTCGCGAGTATGCCTGTCGGGAAGGGCAGACTTGCACCCGTGCGACTGACCGAGTTCTGGGCGCGAATGAACAAGCAGTTCGGCTCCGGGTACGCGGAGTCGGTTGCCCGCGACCATGTTGTCGCCGGGCTCGGCGGGGTCACGGTCGAGGCGGCCCTCGCTCGCGGTGACGACGCCAAGGACGTCTGGCGGGCGGTGTGCGAGGAGTTCGGCCTGTCCGCGCGCGAACGCTGACGGTTCGGCGCGTCGAGGATGCTATCGAACGCCTGTTCGCCTACTGTGGATACCGAGTGACAAGGTGCCCCGGTGGGGTGAGCCGACGGGTGAGAAAGGCTGTTGATCGTGGCTGCTTCGACCGTCCAGTTGTCCACAGGCGCGGCCCGGCGCTCGAAATTGTCGGACCCGCCCCCTACCGTCGCCATCGTGGCCAAGAATCGACGACCTCAGCCTGGAGTGACCCCGATGGCAGGACTCGACCGCGAGAAGGCGTTGGAGAACGCCCTCGCTCAGATAGACAAGCAGTTCGGCAAGGGCTCGGTGATGCGGCTCGGTGACGACACCCGCCCACCGGTCCAGGTCATCCCGACCGGTTCCATCGCCCTGGACGTGGCGCTCGGCATCGGTGGGCTGCCGCGTGGCCGCGTCGTGGAGATCTACGGTCCGGAGTCGTCCGGGAAGACGACCGTCGCGCTGCACGCGGTCGCGAACGCCCAGGCCGCCGGCGGGATCGCGGCCTTCATCGACGCCGAGCACGCGCTCGACCCCGACTACGCGGCCAAGCTCGGGGTCAACACCGACGCGCTGCTGGTCTCCCAGCCCGACACCGGTGAGCAGGCGTTGGAGATCGCGGACATGCTCATCCGGTCCGGCGCGATCGACATCATCGTCATCGACTCGGTGGCGGCCCTCGTGCCCCGGGCCGAGATCGAGGGTGAGATGGGTGACAGCCATGTCGGTCTGCAGGCCAGGCTGATGTCCCAGGCGCTGCRCAAGCTCACCGGCGCGCTGTCGCACTCGGGGACCACCGCCATCTTCATCAACCAGCTCCGCGAGAAGGTCGGTGTCATGTTCGGTTCGCCCGAGACGACCACGGGCGGCAAGGCGCTGAAGTTCTACGCGTCCGTGCGGCTGGATGTTCGCCGTATCGAGACTCTGAAGGACGGGACGGATGCCGTGGGTAACCGTACCCGAGTGAAGGTCGTGAAGAACAAGATGGCCCCCCCGTTCCGCACGGCGGAGTTCGACATCGTCTACGGGGGCGGCATCAGCAGGGAAGGCTCGTTGATCGATATGGGGGTCGAGCAGGGCATCATCCGCAAGTCGGGGGCCTGGTACACCTACGACGGTGATCAACTGGGTCAGGGCAAGGAGAACGCCCGCTCCTTCATGCGGGACAATCCCGACATCGCCGACGAGATCGAAAAGCGAATCAAGGAAAAGCTCGGCCTGGTGCCGACGCTCGACGTGGATCCGGCGTCCCCGCCGCCGGCCGACCTGTGAAACAGGCCGCGGACCTGTGAAAGAGGCCGCGGACCCGGTCGCCAGAGCGCGGGAGATCTGTCTGCGCCAGCTTGAGGCCCGGCCGCGAAGCCATGCAGAACTGGCTGCCACCCTGGCGCGGCGCGGGGTGGATCCCGACACCGCGCAGGCGGTGCTGGCCCGTCTGGCCGAGGTGGGTCTTGTTGACGACAGGGCGTTCGCCACCGCGTTGATCTCCTCCGCGCGGGCGAACCGAGGTCTGGGTCGCCACGGGCTCGTCCATGAGCTGCGTCGCCGGGGGGTTGACGCGGATGTCATCGCCGCGGCGCTCGCCGACCAGGACGACCTGGACACCCACGACGAGGAGGCCGCCGCGCGGGAGCTGGTACGACGTCGTATGCCGGCGATGGCAGGGCTGCCGGCCCAGGTGCGCACCCGGCGTCTGGCCGCGTTGCTCGGCCGTCGCGGCTACCCGTCCGATCTTGTTGTAAGGGTGATCACCGAGGAGGTTGTGGATGGTTCGCTTGACTAGCTTTTCTTGACCGTTCACGAGCCGCAGACCTACTCTCGGCAAAGGTGAGAGGGCTCCCGCGGTGACGCGGTTCCGATAACGTGAAACAACTTCACACGAGGGTGGCTGGCCCGGATCGCGACGTCTGTGGACGCCGCCGCATCCGCTTGTGCTCAGGCGTTTGTCGGTAGCAGCACGGATTCCGCAAGTTCCGGAACAGCCCGTTTCGTGGGCCCCCTCGCCGTTTCGGCCCGTTGACCGCGGGCCAATCCCGGCCGAGGGAGGAGGACCGATGAGCGTTCTCCTCGTCGTGCTTGCCAGCTGCGTGCTCGTGGGCCTGGGGGTAATTACGCTGCTTCTTCTTCGCGTCCTGCGCTCGGGAGATGGCCTGGCGGCGTCCCAGCCCCGGGCCGGGGGCGAGGACGGCGCTGATGTCGAGGTGGCGGAGGCCGAGTCCGCTGAAGCCGCCGAGCTCGCCAGGCAGGCCAGCAGCCTGCGGGAGCAGGCGGAGCGGGAAGCCGCGGAGCTGCTCCGCCGCGCGGAGGAGAACGCCCGAGCGCTGCGGGAACGGGCCGAGGCGGAGTCGACGCTGCGTGGCTCCCTTGTCGAGGCGGAGGCGCGCGAGGCCGGCCGGAAGTCGGCGGAGACCTTCCGGACGCAGGCCGAGGAGGAGGTGCGGGCGCTGCGGGTGGAGCTGCGCGAGCGGGACGCCCGTCTCGCCCAGCGCGAACAGCGGCTGGAGGCCCGTGCCGCCGTCGTGGACGAACAGGCCCGCCACATCGAGGCCAGGGACCACGACCTGGCGGCCCGGGAGGCCGAACTCGCCAGACGGCGCGCGGAGGTCGTCGACCTGGAGGAGGAACGCCGCCGGACGCTGGAGGAGGCGGCCCGGCTCACCGCCGCCCAGGCGCGGGCCGAACTTGTCAAGGTCGTCGAGGCCGACGCCCGGCGGGACGCGGCCGTGCTGGTCCGCGACATCGAGGCGCAGGCCCGGGAACAGGGCGAA
Organism: Protofrankia sp. BMG5.30; assembly: GCF_001983005.1. Lineage (NCBI taxonomy): Bacteria > Bacillati > Actinomycetota > Actinomycetes > Frankiales > Frankiaceae > Protofrankia > Protofrankia sp. BMG5.30. The sequence goes on along the minus strand of NZ_MOME01000011.1, from coordinate 110,272 downwards.
GAACGGGCCAGGAAGATCGTTACGCTGGCCATCCAGCGGGTCGCCTCGGAGACGACCACGGAGTCGGTCGTCTCCGTCCTGCATCTGCCCAGCGACGAGATGAAGGGCCGCATCATCGGCCGCGAGGGCCGCAACATCCGGTCGTTCGAGTCGGTCACCGGCGTGAACGTCATCATCGACGACACGCCCGAAGCGGTTCTGCTCAGCTGCTTCGATCCGGTACGCCGCGAAATCGCCAAGATCACCCTGGAGGCCCTGGTCGGGGACGGGCGCATTCATCCGCATCGCATCGAGGAGGAACACGACCGGGCCAGGCGCGAGGTCGAGGCACGCTGTGTGCGCGCCGGCGAGGACGCGCTCGTGCAGACCGGCGTCGCGGAGATGCACCCCGAGCTGATCCACATCCTCGGGCGGCTGCGGTACCGGACCAGCTACGGCCAGAACGTCCTGGCGCACCTGATCGAGTCCGCGCACCTGGCTGGGATCATGGCCGCCGAGCTGCGGCTGCCGCCGGCACTGGTCAAACGGGGCACCCTGCTCCACGACCTCGGCAAGGCGCTGACCCACGAGGTGGAGGGCAGCCACGCCCTCATCGGCGCCGAGATCGCCCGCCGCTACGGCGAGGACGAGGAGATCGTCCACGCCATCGAGGCGCACCACAACGAGGTCGAGCCGCGTTCGATCGGGGCGGTGCTCACCCAGGTCGCGGACCAGATCTCCGGCGGACGGCCGGGTGCCCGCCGGGAGAGCCTGGAGTCCTACGTCAAGCGGCTCGAGCGCATCGAGCAGATCGCCGGCGAACGCCCGGGGGTGGAGAAGGTCTTCGCGATGCAGGCCGGCCGCGAGGTCCGGGTGATGGTCGTCCCGGATCAGGTGGACGACATCGCCGCGCACATGCTCGCCCGCGACGTCGCGAAACAGATCGAGGACGAGCTGACCTACCCGGGCCAGATCCGGGTCACGGTGGTTCGCGAGACCCGCGCCGTCGAGACCGCCCGTTAGCCGTCGAGACCACCCGCCGGAGGCGGTGGAAAGTGTCTGTTGCGCCCGCGCCGTAGGCTGGCTGCGTGAGTCCCCGCAGTTACCAGGTCCGGACATTCGGATGTCAGATGAACGTCCACGACTCCGAGCGGATCGCCGGCATGCTGGAGGCCGCCGGTTACGTGCCCGCGGCCACGGATGTCACTCCGGACGTGGTGGTGTTCAACACCTGCGCCGTGCGCGAGAACGCCGACAACCGGCTCTACGGCAATCTTGGTCAGATGTACCCGGCGAAGAAGCACCATCCGGGTATGCAGATCGCGGTCGGTGGCTGTCTCGCGCAGAAGGACCGCGCGACGATCACCGAACGGGCGCCCTGGGTGGACGTCGTCTTCGGCACCCACAACCTGCACCGGCTGCCCGTGCTGCTCGAGCGGGCACGGCACAACGCGGCGGCCGAGGTCGAGATCGTCGAGGCGCTGGAGGTCTTCCCCAGCGCGCTGCCCTCCCGCCGGTCGACGCACCACTCGGCCTGGGTGAGCATCAGCGTCGGCTGCGACAACACCTGCACCTTCTGCATCGTGCCGAGCCTGCGGGGCAGGGAGACCGACCGGCGTCCGGGCGACGTCCTGGCCGAGGTCGAGGCGCTGGTCGCCGACGGCGTCATCGAGATCACCCTGCTCGGCCAGAACGTGAACTCCTACGGCCGGTCGCTGGGTGATCCCGGGGCGTTCGCGAAACTGCTGCATGCCTGCGGGACGATCGACGGGCTGGAACGGGTCCGGTTCACCTCGCCGCATCCGCGGGACTTCACCGACGACGTGATCGAGGCGATGGCGGCGACCCCGAACGTCTGCCCGCAGCTGCACATGCCGCTGCAGTCGGGGTCGGACGCGGTGCTGCGGCGGATGCGCCGCTCCTACCGCCAGGAGCGTTTCCTGGGAATCCTCGAACGGGTCCGGGCCGCGATGCCGCACGCCGCCATCACCACCGACATCATCGTGGGCTTCCCGGGCGAGACGGAGACCGACTTCGCCGACACCCTGCACGTGGTGCGCGAGGCGCGGTTCGCCGGCGCCTTCACCTTCCAGTACTCCGCGCGGGCGGGCACCCCGGCCGCCGCCATGGACGGCCAGGTCGACCCGGCTGCCGTGCGGGACCGTTACGAACGGCTGGTGGCCGTCCAGGACGAGATCTCCTGGGTGGGCAACCGCGCGCTCGTCGGCCAGCCGGTGGAAGTCCTCGTCGTCGAGGGGGAGGGGCGCAAGGACGCCGCCACCGGGCGGCGTTCCGGCCGCGCCCGGGACGGCCGGTTGGTCCATCTGGGTGCGCCGTCGGCCACCCTGATCCGTCCCGGCGACGTGGTGCGGACGGCGGTCACGCGGGGCGCGCCCCATCATCTCGTCGCGGACGGCCCGCTGCTGGCCCACCGGCGGACCAGGGCCGGTGACCTGTGGGAGGCCGAGCGGGAGCGGCCGGCCGCCGCGGCCGCTGCCGGCGCGCCCACGCTTCTCGGTATGCCCGCCCTGCGGCGGTGACGCTGACAGCGGCGGTTGTCTGTCCGCATCCACCGTTGCTCGTCCCCGAGCTCGCCGCCGGTGAGGCTGTCGCGGTGCGTAGGCCGGCGATCCAGGCGGTGCGCCGGCTCGTGGCCGGCGGCCCGGACGTCGTCGTCGTCGTCGGTGACGCGCCACGGACCAGGCCGTACGCCGCTGGCGAGTCCGGAAGTCTGGCTGGTTACGGGGTGCCGCTGTCGGTCGCGCTGGGATCCGCCACGCCAGGGGCGGCCCCGACGCTGCCGCTGTCGCTGACGGTCGGGGCCTGGCTGCTCGGGCAGGTTCCGTGGGAGGGCGCGGTCACCGGCCTCGGCGTGAGCGCGACGACCAGCGCGGCGGACGCCGCCCGGCTCGGCGCCGAGCTCGCCGGCTCGGCGCGGCGGGTCGCCCTGCTGGTGATGGGCGACGGCAGCGCGCGGCGGACGGTCGGCGCGCCTGGCGGGTTCGACAGCCGCGCGGACGGCCACGACGCCGCGGTGGCGGAGGCGCTCGCCACCGGCGACGCGGCCGCGCTGCTGAGCCTGGACCCCGTCCTCTCCCGCGAGCTGATGGCGGCCGGCCGCGCGTCGTGGCAGGTGCTCGCCGGCGCGCGGCTTGCCGATGCTACCCTCGCCGCCACAGCGCACGACCCGGACATCACCATGAGCGACACGCGCACGTGGTCATGGATGTCTCGTGCTGAGTATGTCGCTGCCCCTTACGGTGTGGGGTACGTGGTCGCCGTGTGGGAGCAGGGGAGTCCTTGGTAATGGTCTCGACGTCGACGGAACTGCCGTCCGGGGTACAGCGCTCGACCTGCGCAAGCCTTGCGGTCCTGCGGGCCGGATCGTCCATCGACCCGCCGGTCGTCCTGCTACCCGGCTACACCGGGAGCAAGGAGGACTTTCTGCCGATCATTCCGCGTCTTGCGCGGGCCGGGTTCGACGTGATCGCGGTCGACCAGCACGGCCAGTACGAGTCGCCCGCGGCCAACCCGGAACAGGACTGCACGGTCGACGCCCTTGCCGGGCAGGTCAGCCTGGTGGCCGACGAGATCGGTCGCCCGGTGCACCTGCTCGGCCATTCCTTCGGGGGGCTGGTCGCGCGGGCCGCGGTCATCGCCCGGCCGTCGTGTGTGGCAAGCCTTGTGCTGCTCAGCTCCGGCCCGGCCGGGATCGTCGGCCCTCGGCGGATCGCGCTGCAGGCCATGCGGGTCCTGTACAGGCGTAGCGGCCGGGACGCGGTGTGGGCCGCCATGCGGGCCGCGGACACCGCCGTGTACCCGCCCGGTGGGCTTGAGTTCCTGGAGCGCCGGTTCTTCGCCAGCAGTGACGTCGGTCTCCGGGTGATGGGGGAGCAGCTTCTGAGCGAACCTGACCGGGTCGGTGAGCTTGCTGACGCTGTCGGCCAGGACGCCGTACCCGTGCTGGTCGCCCACGGGGCCGCCGACGACGCCTGGCCGCCGCGTCTGCAGGCGGAGATGGCGACACGCCTGGGCGCCCGTTACGAGGTGATCGCCGGGGCGGCGCACTCACCGGCGATCGAGAACCCGAAGGTCACCGCCGCGGTGCTGGTCGAGTTCTGGCGTAACGGCGTGGGCCAGCGGGCCGCGTAGACCCGCCGGCCTCAGGCCGGCTCCCTCAGGCCGGTTCGAGGAGAAAGTCGGCGAGCTGGGAGGCGAGCTCGACCGGTACCAGGGCCCGCAGGACGGTGCCGGTCGCCGTGTGCTCGAGGCCGAGGACCTCCCCGCGGGCGTAGACCCGTGAGAGCAGGTCGCCGCGGGTGAACGGCAGCAGCACACACACCTCGACGTCGGGGTGGGGGACGCGCTCGGTCAGCTCCTCCACCAGGGCGGTCAGCCCGTCCCCGGTGCGGGCCGAGACAAGGATCGCGTCGGGGACGGTGCGGCGCACCCGGGCGAGCACGTCCGGGTCGGTGGCGTCGATCTTGTTCACGACCAGCAGCTCGGGGACGTCCGCGGCGCCGATGTCGTTGATCACCGTGCGGACCGCGGAGATCTGTGACATCGGGTCGGGATGCGAGCCGTCGACGACGTGCAGCAGCAGGTCGGCGTCGGCGACCTCCTCCAGGGTGGAGCGGAACGCCTCCACGATCTGGTGCGGCAGGTGGCGGACGAAGCCGACGGTGTCGGCGAGGGTGAACGTCCTGCCGTCGGGCAGCGTGGCCCGCCGCACGGCCGGGTCCAGGGTGGCGAACAGGGCGTCCTCGACCAGCACCCCGGCGCCGGTCAGCCGGTTGAGCAGTGAGGACTTGCCGGCATTGGTGTAACCGGTGATCGCGACCGCGGGGATGCCGCTGCGCTGCCGCGCCGACCGTTTGGTCGTCCGGACCGTCTTCATTCCGGTGAGCTCCCGGCGGAGCCTGGCCATGCGGGCGCRCAGCCGCCGCCGGTCCGTTTCGATCTTTGTTTCACCGGGGCCGCGGGTGCCGATGCCACCACCGGCGCGGGACATCGACTCACCCCAGCCACGCAGCCGCGGCAGCATGTACTGCAGCTGCGCGAGCTCGACCTGGGCCTTGCCCTCCCGGGAGGTGGCGTGCTGGGCGAAGATGTCGAGGATCAGTGCGGTCCGGTCGATGACCTTGACCTTGACGACGTCCTCCAGCTGGCGCAGCTGGCCGGGGGTCAGCTCACCGTCGCAGACGACGGTGTCGGCGCCGGTGGCGGTGACGACGTCGCGCAGCTCACGCGCCTTGCCGGAGCCGACGTACGTCGCCGAGTCGGGAGTGTCCCGACGCTGGATGAGMGCGTCCAGGATGACCGAGCCGGCCGTGGCCGCCAGCGCGGCGAGCTCGGCCATGGAGGTCTCCGCCTCGGCGGCCGTGCCCGAGGTCCACACTCCGATGAGAACCACCCGTTCCAGCCGGAGCTGGCGGTATTCGACCTCGGTGACGTCGTCGAGCTCGGTCGCCAGGCCTGGTACCCGGCGCAGCGCCAAACGGTCGGCGAGGTCGAGGCCGAGGTCCTCATCGGAGGCGTCGAAGATGGCGGGAAACGTCATGTCGCTGCCTCCTTTATCGCAGACTCCCACGTCCGCTCCGGGGCCGCGACCGAATTTTCTCGGTCGGATGATGGCAGTTCCCGGTCAGATGACGGCGGCCCGGGCCGGTCTCGGGATTGTGCCGGTGGCGGTGGCGGTGGCGGTGGCCGTGGCGCGGTCGGGYGCGGCGCGTCCGGCGCGTCCCGTGCCGCTGGTGGCGCCGGTCGGCCGGGAACGCCCGTGGCGCCGGTTCGGTCGGCCGCGGCCCAGGGCAATCATCCTGGCGTCGTCGGTGGGGACGGGCGGGCAGAACAGGCGGCCGGCTCCCCGGTCACAGTGCATCGCCGCCAGCCGGGACGCCATGACCACGCTGTCGACGCCCTCGGCGGTCACGACCATCTGCCGCCGGTGGGCCAGCGTGATGATCGAGGCCAGGACCGCCTCGCCCTCCAGGTCCCGCTGCATCGCGTGGAGGAAGCGGCCGTCGATCTTCACCATGTCCAGCGGCAGGACGTCGAGGGTGGACAGCGACGCGTACCAGGTGCCGAAACCGTCGACGCCGATCGCTGGTCCGAACGAACGCAGCCGGGCCAGCAGCCGGGGCACCCCGACCCGCGCGAGGCCGAGGGTCTGCTCGGTGAACTCCAGCCCGAGCGCTCCCGGTGGCAGCGCACGTCCGTGCATGAGCTGTTCCACCTCGATCGCGAAACCGGGCCGGGTCAGCTGGTCGGCGGTCACGTTGACCCACAGCCGGGGTGGGCGGATCGCGGTTCCCGCGGCCATTTCGTGCCATGTCCGGGCCTCGGCCACGGCGGTGCGTAACACCCAGCGGCCGACCTGGTCGGACAGGCCCGCGGCCGCGGCGGCCGGCATGAACTGCGACGGGTTCATCAGCCCCCGGTCGGGATGGTGCCAGCGCAGGAAGGCCTCCATCCCGGGAACCGACCCGGTGCGCAGGTCGACCTCGGGCTGGTAGTGCAGTTGTAACGACCCGTCGTCGAACGCGGCACACAGGGCCGGGACGAGGTTCAACTCGATCGCGGTCACACATGTCTCCAGACGACGGGTGTCTCCAGACGACGGGAAGAACGGGCCACGGACCCGCCGCACGTTCAGGCCGGGTTGACCATGCCCGCCACCTGCTCGACGTCGGGACGGTCMAGCCAAATTATGCGAGGATCGCRCCGAAACCACGACCTTTGTCTACGTGCCAGTCGGCGCGTCGCGGCAATTGTCGCGAGCCGGGCCGACTCGGCCGAATCGAGCGCGCCGTCGAGCCAGGCGAGAACCTGGGCGTAGCCCAGCGCCCGGGAGGCGGTGGGGCCGTCCCGCAGGCCCATGCTGACGAGGGCGTGGACCTCCTCGATCATGCCGGCGGCCCACATGCCGGCCACCCGGTCGGCGATCCTCGCGTCGAGTTGAGGATGGTCGATGCCGATCTGGACCGCGTCGTAGACCGAGCGGTGTTCCGGCAGGGAGGCGGTGAAGCTGCCGGTGAGCTCCACCACCTCCAGCGCGCGCACGATACGGCGGCCGTTGCCGGGCAGGATGGCGGCGGCCGCCGCCGGTGCCCGCGCGGCGAGATCGGCGTGCAGCGCGGCCGGGCCCCGCTCGGACAGCTCTCGCTCCAGCCGCCCCCGCACGGCCGGGTCGGTGCCGGGGAAGGCGAGGTCGTCGAGGACGGCCCGGACGTAGAGCCCGGAGCCGCCCACGAGCACCGGCGTGCGGCCGGCGGCCAGCAGACCGTCGACGACCTGTCGGGCCAGCGCCTGGTAGGACGCCACGTCGGCGGCGCGGGTGACGTCCCAGACATCGAGCAGGTGGTGGGGGACACCGCCGCGTTCCGCCGGCGGCACCTTGGCGGTACCGATGTTCATCCCGCGGTAGAGCTGCATGGAGTCGGCGTTGACGATCTCACCGTCCAGCTCGGTGGCCAGCGCGATCGCCAGGTCGCTCTTGCCGGCCGCTGTCGGCCCCACGACAGCCACGACCCGACCGGTGCGGTGCCGGTCGACACCTGTGCCCATGCTCCCTCCCGGGAGGATCAGACCCGGCGAAGGACCGCGACGATCCGGCCGAGGATCGTCGCGCTGTCACCCGGAATGTCAGCATAGGCCGGATTCTGCGGCTCGAGCCAGACGTGGCCGTCACGACGGCGCAGTGTCTTGACCGTCGCCTCGCCGTCGATCATCGCGGCGACGATCTCGCCGTTGTCCGCGACCGGCTGCTGGCGGACGACCACCCAGTCGCCGTCACAGATCGCGGCGTTGACCATGGAGTCCCCGACGACCCGCAGGGTGAACAGGGTGCCCTCGCCCACGATCTCGCGGGGGAGCGGGAAGACCTCCTCGACCGCCTGCTCGGCGAGGATCGGCCCACCCGCGGCGATGCGGCCGAGGACCGGCACGTAGRCCGCCTGTGCGGGGCCGTCCGTCGACGAACCCGCCGTGAGTGTACCGACGCCGGGGGCCTGGCGTGCCACGGGGCGTACCGGTGCCTGTGCGGAGAGGACCTCCATGGCCCGGGGGCGGTGCGGGTCACGGCGCAGGAAGCCCTTCTCCTCCAGCGTCTTCAGCTGGTGCGCGACGCTGGACGTGCTCGTGAGCCCCACCGCATCGCCGATTTCCCGCACGCTCGGCGGGTAGCCTCGGCGCTCGACAGCGTCGCGGATCACCTCAAGCACCTTGCGTTGGCGGGGGGTCAGGCCCGCGGCGTCCGCCGGCCCGTCCGGCAGGTCGCGCACGGAGCCGCGGGGGGGCCGGCCACGGCGGGTGCGGTTGTCGTCGGTGGTCATCCCTGCCGTACTCCTTCGTTGTCGGTCATGGCAGACTTACGCTCCCGGCATATCCGACGTTTTGCCGTGAACCGGAGCYGCGGCCACGACCTGGATCTGACCTGGATCTGACCTGAATCTGATCGCTACGACCGTAACCGTCGCGGCCGGATATCTCAAACGTCTGTTCGAGCGTGTCACGACGATTCCGTCGGGGCCGTGCAGTAMAAACTCGACCAGGCGTTCGATCGAACGGATGTTCTTTGATCATGTTGTTGGAAGTGGTACGTGCTGGTGGAAGTTGGGGAGGTGGACGATGCGGGCGTCGGCTGAGCCTCCGTTGCGGCTGACCGGGCGGGGCCGGGTTGTCCTGGTTGTCCTGGTTATGCTGGTGTCCTGCCTGGTGCTGTCCGTGGCCCGGGTGACGTCGTCGGCCGCGCCGACCGGGGACGACCGGCCGGCGCGCGTCCATGTGGTCCGGTCCGGGGAGACGTTGTGGGGCATCGCCCGCGGGCTGGCTCCCGACGGTGACACCCGGGTGGCCGTGGCCCGTCTGGCCGGCCTCAATCGGCTGGAGACGACCGATCTCGTCCCCGGCCAGACGCTCCGCCTGCCGTGACAGGTCCTCGTGACGGGTCTGTCATGACGGGTTCGCTGTGACGGATTTGTCAGGAGGCTCCACACACTGGCCAGCTTGCCAGGTCGTAGTGTCCGGTCCTAGTGTTGACCACAACATCTTGTAGTTGCATGGCTGTGAGTTGACAAGATCTTGGGGGTTGTGCGTGCGGTGTCCGTTCTGTCGACACCCCGACAGCAAGGTCGTCGACAGTCGGGAGGCTGAGGAGGGCGCCGCGATCCGTCGCCGCCGGTCGTGCCCGTCCTGCGGCCGTCGTTTCACGACGATCGAAGAGGCGTCACTGCGGGTCATCAAGCGCAGCGGTGTCACCGAGCCGTTCAGCCGCGGGAAGGTGATCGCCGGCGTGCGGCGGGCATGCCAGGGGCGACCGGTCCAGGCGGACGCGCTGGCCCGGCTCGCCCAGCTGGTCGAGGACACGTTGCGTGCCTCGGGGGCTGCCGAGGTCRCCTCGGACGAGATCGGCCGAACGATCCTCGGACCGCTGCGGGAGCTCGACGAGGTCGCCTACCTGCGGTTCGCCTCGGTGTACCTGTCCTTCGAGTCGCTGGAGGACTTCGAGGCGGYGATCGCCGATCTGCGCGGGCGGGCCGACCGGTCGCCGTCGTAGCCACRCACCCCGACACGACAGACAGCTGGTGAGGAACACCATCCGACCGACGCCAGACGAGGAGCGCCATGACCGACAACCGTGGCACGAAAGCCAGCAAGACCGCCACCAAGGCCGCCCCCAGGGCCACCGGCCTGAAGGTGCGACGCGTCAACACCTCGCCGGGTGTCCACCCTTATGACGAGGTCACCTGGGAGCTGCGGGACGTCGTCATGACCAACTGGCGCGACGGCTCGGTCAACTTCGAGCAGCGCGGGGTGGAGTTCCCCGACTTCTGGTCGGTGAACGCCACGAACATCGTCACGAGCAAGTACTTCCGGGGCGCGCTCGGCAGCTCCGCCCGCGAGCGGTCCCTGCGTCAGCTCATCGACCGGGTCGTGCGCGCCTACGGCGCGGCCGGCACCGAGCACGGGTACTTCGCCTCGCCGGCGGACGCCGAGATCTTCGAGCACGAACTGACCTGGATGCTGCTGCACCAGGTGTTCAGCTTCAACAGCCCGGTGTGGTTCAACGTCGGCACGTCCGCGCCGCAGCAGGTCTCGGCCTGCTTCATCCTCTCGGTCGACGACACGATGGAGTCGATCCTCAACTGGTACCGGGAGGAGGGGCTGATCTTCAAGGGCGGGTCGGGCGCCGGGCTGAACCTGTCGCGTATCCGATCGTCCAAGGAGCTGCTGTCCTCGGGCGGTACCGCCTCGGGCCCGGTGAGCTTCATGCGCGGGGCCGACGCCTCGGCCGGCACGATCAAGTCGGGCGGCGCGACCCGACGGGCCGCGAAGATGGTCGTACTCGATGTTGATCATCCGGACATCGTTGACTTTGTCGAGACCAAGTCCCGTGAGGAAAGCAAGATCCGTGCGTTGCGGGACGCCGGCTTCGACATGGACCTCGGCGGCCGTGACATCGTCTCGGTGCAGTATCAGAACGCCAACAACTCCGTCCGGGTGACGGACGAGTTCATGCGGGCCGTCATCGACGACGCCGACTTCAACCTGCGGGCCAGGCTCGACGGGCGCACGGTCGAGACCATCTCGGCCCAGTCGCTGTTCCGCACCATCGCCCAGGCGGCCTGGGACTGCGCGGACCCCGGGATCCAGTACGACGACACGATCAACGACTGGCACACCTGCCCGGAGTCCGGTCGGATCAGCGCCAGCAACCCCTGCAGCGAATACGTGCATCTGGACAACTCCAGCTGCAACCTGGCGTCGCTCAACCTGATGAAGTTTCTGCGCAAGGACCTCAGTTTCGACGCCGACGCGTTCGTGGCGGCCGTTGAACTGATCATCACCGCGATGGACATCTCGATATGCTTCGCGGACTTCCCGACACCGGAGATCACCCGGGTGTCCCGGATGTTCCGCCAGCTCGGCATCGGCTACGCCAACCTCGGCGCGCTGCTGATGGCCACCGGCCGCGCATACGACTCCGAGGGCGGCCGGGCCATGGGCGCGGCCATCACGTCGCTGATGACCGCGACGGCCTACCGCCGTTCGGCGGAGATCGCGGCGGCGCTCGGGGCCTACGACGGCTTCGCGCGCAACACCGACGCCCACCGCCGGGTGATCCGCAAGCATGCCGCCGCCACCGACGCCGTCCGCACGGTCGGGACCGACGACGCCCGCGTGCTCGCCGTCGCCGCCCGCGAGTGGGAGCGTGCCCAGAGCGTCGGGGAGAAGCACGGCTGGCGCAACGCCCAGGTCAGCCTGCTCGCCCCGACCGGCACGATCGGCCTGGCGATGGACTGCGACACCACCGGCATCGAGCCCGACCTCGCGCTGGTGAAGATGAAGAAGATGGTCGGCGGCTCCAGCATGCGGATCGTCAACCAGACGGTTCCCGCCGCGCTGCGCGCTCTCGGCTACGCCGAGGAGACCATCGAGGCGATCGTCGAGTACATCGCCGAGCACGGCCACGTCATCGACGCTCCCGGCCTGCGCCGCGAGCACTACGAGGTCTTCGACTGCGCGATCGGGGAGCGGGCCATCACCCCGATGGGGCACATCCGGATGATGGCGGCGGTCCAGCCGTTCCTGTCCGGCGCCATCTCCAAGACCGTCAACATGCCCACGTCGGCCACGGTCGAGGAGGTCGAGCAGATCTACCTGGAAGGGTGGCGGCTCGGCCTGAAGGCACTGGCGATCTACCGGGACAACTGCAAGGTCGGCCAGCCGCTGTCGGACCTGCGCGGCGCGAAGCGGTCCGCGAGCGGGGGCGCGGGCGAGCAGACGGCCGCGCAGCCCGCTGCCGCGCCGTCCGGTGAGCACCGCCCGGTCCGGCGCCGGCTGCCGAAGATCCGCCAGTCGCAGACGGTCTCCTTCACCGTGGGTGGCGCCGAGGGGTACCTGACCGCCGGGTCGTATCCCGACGACGGGCTCGGCGAGGTCTTCATCAAGATGTCGAAGCAGGGCTCGACCCTCTCCGGCGTGATGGACGCGTTCGCCATCGCGGTCTCGATCGCGCTCCAGCACGGCGTCCCGTTGGAGACCTACGTCCGCAAGTTCATCAACATGCGCTTCGAGCCGGCCGGCATGACCGACGACCCGGACGTGCGGATCGCCCAGTCGGTGATGGACTACCTCTTCCGCCGCCTCGCCCTGGACTACCTCCCCGAACAGACCCGCGCGGAGCTCGGCGTCCTCAGCGCGCAGGAGCGGGCCCGCCAGCTCACCGGCCAGCACGGGGGAACCGGCCCGGCGGACGCGGTCGAGACAGCCGACCCGGAGGTGGCCGAGGTGGCCGGGCCCGACGTGGCCGGGGCAGCGGTTGATGCCGGGGCCGTCCACACCCACCAGGTGGGCCTGCCCACGACGCTGGAGGTGCGGGGCGCGATGCCGCGCAGTGTCCCACCGGGTGAGGCGCTGTCGGCCCAGAACGTGGTGGACGCGCCACTGTGCTTCACCTGTGGGGTCACCATGCGTCCCGCGGGCAGTTGCTACGTGTGCGAACAGTGCGGTTCCACCAGCGGCTGCAGCTGATCGCTCGGGCCGGTTGACCCGGCGCGGCGGCCGGTCAGCCGCCGCGCCGGGTCAGGTGCTCTCCGTCGTCCGCGCCCGTGCGGGCGGACGGCAGGTGGTGAGCGGCTTTCCGGCCGTCGAGCAGGTCCAGGAGCAGGGCCGCCGTCCACGAGAAGTGGTTGCTGCCCACCCCGGTGCCGTCGAACGGCGAGTAGTACTCGTACAGGCCCTCGGATCCCGCGATCATCGAGATCGTGCCGGCGCGCAGCCGTTCGGCGAGGTCGCCGCGGCCGGCGCGGTCGAGCCCGTCGGCGAGCAGCCAGTTCATGTTCACCCAGACCGGGCCCTGCCAGTAGCAGCGGGGCTGGAAGTCGGGATCGTCGGTGGGGGTGCTGGCGATGCCGTGGGCCGGCCAGAACCGCCGCGCGGTCATCCGGCTGACAAGGTCCTCGACGCTGTCAGGGGGCACGACACCGGCATACAGGGCGAGGAAGCCGGCGACCGTGGGTCTGCTGATCAGCCGGCCGGAACGCGCGTCCCGGCTCCAGTACATGCCGTCGGCGAACAGGGTGGGCAACGCTGCCCTGGTCCGGCGGGCCGAGCGCAGCAGCTGGTTGGGCAGCTGTTCGCCGATGTCGGCGGCGATGTCGCGCAGGTGGTCGTTCGCGCGGGCGAGAATCGCGTTGAAGGCGACGTCCTGTACCAGCGGGACGCGGGAGGCGCGGATCCGGCTGAAGTCGTAACGGGCGTCGCGTAGCTCCCCGACCAGGTGGTAGAGGGTGAACAGGTCGGTGGCGGACAGCCGCTGGTCGGACGGGACCTCCTTGTTGTCCCGCCGCAGGGCGTCGAGCGCGCCGTCCCCGTTGAGCCGGCGGATGAGCTTCAGGGGGATGGGGGCTGCCCTGCGAGTGAGCTCCATCCAGGCGGGGGTGTTGTCCATCCCCGACTCCCACGAGTGGACCAGGGTGACCAGCCCGGTGTCGTCGGGGTCACGTTCGCGGTACAGCCAGCAGTGGTAGCGCAGCAGACCCGGGTAGATCGCCCGGTAGAACTCGCGGCGCCGGGCCGGGTCGAACACCTCGCCGACGCGGACGACGGCCTCAGCGATCATCGGCGGCTGGGTGACGCCGGTCGTCTGCACATGCTCCGGGCCGCCGTCGACGAGATCGGAGCGCCACCGGTCGGGCCCGGCGTGGTAGCTGCCGGAGCCGGAGAAGATGACGTGCGGAATCATCCCGTTGGGCCACTGGCCGTGCAGCAGCGAGAGGATTTCCCGGCTGGCCCGTTCGGGGTCGATGTGCCGTAGCCCGATGGCGATGAAGCAACTGTCCCACAACCACTGGTGCGGGTAGAGCGTCGGAGACGGTCGGGTCGCCCCACCCAGATCGTTGTCCCGCAGTACCTCGATCGCGGACGTTCGGAGTTCGGTGAGCACCTCGGACGGCAGAGCCGACGATGACATCGTGTGAGGGTACCGGGGCCGGTGGCGGGCAGCGCCGGAAGCTCGTGACACTCTCGTGATCTCACGTACTCTCGGTGACGATTGTTACGGTCCGTCCGCATTATTGTGGCTGTGTTGACGGAAAGTTGGGACTAGTCTCGTTCTCGACGGCGCGGACGTGGAGAACTGAAGAGATAATTAGTTATTCGTGACACACCGGCTGATCCGCGGAGTAGTCTTCGCGACAGCGGGTGCGGCGTCCCGAGGGTGAGGGTCTACACTGCTTCGTAGACCCGGCGATCGCTTACGTCCGGTTGTGTCTGAACGCGGAATGGGAGAGACGCCCCCAGGCGTTGCCCATACGTGCAAGCACCAAGACCCGCCACCCGCACCGACCTTCGGATCTGCTACTGATGACGCTGCCTGCCCTCGAACTTCATGAGCGCTCCGATGAGCCGCGTACGCGTGCCGTGAGCACGCGACGGACTCGTCGGTCATCCACTCCTGCCCGCACGGCGCCCAGCCGCAGCTTGGCCGCCGTGCCCGATGATACCGACGAACTCGACGTGACTCAGGTCGCCGAGCTCGTCGCGCGTGGACGTGAGTCCGGCGAACTCAGCCGTGCCGAGCTCCGTGAGGCACTGGAGACCGCCGATCTCGGTCTTGAACTGCTGCCTGTCCTGGTCGCCCGGCTGACCACACTCGGGGTCGAGGTTCTCGACGAGGAAGAAGAGGAGGCGCCGGGCGGGGCTGCGGCCACGYGCGCGACGTCCGAGCACGCCGGAACCGCCGACCTTGTCCGCATGTACCTGCGTGAGATCGGCAAGGTGCCGCTGCTCAACGCCGCGCAGGAGGTCGAGCTGTCGAAGCGGGTCGAGGCCGGGCTGTTCGCCGAGTACAAGCTGGACACCGATTCCGACCTGGCCCCGGAGCTGCGTYGCGACCTGCAGACCCTGGTCCGGGACGGGCACGCCGCCAAGCAGCAGTTGGTCTCGGCGAACCTGCGCCTGGTCGTCTCGGTCGCCAAGAAGTACAGCGGCCGGGGCATGACCCTGCTCGACCTGGTCCAGGAGGGCAACCTCGGCCTGATCCGCGCGGTCGAGAAGTTCGACTACGCCAAGGGCTACAAGTTCTCGACCTATGCCACCTGGTGGATCAGGCAGGCCATCGGCCGGGCCCTGGCCGACCAGGCCAGGACCATCCGGATCCCGGTGCACGTGGTCGAGCAGATCAACAAGATCACTCGGCTGCAGCGGCAGCTCGTCTCCACGCTCGGCCGGGAACCGACCGACGAGGAGCTGGCGCTCGAGCTCGACATGCCGATCGAGCAGGTCGTCGAACTGCGGCGGTACGCGCAGGACACGGTCAGCCTGGAGACCGCCGTCGGCGACGACGGCGACTCCGTCCTCGGTGACTTCATCGAGGACGCCGACGCCACCTCGCCCGCGGACGCCGCCTCCTACGGCGCCATGCAGGACGAGATCGAAGGCGTGTTGAACTCGCTCACCCCGCGTGAGCGTGAGGTGATGCGGCTGCGGTTCGGTCTCGCCGACGGCAAGCAGCACACCCTCGCCGAGGTGGGCAACCRCCTGGGGCTGACCCGGGAGCGGATCCGCCAGATCGAGCGGGACACCCTGCGTGAGCTGCGCAAGCCGGCGGTCGCGGGCAGGCTGCGGGAGTTCCTCGACTAGTTTCCCCGCGGCTGGTTTCCCCGCGCACGACACACGATCCCCTGTCCGGGTGGTTGACCGGGCAGGGGATCGTCGCGTTGTACGGCCTGTTCGTACGAGACCGGCCTGTTCGTACGAGACCGGTATGGCGTGGGTCAGCCGGGCGCCGGCGGCATGAACGGCAGCAGCGCCTGGGGATTGGCGACGGCACCGAGGCTGATCGCCTGCTCCAGCGGCTCGCCCAGCAGCAGCCGTCTGACCGGCACCTCCAGTTTCTTGCCGTTCTGGGTGCGGGGAACCTCGACGATCTTCTCGATGCGGTCGGGCACGTGACGAGGGCTGAGCTCACGGCGGATCGCGGCGCGCAGCGTCTCGGTGAACACGCCGTCGAACACCACGTCGTCTGCCAGGCAGACGTAGAGGACGAGCTCACCACGCCGGTCGGCGGTCGAGGTGTCGATGACAATACTGTCGGTCACACCAGGGATGTTCTCCACCACCTGGTACAGCTCGGCGGTACCGATCCGGACCCCCGCGCGGTTCAGCGTGGCGTCGGACCGGCCGTGGATGGACACGGCCCCGCGGGAGGTGACGCGCGCCCAGTCCCCGTGCCGCCACACGTCCTCGTAGGTCGAGAAGTAGGCCGCCCGCAGCAGCGAGCCGTCGTCGTCCCCCCACAGGGCGACCGGCATGGACGGCATGGGAGCGGTGATCACCAGCTCGCCGACCTCGTCGACGACATCCTTGCCCTGTTCGTCGAAGGTGGTCACCGCGCAGCCGAGCCCACGCATGGGGATCTCCCCGGCGCGCACCGGCAGCGTCGGCAGGCCGAGCACGAACGCGGTGCACACCTCCGTCCCGCCGCTGATGGAGGACAGCATCAGGTCGCTGCCGACGGACTCGTACACCCAGGCGTACGTCCGCGTGGGCAGCGGCGCGCCGGTGGATCCCACGGTGCGCAGCGCCGAGAGGTCGGCGATCTCACGGGGAACCGTGCCGGAGCGTGCGCACTCGGCCAGGAAACCGGGGCTCGTCCCGAAACAGGTGACCCCGGTGGCCTCGGCCAGGCGCCAGAGAGCGCCGGGGTCGGGGAACTTCGGGCTTCCGTCGAAAAGCACCACGGTCGAGCCGGCGAGCAGGCCGGAGACGAGCAGGTTCCACATCATCCAGCCGGTGCTCGTCACCCACAGGAAGCGGTCGTCCGGCCCGAGGTCGAGGTGGAGTACCAGCGCCTTGAGATGTTCGAGCAGGATGCCGCCGTGACCGTGCACGATCGGTTTGGGTTTTCCGGTCGAACCGGAGGAGTACAGGATCCACAGCGGCGCGTCGAACGGGAGACGGTGGAAGGTCGGGACGGCGTCGTCACATCCRGCGAGCAGGTCCTCCCAGGCCAGGATGCCCGGCAGGCCGATGGTGCGGGCCCGTTCAAGGGCGTCCGTGGCCAGGTAGGCGACGATGACGGTGGCGCGCAGGCCGGGCAGCCGCTCGGCCACCTTGGCCAGGACTCCGAGCGTGTCGAACGACTGCCCGCCGTGGGTGTAGCCGTCGACGCCGATGAGCACGGTCGGGCGCACCTGGGCGAAACGGTCCGCAAGGCCGGTGGGCCCGAAGTCGGGGGAGCATGACGACCAGACCGCTCCGACAGCGGTGGTGGCGAGCATCGCCACCACCGCGTGAATACAGTTCGGCAGCACGGCGCAGACCCGGTCGCCCGGTCCCACCCCCAGCCGGCGCAGGCCCGCGGCGGCGGCCGCGACCTCGCGGCGCAGTTCGTCCCAGGACACCACGGCCGTGGTGGCGTCCTCGCGTACGGCGATCACCGCCGGCGCCGGCCCGTGGCGGGTCAGGGCGTTCTCGGCGTAGTTCACCTGGGCGGTCGGGAACCATCGGGCGCCCGGCATCCGCGCGTCGGCGAGCGCGGGCCCGTCCCCGCGTTCGCCCTCGACCGCGCAGAAGTCCCAGATCGAGTCCCAGAAGCCGTCGAGATCGTCCACCGACCACTGCCACAGGGCGGTGGCGTCGGTCAGCCGTCGGCCCCGTTCGGCGGCCAGCCACTCGAGGTAGGCGGTGACCCCGGCGGCGCGGACCCGCTGCGCGGACGGCGTCCACAGCAGTTGTCCCTCGATGCCGGTATCCGCTCCGGTGTCCGGGGCAGGTCCGTGTTCGTTGCCGTGTCCAGCAGCCACGGACCCAGACCCTAACGAATTCCTGGCCTGTTCAACGCGGCGTAACCGCGGAGATCGTGGACAGCTGACGGGTGCGGACGCGTACCGGGCACGGGAGGTAGGGCCCGGCGCTGTCCCGGGCGTTCGGCCCCGGGCGTTCGGCCCCGGGTGTTCGTCACAACGGAACGACAAAGGATGTCGACAGTGCGGTCGATGTTCCCTGGGAATCCGTTGGGCCCGATATGGACGGGTCGGGCCGGCTACTGTCAGGGCATGGGCGGGCGCTGCCCGGTCGGGCGATCCAGGGCCGACGGCGGTCGAGAGAAAACGGGCGGGACGCCGTCGGACATGCGCCGTCACACATGCGATGCGTGCCACCCCTGTCAGTCGATGGACAGCGCACGGCCTGCCCGGCCCGGCACGATCGGGCGCATGAGGTGTTTTCCAGGCCCAGGGTGTGTCCCGGGCCGTCGACCGACCAGCGACGTGCCGGCCCATGGTGGGACGTGACAGCGATCCGACACCCGGGGCGAGCAGCGGTCCAGTTCCCGGGACTGGTGAGGAACCGGTGTCCGAAAACATCAGAGGTAAGGTTTTGGGCACAACGCTRCCACACCGGCCACAATCTTCTCCCATGACGACGCCGTTCCTCGGGGAGCTTCCCGGACAGCCGCCGAGCGGACCGGCAGGTGACCGGRCTGGCTGGAGCGACGCTCACGGGGCTCGCAGGACGAACGGTGCCGGCCATGCGGGTGCGGAGAAAGCCAGGGGCGCCGGGGTGGCCGAGGACGACGAGGGCAGGAGCGAGGGTGGGAGCGCCGCCGGGGAGGAGCCCGCCGGGGCTGGTCCGGACGACCCGCCGAGGCCGCCCGCCGCGGTGGAGCCGACCATCACCCTGCTCGAGGCGCTGTTCGCCCAGGCGCCGGCCGGTTTCGCCTTCTACGACACCCAGGGACGCTACCTGCGGGTCAATGACGTCCTGGCCAGGCTGAACGGGCGGGCGCCCAGCGAGCACGTCGGCCGCACCATGCCGGAGCTGCTCGGCGACGTCGGCCACGAGATGGACCGCCTGTTGCGGCGGGTGCTCACCACCGGTGAGCCGGTGGCCAACTTCGAGGTCAGCGCCRCCACCACCGCCGCGGGGCCGCCGCGGATCTGGACGATGAGCTGGTTTCCGGCCACGGACGCCCATGGCGTGCCGCTGGGTGCGGCGCTCGTCGCCACCGACGTCACCAGGATCAGCGACGCCCGCCACCAGTTGGCCCGCGGTGAGGCTCGGTACCGGGCGCTCGCGCAGGCCGGGGACACGGACGTGTTCCATGCCGGTGCCCGCGGCGCCCTGGACGTGGACATGCCGCGCTGGCGGGCCGTCACCGGCCAGAGCTTCCCGGAGATCGCCGGGGCAGGCTGGCTTGGCGGGGTGCACGCCGAGGACCGTGACCGGGTCGCCGACGCCTGGCGCAAGGCTGTCGAGCAGCGCACCGTCTTCGACGCCGAGTTCCGTCTCGACGCCGCGGACGGGACGGAGCGGGTGCTCGTCATGCGGATCGTTCCTATTACTGAGGGTGATTATCCGCTTGAGTGGATCGGTGTCAGCCGTGACGTGACCGAGATCCGTGCCGCCGCGGCGGCACGCGACGCGCCGGCGGTCGACGGGCCCAACACGGCAGACACAATGGATGACACGACAGGCACAACAGCTGGCGCAGCCGAACAGGCCGAACAGATTCGCCTGGTCACGGCGGCATTGTCACGTGCTGTAAGCATCGACGAGGTCGCCGCCGTGGTGCTCGCCGCCGGCCGGCAGGTGCTGGGGGCGAACGGGCGGGGGATCGCGCTGGTCGACGAAGTCGACAACTGTCTGCGTTTTCGATCGCTGCTCGGTTATCCCGCGCTCCTCGCCCAGGCATGGTCGGGGATCAGCCTGGAGGCGTCCCACCCGGTCGCGGAGGCGGTCCGCGGCGCCTCGCCGCTGTTCCTCCTCGACCGGGAGGAACTGACCGCGCGGTGGCCCGCGCCCGAGCAGGCCGCGATCCTGGCCGAGGCCGACGAGCACGCCTGGGCGATCCTGCCGCTGGCGACCGTCGACGCGCCGTTCGGCGTCCTGCTGTTCGGCTTCCGGGCCCGGCAGGCGTTCTCCGCGGCCGACCGCGCGTATCTGACCGCGCTCGCCGACCAGTGCGCCCGGGCGCTGGAACGCGCGACGCTGTTCGAGCGCGTCCTGGCCGAGGCCCGTTCCAGCCGCCGGGCGGAGGAGACCGCCCGCACCGCCGCGGCCGCGGCCCGGGAGGCCGGCCGTCGCCTTGAGCTGCTCGCCCGGGCGACCGGGGCGGTCGGCAGCGCGCTGGAGCCCGAGCGGGCCCTGCGGGCGCTCACCGACGTCGTCGTGGGCGAGCTGGCCGACTCGTGCGCGGTCTACCTGGTCGAGTCCGGACCGGACAGGCAGGACCTACCAGTCAGGACGGACGGGCCGGACGGCCTGGGAGGAGCGCCCGCCGCCGGCCCGGCCGGGGCGCCGGTCCTGCGGCGGGCGGTCGTGTCGGTGCGCCCCGGTCTGACCCAGCTGCTGATGCCCCGGGCCCGCACGGGCCGGTGGCCGCGGGACAGCCCGGTCCATCTCGCCGCGCTCACCGGGCGTGGGCACATCGCTCCGTTGGCCGGCGCGCCCTGGCTGTCGTCCACCGACATGGCGCGCTGGATGGAGCATGTCGGCGCGCACACCCTCGCCGCCGTGCCGTTGATCCTGCGCGGCCAGGTGGCCGGTGTGGTCAGCCTGATGGCCGCCRGCGACCGGCCGCCGTACACCCAGGCCGACGTGGCCTTTCTCGAGGAGCTCGCGGCCCGCGCGGCGGTCGCGGTCGAGCACGCGGAGCTCTACCGGCGCAGCCGGGACACCGCGCTGACCCTGCAGCGCAGCCTGCTCCCACCGACCGTGGTCGAGCCGGAGGGGCTGGAGATCGCCGCCCGCTACGTGCCCGGGGTCGAGGACACCGAGGTCGGCGGGGACTGGTTCGACGTGATCGACCTCGGCGCGGGCCGGGTCGGTCTGGTCATCGGCGACGTCATGGGCCGCGGGGTCCGCGCCGCGGCGATCATGGGCCAGCTACGGACCGCGGTGCGGACCTGCGCGCGCCTGGAGCTCTCCCCGTACGAGGTGCTGACCCTGCTCGACGGCGTGGTCAGCGAGATCGACGAAGGCCAGATCGCCACCTGCATCTACGGCGTCATCGAGCCGCACACGGGCCTGCTGACGCTGGCGAACGCGGGGCATCCGCCGCCGCTGGTGGTGGCCCCCGACGGCCTGGTGTCGCGGCTGTACATGGAGGTCGGCACCCCGCTCGGCCTCGGCCGCGGTGACGTCAAGGAGTACACCGTCCGCCTGCAGCGGGGGGCGTTGCTGGTCCTGTTCACCGACGGGCTGGTGGAAAGCCGGGAACGCGACATCGACGCCGGTGTCTCGGACCTGGCCGCCGTGCTCGCCCGGCAGGACGGCTCCCTGGGCAGACGGGCCGACCAGGCCCTGGAGGCCCTCGGCCGGGATGTCGGCCATGACGACGACGTGGCCCTGCTGCTGGTGGGGCTGCCCGACACCGACGCGGGCGGGGCGACCCGCTACGCCGACATCACGGTCCCCGACGGGCCGGCCGGCCTAGGCGCGGCCCGGGGACGGGCCTGCGACCTGCTGACGACGTGGTCGGTGGACGCCGACACCGCCGACTCCGTCGTCCTGCTGATGTCGGAGCTGGTCACCAACGCGCTGGTGCACGGTCGGTCCCCGCTGTCCGTGCGGCTGCGCCGGACCGGGTCCCGGGTGATCGTGGAGGTGTCCGACCGCGACCCGCGGCTGCCCCGGCGCCGGCACGCCGATTTCGACGACGAGGGCGGCCGCGGCCTCGAACTGGTCTCGCTCATCGCATCCCGCTGGGGGACCAGATCGGTCGGTGACGGCAAGGTCGTGTGGGCGGAGATAGCTGCGCCACCGCTTGAGACGGGCTGAGAAGTCGGTCACCTCCCGACGGACACACCATCCCGGCCGACTCCGCGCCGGGACGGGTCGCGTAACGTGAGGCCCGTGACAGACGTGGTGTTGCGCCTGGACTCGGTAACTGTTGTACGGGATGGCGCGACGCTCCTTTCCGACATCCACTGGACCGTTGCCGACGGTGAACGCTGGGTCATTCTCGGGCCGAACGGCGCCGGGAAGACAACCCTGCTCCAGGTTGCGGCGAGTCGGGTTTTCCCGACTCGAGGAACGGTCGACCTGCTCGGCGGTCGGCTTGGCGAGGTCGACGTGTTCGACCTGCGCAGCCGGGTGGGCCTGGCGAGTTCGGCGGTGGCGGACCTCCTGCCGGCCACCGAACGCGTCCTCGACGTGGTCATGACGGCCGCGTGGGCGGTGCTCGGGCGGGCCACCGAGAAATACACCGATGACGACCRCTGGCGGGCCCTTGAGCTGCTCGCCCAGGTCGGGTGCGGGAATCTCGCCGAACGGCGGTACGGCACCCTGTCCGAAGGCGAGCGCAAACGCGTCCAGATCGCGCGTGCGCTGATGACCGACCCCGAACTGCTGCTGATGGACGAACCGGCCGCCGGGCTCGATCTGGGGGCCCGTGAGGCCCTGCTGGTGCGGCTGACCAGGCTGGTCGCGGATCCGCTGTCGCCGGTGACCATCATGGTCAGTCACCACGTGGAGGAAATCCCACCGGGTGTGACCCACGCGCTGCTCCTGCGCGCCGGCCGGGTAGTCGCGGCCGGGCCTGTCGAGACGGTCCTGACCGGTCCGACGCTGTCGGCGTGCTTCGGCATTCCCCTTGAGGTCGGTGCCGGTGCCGGCCGGTTCTCCGCGCGGCTGATGCCCGTCTTCCAGCATTCGGGGCGTACCGCGCCGTCTGTCTGAGCCGTCTGTCTGAGCCGCCCGTCTGAGCCGTCCGCTGGGCGGTTTCCACGGGTGGCTGTCTCCAGTGGCTGTTTCCAGCGGATGCGGCCGCGTTCTGACGGGTCTAGCGGGTGCGGTCGAGCAGCGCCCACAGCCACCCCGGCCCCGCTGTGGTCGCGCCCACAGCGTGGACACGGCCACGAAGCGCGCGATCCGCGGTGATGACGACAACGGCCCCACGTTGCCGCCTGACGGCCTCGACAGCGGCCTCGACGACCGTGTCGTCGCCCGCTCCGGGGGCGTGGACGACAACGAGCCTGGCGGCCCGGTTCCCCGGGTCGCCGCCGCCGGGCCGCCCGCTCGCGGCGACCCCGGCCCGGGCCGCCCCTTCGAGTACCAGGACCACCTCGGTGGGCAGGTCCTCCCTGCCCGCGGCCCGCGGCGTGGAGGCCTCGAAGCCGGTCTGGCACAGCGCGGACAGGTGTTCGTGCAGGCGTAAGGCGGCCCCCGCGCGATCGCGCCACCATCCGTCCGGGCGGGCCCCTATCACATTTGCCGCATCGACGATCCATGTCCGCTCATCCACCGTGGCTCCCTGGGCTACTACCGGACCAGCTCTACTACCAGACCGTGAATCGGATGAGCGCGGCTGCGGCCCATACGTGGTGTATCGCATTCGCAGGTGTGGGATCCTTGATGCCGTTGCGTGGCGCTCACCGCCGCTGGTCAGACCGTGACGTCCTTGTCTGCGCCGACCACCGGCGTTTCGGATCGGAAGTCGTGATTCGGCGACAACTCATGATCAAAATTTATCCTGACGGTGGCCTCCAGCGCTTTGGCTAGACGTGACTCACGTCTACCTGAGGGGTGTTGTGTGGTGTCGATGACGCTGCGGACGGCATGTCGCAGGCGATGGCGGTCGCGCGTGTCCGAACCAGCCGTTACAGTTCTTCCTGATGACGTGGTAATACTAGTCTCGAAGAGTTCCGCGGTTCGCTGACCTGAAGGAGAGAAGCATGGCGCAGAAGACCATCGTGTCGTTGATTGACGATCTCGATGGACACGAGGCTGATGAGACTGTTCGGTTCGGGCTGGACGGCGCTTCGTACGAGATCGATCTGTCCGAGAAGAACGCCACCAAGCTGCGCGAGTCGTTGGCTCCGTTCGTTGGGGCGGCGCGTCGCTCGGGCGGCCGGGCAACTGCCGCCCGCCGTGGGCAGCGTGGCGCTTCTCGTCGTACCGGCGGCACTGACCGTACCGCCGACATTCGTGAGTGGGCGCGAGCCAACGGTTACACGGTCAGTGACCGTGGTCGTATCGCCTCCAACATCGTCGAGGCGTACGACAAGGCTCACTGAGCGGCTCTCGGTCGCATTCGTCCAGTTGCTCGAATCCCACGCGGTCACAACTGTTTTCGCGTGGTCGCGGGCCTGCGGGGTCGGTTGCGACCGAGCGCTGGACCATGACGCGGGGGGTCAGTCGTACGGCGATGCCGGCGCGGAGCGGCCGGGCCTCTGGTTGGTGCCACTTATGGCCAATTTGGGGCATGTGGCAGTGCTGTTTTCTGGGCGACAGGTTGTCGGGCCCGCAACCTGTCGCCCAGGTCATGTCCGGGCTCAGGCGCCGCGCTGCTGGGCCATCCAGTTTTCCACCTCACCCCGGACGCGGGGAAGCGCGGCCGACAGGTTGCGGTGGCCCTCGGTGGTGACGAGAATGTCATCCTCAATCCGCACCCCGATCCCGCGCAGCTCCGGCGGCACCGTAATGTCGTTGGGCTGGAAGTACAGACCCGGCTCAGCCGTGAGCACCATCCCGGCCGTGAGTGGGCCGTCGCGGTAAGCTTCGTCGCGGGCGTGGGCGCAGTCGTGGACGTCGAGACCCAACATGTGTGACGTGGAGTGCAGGGTATACCTGCGATGCAGGCCCGCGTTCGGCGCTTCGGGGTCTTCCGCGAGGGACTCCTCGACGCTGACCGGGAGCAGCCCCCAGTCGTGCAGCGCCTCGGCTATCACCCGCATTGCCGCCCGGTGCGGATCGAGGAACTGTGCGCCCGGTCGCACCGCTTCGATTCCGGCCTGCTGGGCCGCGAGGACCACGTCGTACACCTGACGCTGCACGTCGCTGAAATGTCCGTCCACGGGAAGCGTGCGTGTGATGTCGGCGGTGTAAAGCGAGCGGGACTCCACACCCATGTCGAGCAACGCGAGGTCGCCGGGCCGTACCGGCCCGTCGTCACGGACCCAGTGCAGGGTGGTGGCGTGGTGGCCGCAGGCGACGATGGAGCCGTACCCGACATCGTTGCCGTCGACCCGGGCACGGCGCCAGAACGTGCCCTCCAGCCACCGTTCGCCGTTGGGCAGCGTCATCGCGTGGTCCATCTCACGCACACATTCGGAAAAGCCCAGGACGGTGGCGGCGATCGCCTGCTCCAGCAGGGCGGTTTCGTGCTCGTCCTTGACCAGTCGCAGCTCGGAAAGGGCCTGGGCCAGCTCCGTGTCCCGGTCGGTCCCAGCGGGGGTGGACCCTCCCCGGCCGGTGGGCGTGTACCGCAGGACCGCGCGGTCCACCTGCTCGTCCTGGCTGCGTATCACCCGGGTCGTTGCTGGTGACAGCCGGGCCAGCGCGTCGGCGAGTTCGTCGAGCGGACGGCAGGTGATCTCGAGAGCGGCCGACGTCTCCCGCACCCCCGCGCGTGGTCCCACCCACAGTTCGCCGTAGCGCCGGTCAGTGTAGAAGGCCGCTGTGGAACGGTCCGAGCGGTCGGCGACATACAGGACGGCGTCGTGGTCGCCACCGGGGTTCGGATGCAGAATCACCACGGCGTCCGGCTCGTGACAACCGGTCAGCCAGAAGAAATCACTGCCCGGCCGGAACGGGTAATCGGTGTCATTCGCCCGTACCTTGAACCCGCCACTGGGCACCACCAGCGTCTCGGCCGGGAATCGTGAGCTCAGCAGCGCGCGTCGCTTGGCCGCGTACTGTGCCACATCGTCACAGGCCGGTGCCATCTCGGCGGTGGGCGCCCAGCCGGTGGCCATGAATCGGCGGAAGGCGGATGGTGGCTGCTGGTCGTGGCTGGCCTGTCCCGTCGGCGAAGCGGGCCCGCTGACGGAACCGGTGCTGGAACCGGTGTCGGAACCAGCGCTGGATGACGTGACAGCCGGCTGTTCGGATCCGCCGGTGGGCTGTTCGGATCCGCCGGTAAGCTGCTCGGATCTGTCGGTAGAAGGCGGGGAAGCACTCGGGCGCGTACTCATGGTTCCAACGGTAGGCTGCGGCGGTCCGTGGCGGGTAGCGTCCCAGGAGTGCCTATGTCACCGGGTCCCATGGATGGTCTTCTTGTCGTCGATCTCACCCGGGTATTGGCCGGGCCGTTGTCCACGCTGATGCTCGCCGATCTCGGAGCGAGGGTCATCAAGGTGGAACGTCCCGGTCACGGGGATGACTCCCGCTCCTACGGTCCGTTCATGGACGGCCRGTCACTCTACTTCGCCCGGGTGAACCGCGGCAAACAGTCGATCGCGCTCGATCTGAAGGATCCGGACGACCACGCGACGTTACTTTCCATCATCGACCGTGCCGATGTGCTGGTGGAGAACTTCCGGCCCGGTGTGATGGACCGGCTCGGTCTCGACTGGGACACGTTGTCGCAACGTAATCCCCGACTGGTTTACGTGAGCATCTCCGGCTTCGGGCGGACCGGCCCGTGGCGAAACCGGCCGGCCTACGACGCGGTCGTACAGGCGGCCACCGGGATTATGTCGATCACCGGGTCACCGGACAGCGACCCGGTGAAGCCCGGCGTCCCGATCGCGGACCTTGCGGCCGGTCTGTATGCTTTCGGCGCGATCGGGGCCGCATTGTACGGGCGGCTGTCCACCGGCCGCGGTACCCATATCGACATAGGCATGTTCGACGCCACACTGTCGTTGCTCGAAGGCGCGGCCCTGTCCTATCTGGCGACCGGCGACACGCCGCCGCGCATCGGCAACGCACATTACTCGATCGCGCCGTTCGACACGTTCGCCTGCGCGGACCGCAGCATTGTGATCTGTGYCGCGAACGACAGCCTCTTCGCCGGGCTGTGCCGTGCGTTGGACCGTCCGGATCTCGGCGCGGATCCGCGGTTCGTCACCAACAGTGCCCGGCTCGCGGCCCGGGACGCGTTCAAACAGGAAGCGGAGCGGACTCTTCGTGCCCGACCGGCTGCGTATTGGCTGAAAGTGCTGGGTACGGCGGGCATACCCTGTGGCCTCATCAACAACGTGGCGGAGGCGGTCTCCTCTGAACAGGCTGTTTTTCGCGACATGGTGGTCGACGCCGGGGGCCTTCCGCTGCCCGGGAATCCGGTGAAGATGGCGGACTGGCCGCAGACCTCCCAGCGGCCGCCGGAACCAAGGCTCGACGCGGACGGCCCCGCGATCCGGGCCGAGTTCGGTTGACCCGGCGATGCGCCGGTGACGACCGTGGAAGTCGTGGGCGCGACAGCACGAACTGGGAACATTCCGGCGGCCACCGGACGTCGACAGGGATGGCGAGCGGTGGGGTGGACGAGGGGACGTGGTCATGACGTGGCCTCCGGACGGGCCCGGACGAGCTGGGCGGCCTGGGCGGCCCGAGAACCGGTGGCCCCCCGGCGGGGCCCCCGGCTGGCAGCAGCCCCCACAACCAGGGCAGCGCCAGCCGCCACCACAGCCCGGCTGGCAGCAGCCGCCACCGCGGCCGCCACAACCACCGTTTCAGCCGCCGTTCCAACCAGCACAGCCACCGCCCGGGCCGTTACCGTCCCGATGGTCCACCGGACGCCGCCTGGTCACCGGTGTGGCGGCGCTGGTGTCCGTCCTCGTGYTGGCCGTCTCCGGCGGGGGTTGGCTGGCCCTGCGGTACTACGACAACAAGGTCACCCATGTTTCGCTGACCTTCCCCGACACCGGCCGGCGGCCGGACGGGGCCGGCGGCGCTACCCGCAACATCCTGCTCGTCGGCTCGGACAGCCGCACCGGTACGGCCGGGGAGTTYGGTGAGGTCGAGGGGCAGCGGTCGGACACCACGATCATCGCCCATCTGGACGCGGACGGCTCCACCACGCTCGCCTCGTTCCCCCGGGACCTGTGGGTGACGATCCCCGCCTACACCGACTCCACCGGTCGCTCCCACAAGGCGCAGCAGTCCAAGCTCAACGCCGCGTTCGCGCTGGGCGGGCCGTCCCTGCTGGTACGGACCATCGAGACGCTGACAAAGATCCGCATCGACCACTACCTACAGATCGACTTCGTCGGCTTCCAACGGATGACGGACGCCCTCGGCGGGGTGACCGTGTGCGTGAAAGCGCTGCCGGGCGGGAGCCGGAGCAACCTCGACGACAAGATGTCGGGCTGGCACGGTCACGTCGGCGACAACACGGTCAACGGCGAGCAGGCACTGGCCTTCGTCCGCCAGCGGTACGGCCTGCCCGAGGGCGACCTCGACCGGATCCGGCGTCAACAGCAGTTCATCGGCGTGATCTTCCGGTCGGCTACCAGCACCTCGACCCTGGTCAACCCGGTCCGGCTGACGTCCCTGCTGGACGCGGCCACCTCGTCCGTGACCGTCGACGCCGGCACCTCCCTGACCGACCTGCAGCCGCTCGCGGTCCGGCTGCGCGGCGTGGGCAGCGGGGGTGTCCGCTTCGAGACCGTCCCGGCGTCACCCGGTCAGGCCGGCGGCCAGTCCGTGCTGCGCACCGACCCGGACAAGCTGGCGGCCTTCCTGGCGGACCTCTCCGGCCGGCGGCAGCCCGCCGCGCGCGCCGCGGGCATCGACGGTGACGCACTGGCCGCTCCGGGCGGGCCGGCCATCACCCTGGTGGCCGCCACGGCCGCGGCGGCTGACGCCACCGCGGGATCGTGCACCTACTGAGCCGCTGGCCGCCGCTGGTGGGGAGGTAGGCCGCTGTCCGCCGACGGCGGGGTGCGGCCGCTGTGCTCGTCGATGGCGGCGTTCAGTTCGGCGCCGAGCAGGACGGCCAGCGCCGTGATGTAGAAGAACAGCAGCGCGGCCACGGGCGCCGCCACCGAGCCGTAGATCAGTTCGTTGCCGATGACCGTTCCCAGGTACAGCCGCAGCAGGTAGCTGCCGACGTTCCAGACCACCATGGCCAGCAGGGCACCGGGCAGCGCCCGTCGCCACGGACGCCGGGACGGCAGTGACAGGTGGTACAGCGAGGTCAGCATCGTCAGGGAGAGGACCGCGACCACCGGCCAGAACAGGACCGTCAGCAGCCAGTTGACGAGATGGTGGTGGTTGGCGTCGAGCAGCTCCGAGATCAGGTCCGGCCCGAGGACGAGTGYGGGCAGCAGGATCACACCGCTGGCCACCTGGGCCAGGTACAGTCGCAGTGCCAGTAGCCGGCTGCGTACGGCTGATCGCAGCTGGCGCTGTCCGTAGGCGATCGTGATGGTGTTGACGTAGGTCGCCATGGCCGACGATCCGGTCCACAACGACAACAGGAAACCGATCGAGATCACGTCCGGACGCCCGCGGGTGAGGATCTCGTTGATCGTGGGGCGGACCACGTCGTCGACGACCGAGGGTGTCAGCAGGTCGTCGGCGGCGTTCAGCAGGCTCTGACGGACGCTGTCGACGGCGTCCGCGCCGACCGCGTCCCCGACGTAGCCGATGGTGCCGAGGATCGCCAGTAGTAACGGAGGCAGCGACAGCAGCTGCCAGAAGCCGGCCTCGGCCGCGAGGCCGAGCACGCGGTCGCGCCAGGCGCGAGCGGTGGTCCGGCGGGCAAGGGTGAAAACACGCATCGACACCCGTCCGAGCAGGGCGGTCACCGCTCTCGGAGCCCGGGCCGCCGGCACCCGGGCCGGCGACGGTGATGCGGGGCCTGACGGTGGTACAAGGCCTGGTAGCGCGGCAGAAGCAGGATGCGTCAGATCAGCGGACCGCGACGTATCGGACGCGGAACCAGGCGTCTGGAGCACCGCGGACAGCAACCTGTTCGCCAACCACACTGGACCAACGGTACGGCCTCGGGTTCACGGCGGTTCCGGCGGTCGCCGATTGGCCCGGAACCGGGCCGGTCGGCCGCTGTCGATGTCACCAGTCGTACCGGTGTAGATACACCAGCCGTACTGGGGCATGGATAGCGGAGGCATGCCGCCGGTCGACGCGCCATGCCTCCGAGGCACATCAAAATGCCCCCGCTGACAACGTGTGATCGTGTCCGCGGGGGTCACCGGGCCGATGCCCGCCGCCGGATGGCGGCGGTCAGGGGGAGACGGTCAGTTTGTCGGTTTCGTCATGGTATTCGACGGCCACGGCTCGTAGCTTCGAGTCGTAGGACTTGGCATGGTGCCGGCAGAACAGCAGTTCGCCGCCACCGGGAAGCACGACCCGCACGTACGCCTGCGCGCCGCACCGGTCGCACCGGTCGAGGTTGGTCAGCGTCGGTCTGGTAGTGGTTCCAGTCACACCATCTTCAACAGTCTTCGTCGGGATTTGGTTCCGCCCGGCGGTGTGACGGTTCCCTCAGGTCCCTCGCGGCCGTCGACGACGGAGGTCAGGTCAGGACGCGGCGGGAGTCGTGATGATCACGGACGGCGTGCGCCGAAGACGATGTCGTCCCAGGCCGGTACGGACTTGCGGTTCTTGCGGCCGCCGGAACCGCGTTCCGTCGTTCGGCTGGCGGTACCCGTACGTCCGCCCCGGGGCGTCGAGGACGTCCGTGCGGCGGGGTCGGCCTGCCCGGCGGTGTCATCGGCGGTGTCGGTGCTGCCAGCGGTGTCGGCGCTGTCGGTGCCGCCAGCGGCGTTGGCGGCACCGACAGCATCAGCGATACCGGCCGTGGCAATCTTGGCCGCGTCGGCAAGGTCAGCGATGTCGGCGAGTTCGGCCGTGTCAGCGAGGTCAGCGATGTCGGCGAGGTCGGTGCTACCGGCGGCGACCGTTGCCGGCTCGGGAGCCGCCGTGGCCGGTGGATGCGCGGTGGGCGCGGGATGCGCGGTGGGCGCGGGATGCGCGGTGGGCACGGCGGGCACCGGATGCGGGTGGACGGCTGGTGCCTCGGTACGGGCCGTCGACCGGGGCAGCCCGTGGGTCCGCCCCCTGGCCGCGGCCGGCTGGATCGGGGTGGGCACCGGCACGGCCGCCACCGCGGGCAGCGACGCCGGCAGCGAGGCGTTGTCCACCGGCTGCGGGGGCAGTGGCACCTCGTACACGGCGGCGGACTCCTGGACCAGCGTCAGCGCGGGGGCGGCCGGACGCGCGAAGACCGGTTGCGGGGGTGGCGGCGGGGCGGCGGGCTCGGCCGGGGCCTCCGGCGCCACCAGCGCCCGGGCCGCGTCGTCGTGCGGGCGGACGCGGCGTACCACCGGATCCCAGGTCCAGCGGGCGCACCGGCTCTCCGAGGTGAGCTGGACCAGCCAGATCCCGTCCACCCGGCGCCAGGCGTCCCACTGCGCGTTCTCCGGGTCGTCCTGCACGGCCTGCAGCCGCGCGTCCACCACCTCGCCGAGGGGACGGCCGGGCGCGCCGCCGGGATCCTTCGGCAGCAGGGCGGCCMGCGCCTCCTGCACCACCCGGGCCCGTTCGGCGAGCACCGGGCCCTCATAGCGTTCCACCCGCTCGACCGCGATGCCGGCGACCCGCGCGACCTCCGCGGTGGTCTCACCGGCCCGCAGCCGGGCCTGGATCTCGCGGGGGGTCAGCGCGCTTTCCTGGCGCACCTCGTTGCGCCGCGCGCCGCGCAACGTGGCCCGCAACCGGTCGTCGACCGGCACCCGGAACTTTTCCGCGTCGGGCCCGCCGGCGGTGTCGGCGAGTACGAGGTAGCCGCCGTCCTCGCTGAGCGCGACCGCTCGCAGCTCACGCATGGCGCCTCCTCATCGGCGTGGTCCGAGTCTGCCACAGCGCGTTCGGTGACGATAGGTACCTGGGCTGCCGAGAACCCACCGTTCATCCCTACAACCACACCTTGCCATCGGTGCGCCTGTGGTGTCCCACCTCGCCGAGTCGACACGCTCTGCCGGAGTTGCCGGTATGGCGACACTACCCACTTCTGGGGATGACGGTAGCCGCGGGGCCACTTTTTGGAGACGACAATCGTCGCGAAGCCGGTCGCAGGGCTACATTTCGACGACGGCGCCCGCGGGTCGCCTTTCAGGGACGACGGCCGCCAGGGGGCCTGGTGGCGGGCGGGCGCCGGCGCGTGGGCCGGGCCGTCACCTTCGGCCGGGCCTGGTCGCTGACGCCGGCGAACAGGGCCGCGCCGACGATTCCGGCCTCGTTCTGCAGCTGCGCCGCGACGACCTTCGTGTTCACCTCGAGGCGGTCGAGAAAACGATCAGATTTTCGGCTGGCGCCACCGCCGATGATGATGAGATCCGGCCACAGCAGCGCCTCAAGCGCATTCAGATAGCGGGTGACGCGCTTCGCCCACTTCTCCCAGGAAAGATCGTCGCGTTCGCGGGCCGCCTCGGACGCCCTCGTCTCCGCGTCGTACCCACCGATCTCCAGATGGCCGAGCTCGGTGTTGGGAACGAGCTGCCCGTGCAGGAACACCGCCGTGCCGATACCGGTACCGAAAGTCGTCATGATCACGACGCCGCCGACGTCCCGGCCGGCACCGAAGGCCATCTCGGCGACGCCCGCGGCATCGGCGTCGTTGACCACGGCCACCCCGCCCGGGCTGCCTGGCAGCACCGATCCAAGGGTTGCCGCGACATCGGTGCCCACCCAGACCGGATCGATGTTGGCCGCGGTCCGGGCCGCGCCGCCCTTGATGACGGCGGGGAAAGCGGCCCCGACCGGCCCCGTCCAGCCGAAGTGCGCCACGACTTCCGCGACGGTCTTGGATATGGCCGCCGGTTGTGCCGGCTGCGGTGTGGGTAGCCGGAAGCGGGGCGCGGTGAGTGTTCCCTCGTCGATGTCGACGGGTGCACCCTTGATACCGGTACCGCCGATGTCGACACCGAAGACCTGCATGTCGCCTGTGTCCTCCTGTTACCACCGGCGCCGATATCTCTGACGCGGTATCCGCCATGCGCGGCGCGCACAGTGCCGCGGCGCGCCGTCGTGGGCACCGCTGTGCCAAGCCCTGTGTGCCAGCCCCGTGCCCACTCCACCATAGATCCGCACACCTCGTCGGCCTATCCGAGTGTGACACCGATATTCGGGGGCGGGGAGGATCATCTCCGGAGCGCTTCGGGCCGGCGTCCACGCGATCGAACATCCGTCAGGCACGGCCTAAGCTGGGCGGGTGCGCCTGCGTGATTCCCACGGCCGGGTGGCCACCGATCTTCGGGTTTCGCTGACCGATCACTGCAACCTGCGGTGTTCCTACTGCATGCCCGCCGAAGGCCTGGCCTGGCTGCCACGGGCGGAGATCCTGACCGACGAGGAGATCGTCCGGCTGGTGCGGATCGCGGTGAGCAGGCTCGGTGTCGACGAGGTCAGRCTCACCGGTGGCGAGCCGACGCTGCGGCCGGGCCTGGTCGGCCTCGTCGCCCGCCTGGCGCGGCTGCGCCCCCGCCCGCAGCTGTCGATGACGACCAACGGCATCGCGCTCGTGGGCATGGCCCCGGCGTTGCGCGCGGCGGGGCTGGACCGGGTGAACGTCTCCCTCGACACCCTGCGGCCCGGCCGTTACCAGGCGCTGACGCGTCGGGATCGGCTCGCCGACGCGCAGGCGGGGCTGGCCGCCGTGGCCGCCGCCGGGCTGGTACCGGTGAAGGTCAACGCGGTGCTGCTGCGCGGCGTCAACGACGACGAGGCGCCCGACCTGCTGCGGTGGTGCCTGCGACGGGGCTACCAGCTGCGCTTCATCGAGCAGATGCCGCTCGACCCCCAGCGCTCCTGGGACCGGGCCGCCATGGTCACCGGCGCGGAGATCCTTGCCGGGCTGCGTGGCGAGTTCACCCTCGCGCCGCTGCCCGCCCGGGGCAGCGCGCCCGCCGAGCTGTTCACCGTCGACGGTGGGCCGGGCACGGTGGGACTGGTCGGTTCGGTGACCGCGCCCTTCTGTGCCGCCTGCGACCGGGTCCGGCTCACCGCTGACGGGCAGGTCCGGTCCTGCCTGTTCGCCCGGGAGGAGACCGACCTGCGCACCCCGATGCGGGCCGGGGCCGACGACGCGCAGCTGGCGGCGTTGTGGATGCGGGCGGTCCGGGGCAAACGGGCCGGGCACGGCATCGACCAGCCGGCGTTCACCCAGCCGGCGCGGCCGATGTCGGCGATCGGCGGGTGACCGGCTGACGTGAACGGCCGGCGGACGGGCTGGGACGCGGTGGTGCTCGCCGGCGGCCTGGCCCGCAGGCTCGGCGGAGTGGACAAACCGGCGCTGACCATCGGTGAGAAGACTCTGCTCGAACGTGTGCTGACCGCGGTGGACGACGCCCAGGAGGTGATCGTGGTCGGTCCCCGGCGTCCGGTCGCGGCGTCGCGGCACGTCGTCTGGACACGGGAACGACCGCCCGGCGGGGGACCGGTCGCGGCCCTGGCCGCCGGTCTCGAGCTGGTGGGCGCGCCGTTGGTGGCGGTGCTCGCCGCTGATCTCCCGTTCGTGACGGCGGGGACCCTCGACACGCTCGTGCGGGCCGTCGACGACGGCAAGGTGCAGGGCGCCCTGCTGGCCGACCCGGCGGGCCGCCGGCAGTACCTCACCGGCGTGTGGCGGACGTCGGCGCTGCGCGCTCGGCTGCCTGTGGTCACCGCCGGCGTTCCGATGCGCTCCGTCCTGGCTGGCCTGCCGGTGCGGGTGCTGCCCGCCGACGCGCGTGTCACGCTGGACTGCGACCGGCCCGCGGATGTCGAGCGGGCACGGTGCTGGGTCAGGAGTGCCGGGTCAGGGGCGCCAGGCCAGGATGGACGGGTGAGTTCTCTTGACGACTGGGTGGTCGACGCGGCCGGCGCGCTCGACCTCGACCCGGCGCTCCTCGACGTCCAAGGGGTTCTCAAGCTCGCCCGGGAGGTGGCTCACGCCGTGGAGCGGCCCGCGGCTCCCCTGACCGCCTTCCTCGTCGGCCTCGCGGCCGGCCGCGCCGGCGGTGATCCGCGGGCGGTCCGGCTGGCCACCGACAGGGTGCTCGCCCTCGTCGCGGCCCGCGCGGGCAGCGACGCCCAGGACGCCCAGCGGCGCATCCAGGACGCCTAGCGCATCCAGGCCGKGTTGTCCTCCAACAGCCCTCGCATGTCGATGACCATCGTCTGCATGGTGAGCGGGTCGTCCACCGCTGACAGGCGGGGCAGCACCGTCGTGGCCATGTCGGTGTCGACATCCCTGTCGGCGCCGGACGGGGCAAGGCCGAGAGGGCCGGTCCGGGCCTGGTCCGGTGCTGGTGACCGGCCCCGGGCCGTGACGATCACCCGGTCCAGGCCGCCGAGCGCGAGGATCAGCACGAACCCCGGMAGCGCGAAGAGCGCCGGCCGCCACGCGGTCAGCGCCACGACGGCGAACACGACCACGACCGTGCACGCCCCGATCGTGTGGCGTTGCGCGGGTGGCAGTGCCGGGACCTTTCGACCATGTCGGTAGTGCGCCACGAGCTCAAGTGTGCCTCTCGCGGACGAATCCGCCAAAGTCCGGCCCCGTCCACCGGCAGCCGCGGCGGCCGGCCGCCGGCAGGCGCGCGGGCGGTTATCCCCCGGTGGGGGAGCGGGGGGGACAGGATGCGGCGGCAGCGGACGCCGGCACGGGCGCGTCGCTGAACAGCGACCGCAGCCCCTGAGCGCCTGCCTCGGCGCGGGTCTCGATCGTCCACGCGATCACCGCGCGTTCCCGGCTGTCGCGGGCGGCGACCAGCCGCTCGGCGTCCCGCCAGGCGTTCTCCCGGGCGGCGACCAGCGTCGGGACGAGGGCCTCGCGATCGGTGCCGAGCCGGTTCGCCGCCTCGTCCGGCAGCGAGCCCAGCGGTGTCCCGGGCTGCTTGAGCAGGGACACCGCCACCTTCGCCAGGACCTCGTTGATCCGGTCGTGGTCGCCCTTGTGGCTGCTGCCGTCCGGGCCGGTGAGGCCCATGGCGGCGAGGACGAACGGGAGGTCGCGGGTGATGTGTGCGTGCATGCCGAGTACCAGGTCGCCGGCGGGGGAGACGGTGGGCGCCGAGGCCGCCGCGAAGGCGGTCCGCCACGCCGGTGGCACGTCGGCCAGCCTGCCGTCGGACCAGCCGTCGAACGCCCGGAAGTAGTACTCGGCGAACAGCGCGGCCTCGGCCCGGACCCAGGCGGGGTCGGCGAAGTAGTCCGGTGTCGCGACCGCGTCGCGGAACGTCTCGGTCGTGCGCAGGTAGACCAGGGCGAAGGACGCGCGGGGGTCGCAGTGGTCTTCCAGTAGTCGCAGCCGGTTACGCATTGTAGTCACTACGGCGTCCGTGCACGCTGCCGAACCGGTCGTACAGGGTGGCGGAAACGTCCCGTCCGTCTGTCGCGTCCAGGCGGGGGTGGCCGGCGTCGAGGCCCGGCTGGTCGGCACGGTCGCCCGAGCGGGTATAGCGATGATCAGTAAGCCGGCTGCAAGAGATATCGCGATTGCTGTGCGTAGCCGGATCATGGGTCTCATAGTAGCCTTATGGCTACCAGAAGTATTTACAACCCCGCGGTGAGTCGCAATACTGCTGCGCCATGTCCTCCAACGGTCACACTTCGCGTGAGATGGCTACGCTGCGCAGTTCGTGGCATCGCCAGGGTGCTGGCGGCGGATCCGCTCACCGCGGCCCGGCCGAGGACGATCCGGCGGCAGCGGGCCCTGCCGGCGCCGAGGGTCCCGCCGGCGCCGGAGGCCGTTCTGGTCCCGCGGCCATGGCAGGCCTCGCGGGTACGGATCCGCCGCCCGCCGCGGACGGTGCCGCCCGGGACATTCTCGACAGACTGCCCGAGATCGTCTTCCGGACCGATGCCCAGGGCCGCTGGACCTATCTCAACCCCGCGTGGACGGTGGTGACCGGCTTCGAGGTCGAAGCCAGCCTGGGGAAGCACTTCCTCGACTACGTACACCCGGACGAGCGCGACCACACGGTGGCGTTGTTCATGGCGGTGGTGGCCGGCGGTGCCGACCACTGTCACCACGTGACGCGCTATAGGACCCGGGGCGGGTCCTACCGTCGCGTCGGGATCCGCGCCAGTCTGCTGCGCGGCCCGGACGGCCAGGTCGTGGGCAACCTGGGAACGATCATTGATGTGACCCGCGGCCACATCGACGCCGAGACGGTCGGCGAGCACACGGCGTTGCTGGAGCTCGTCTCCGACGGCGCCCCGGTCGACGATCTCCCGATGGGGATCCTGCTCGTCGACCGCGCGCGGCGGATCCGCCGCGCGTCACCGGTCGTGGACCGTCTGATCGACGGCCGGCTGCGGGCCGGTGACCCGCTGGATCGGCTGGCCGGGCTGCTGCGGCCGTACGCCGGCGCAACCGCCCTGGAAGGCGAGTGGGGGCTGGTCGCGACGGCGATCCGGACCGAGCAGCCGCAGCACGCCTACCTGAGCCTGCGCCTGGCCGCCGGACCGGTGGTCGACGGGTACGCGCGGGAGCGGGCGCTGCGGGTGTCGGTGATCCCCGAGGTCGGGGAGTCCCGGGACCTGCTGGCGGTGGTGCTGCAGGACGTCACGGACCTGCGGCAGGCCGAACGGCGGCAGGCGGCCGTCGCCCGCCTCGGCCAGCGCGCGCTCGTCGGGACGACGGTCGGCAGCCTGCGGCGGGAGGCCGCCGAGGTCGTGCGCGACACGCTGGGTGTGCCGTACTGCGAGGTGCTGGGACCCGTCGCGCAGCGTGGCTCGGTGATCGCGAGGGTACTGGCCGCGGACAGCCCGGTGGTCGTCGACCACGGCGTGACGCCCCTGGGCGTGCCGTTGCCGGGCGCCTCCGAGGTCTACGGCGGGGTCGGCCGGGTCGCCGGTGTCGCCGCCCGCGTCGGAGCAGCCGGCCGCGGTTTCGGGCTGCTGGTGGCGTACACGACGCAACCACGGGAGTTTGCCGCGGACGAGGCGGACTTCGTCCAGTCGGTCGCCAACGTGCTGGCCGCGGCRATCGAACGGCACAACGCCGAGCAGAAGGTCCGCCGCCAGGCCCTGCACGACCCGCTGACCGGCCTGRCCAACCGGATCCTCCTGCACGACAGGATCTCCGGGGCACTGGGGGAGATCGAGCGGGACGGCGGGCGGCTCGCGCTGCTGCTGATGGATCTCGACCGGTTCAAGGAGATCAACGACACGTTGGGTCACAACGTGGGCGACGACGTGCTGCGCGAGGTCGCCGTACGGCTGGGCCGGGCCACCCGGCCCGGCGACACGGTCGCCCGCCTCGGCGGGGACGAGTTCGCGATCCTGCTCCCGTCGACACCGGGGGGTGCCGCGGACGCGCTGGCGGTCGCGGGCTGCATCCGGGCGGCGCTGGYCGAGCGCATCGACGTCGGCTCCCTGCCCCTGCATGTGGACGGCAGCATCGGGATCACGCTCGCCCCCGCTGACGGACGTGATCCCGGGACGTTGGTGCGCTGCGCGGACGTGGCCATGTACCGGGCGAAGCAGCTCTCCCTCGGCGTCGCCGTCTACGCCCCGGACGCCGACCAGAACCGCCGGGAGCGCCTTGAGCTGCTCGGTGGCCTGCGTTCGGCGATCGCCGGCGGTCAGCTCGTCCTGCACTACCAGCCCAAGGTGGACCTGCGTACCGGGCGGACCACGGCGGTCGAGGCGCTGGTCCGCTGGCAGCACCCGGCCCACGGGCTGGTCGAGCCGGGCCGTTTCGTCCCCTTCGCCGAGCAGAGCAACCTGGTCAAGCCGCTGACCCGCCGGGTGCTCATGCTCGCGCTCGACCAGGCGCGGTCCTGGTGGGACGCCGGCCGGCTGCTGCCGGTGGCGGTGAACGTCTCCGCCCGGATGCTGCACGACGCGGAGCTGATCTCGACCGTGCGGGCGGAGCTGGACCGCACCGGCCTGCCGCCGCGGGCGCTCGAACTCGAGCTCACCGAGAGCGCGGTCATGGTGAACACGCGTAACGCGATGAGCGTCATCACCCGGTTACGCGGTGAGGGAATCCGGATCTCGGTGGACGACTTCGGGACGGGATACTCGTCCCTGGCCTACCTGCGTGATCTTCCCGTCCACGATCTCAAGATCGACAAATCGTTTGTGGTGAATGTGGCGCATCGCACGAAGGACTTCTCGATCGTCCGGTCGATCAYCGATCTCGCTCACAATCTCGATCTTCGAGTGGTTGCTGAAGGTATCGAGTCGAGCGAGGTCTGTAGCCTGCTGYGCGACCTGGGGTGCGACGAGGGGCAGGGTTTCTATCTCGGTCACCCGGTGCCGCCCGCGGATCTCGCGGCCTAGAACTGTCTGGTGGTCGTCTGAGTGCCGCCCGCGCGATCGAACATCCCTCGGGCACGTCCTAGCATGACGGGAGGCCGAGGACGGGGTCGGGAGGAATCGGGGCGTGTTGCCCCCGTGTCGATGCCGACGCGTGCGCACTGCTTTCCCGGACAAGGTGTCACGTTGGCGCGCTGTGCTGCACCATAGGCTCAGCCTCACTACATTCTGGAGGTCGGCCGTGGRCAGGGGAAGTCGTACGCCGCTGGGATGCGCCATGCCTGTCGTGTCCGCTCTCCTGGCGGCCATCGTCGTTCTCGCCGGGTGTGGCTCCGGTCGCTACGAGTACGTGACGAACAAGGACGCGGGCACGTTTCTCAAGATCCCCAGCTCCTGGCAGCACCAGCCCATGCTCGGCCCGGCCTTCGTCGGGATAGACGCTCGCAACGTCTCGCCCGAGGCGGCCCGGGTGCTCGCCTCCCGCGAGTGGGTGGTGGGGATCGACGCGGCGGCGAAGTTCGACGACAAGAACCTCCTGCTCCCGGACGCCCAGGAACCGAAGGGGTTCGTCCAGGTCCGCCAGCTCCTGCCGGAGGAAGCGGCCACGCTGTCCACCAACGACCTGCGTAACCTGCTCATCTCCATCGACGACGCCGAGCGGGAGCAGGCCGAGGAGATCCGGCGGGATCCCGAGGGGGCCCGGCTGGCGCCGCACTTCCTGCTACTGACCGACGAGGCCGTCCGCAAGGACGGCGGTGTGCACGGTGTCCATCTGATCTACCARCTCCGGGTGGACACCGGTCTGGTCACCATCGACCAGACCAGTCTTTTCGACCGGGATCAGACGATGCTCTACCAGCTCGTGTTCGCCTGTTCCGCCTGGTGCTACGACAAGCACGGTGCGCAGATCAACCAGGTTCAGACATCGTTCACGATCAAGCCGATCACCTGAGATTGAAGACCATGAATCAGACCTCGTCCTCGCAGCAGCCTGTGCAGCCGCCC
Organism: Protofrankia sp. BMG5.30; assembly: GCF_001983005.1. Lineage (NCBI taxonomy): Bacteria > Bacillati > Actinomycetota > Actinomycetes > Frankiales > Frankiaceae > Protofrankia > Protofrankia sp. BMG5.30. The sequence continues at coordinate 70,342 of NZ_MOME01000011.1, read as the reverse complement.
ATGCAGCCGTTCCAGATCGCTCCCGCCGACCCTCCGCCGCGGCCGTCGGGGCCGGTGCGCAGGCGGCTGGCCCTGTGGGACAGGGTGAAGTTCCTCGTCCTGATCGCGGCGCTGTTCGGGTTCGTGGTGGCCGCGGCCATGTCGGACAACCCGATCATGGCCTTCTCCGACGCCCTGCGCGAGCAGGTGTCGACGAGCTGGTGGCTGGTCGCGCTGTTCGCGATCGAGCTCGTCCGCCAGGTGCACATGTTCATCGGCGAACGCTCGTCGGCCTACTACGTGTTCTGGACCGACCGGATCTTCGGCCGCTTCGAGCGCCGCCTGCTGCGGTTCAACGACTGGAACCGCTACCGGCTGAGCCGGGCCCTGAAGTGGGTGGTGACCCTCGCGGTCGCTGCCTTCGTCTACGCCCGGATCCGCAACGACTCGATCTTCAACGCCCTCGTCACCCTCCCCGGTGACATCTGGGACGCGGTCCCGTTCGTGCTCCAGCTCGTCCTGTTCATGATGCTCGCCGTCGGCCAGTTCGTAGCGATCTTCTGGTTTCTCTCCCGCGGCGGTGTGGACGTCTACTTCCCGGAGGACATCAAGACCCGGTTCACCGACGTCTGGGGTCAGGACCACGTCCTGTCCCGGGTCAAGGAGGTGGTCTTCCACCTGGAGAAGCCCGAGGAGATCGAAAGCCGTGGCGGTTACGTGCCGGGCGGCATCCTGCTGTGGGGCCCGCCGGGTACCGGCAAGACCCTGATCGCGGAGGCGGTCGCCGGCGAGACCGGCAAGCCCTACGTCTTCGTCGACCCCGGGGCGTTCCGGGCGATGTTCTTCGGCGTCGGCGTGATGAAGGTCAAGAGTCTCTTCCGCAAGCTGCGCAAGCTGGCCCTCCGCTACGGCGGTGTGATCGTCTTCTTCGACGAGGCCGACACCCTGGGCAACCGTGGCCAGCTCACCGGCGACTTCGGGCGGGCGGCTCCGGCGGGCCTGGTCGACATCCCCGTCTTCGGGCCCGGCACCTCCGCCTTCGGGTCTGGCGGCACCCCCGTCTTCGGGCCTGGCGGCTTGGCGCACTCCTCGTGCAACGGGCTGGCCTATGCCAGCCACGGCAGCCGCCGGCAGCTCGCCGAGGCCCAGTTCGTCGTCCCCGGCGGCGGYGGTGGCGGCCAGTCGAGTTTCGACGGGACGCTGCAGGCGCTGCTGACCGAGATATCGGGTCTGAAGAAGCCCCGCGGCTTCCTCAACCGGGTCGTTCGCCGTGCCCTGGGGATGCGGCCGAAGCCGCCGCCGAAGTACCGCATTATGATCATGATGGCGACCAACATGCCGCAGTCCCTGGACGAGGCGCTGCTGCGGCCCGGCCGTATCGACCGCATCTACAAGGTCGGCTACCCCAGCAAGGAGGGCCGGGTACGGACCTTCCAGGGCTACCTGTCCAAGGTCCGCCACGACGTGGCGCCCGAGCAGGTGGAGCGGCTCGCCGTGATGAGCCCGTACGCCACCGGCGCGAGCATCAAGGACATGGTCAACGAGGCGCTGATCCAGGCGATCAAGTCGGGCCGGGAGGTCGTCACCTGGYCGGACCTGCTCAAGGCCAAGGCAATCAAGGAACACGGCCTGCCCGACGACCACGAGTACGTCGAKCGGGAGCGGCACAGCGTCGCCCTGCACGAGGCCTGCCACGCGGTGGTCATGTACCGGCTGCAGAAGCACATGGCGATCGACATGGCGACCATCGAGCGCCGGGGGGACACCGGCGGCTTCGTGGCCCCGGTGCCGCTGGAGGACAGGTTCGTCGACTGGCGCTCCGAGGTCGAGATCGACGTGATGACCTTCCTCGCCTCCATCGTGGGTGAGCGGATGTTCTTCGAGGGCGACCACACCCAGGGCGTCGGCGGGGACCTGCACGCCGCCACCGAGCTGGTCGCCCGCAGCATCGGACGGCACGCCATGGGCACCACGCTCACGTCACGCCCCGCACTGGCCTCCGGACTGGGCAGCAACCCGGCCTACTCGGGCAGCAGCCCGGGCTACCTCGGCGGCACGTTCGTCGCGGAGGTGGAGGCCAAGCTGCAGGAGCTCTACGCGCGCACCGAGACGATCCTGGAGGCCAACCGCCGGGAGATCCTCGCGGTCACCCACGCGCTGGAGACGAACAAGACCATCACCGGCGAGGACGTGGAAGCGATCATGGAGGGCACGCCCGGCCCCACCGTGGACGGGCGCCGCTACCACGAGCCGGACTTCCTCTCCCTCGCCGAGGAGTACCACTCCAGCGCGGTGCTGGCGCACCGTGGCCAGCGCGTCGAGCAGCTGCGGCTGCCGGACCTCACCGGCAAGGCCGCGGCCACCCCGGCGTCCGAGGGCCCGTCGGCCGCCCCCGCGTCGGCCTGAGCTGGTACGCGCTGTCGAGGCGGGCGGCCGCGGGTCGCGCGGGGCGCGTGGGCCGGGCCACCGGCAGGATCCCCGGGAGACACCCTTCCCGGGGACGAGGCCCGCTGGCGGGTGCTAGAGTCCGAAATGTGCGCTCCTGGTTAGTCATGTCGTGCGACATGCGGGAGTGCCCGGCGCGCCTGTTCGTGGACAAGACCTTTGTGGACGAGGTCTTTGTGGACGAGGTCTGTTGTCCCGCCTGACGGCCGTTGGTGATGTTCGAAATCCATGTGGCCGTGACCCGGCGGTCGCGTCCGTCCCGGTATGAGTGCTAACGCGGCCTGTCCGGCGCAGCCGCCCATTTCCGGGGAGGATCACGTTTCATGTCAGTAGAGAGCTGGTCGTTCGAGACCCGCCAGATCCACGCCGGTGCCCAGCCGGATCCGACGACCGGTGCCCGTGCCGTGCCGATCTACCAGACGACGAGCTACGTCTTCCGGGACACCGACCACGCCGCCGCGCTGTTCGCCCTCGGTGAGACCGGCAACATCTACACCCGGATCGGGAACCCCACGCAGGACGTCTTCGAGCAGCGGATCACCGCGCTCGAAGGGGGAGTGGGAGCGCTCGCGCTGTCCTCGGGCCAGGCGGCCGAGACGCTGGCGATCCTGAACCTGGCCGAGTCCGGCGATCACATCGTGACCTCGGCGAGCCTGTACGGCGGCACGTACAACCTGTTCCACTACACGCTGCCCAAGCTGGGCATCCAGGTCAGCTTCATCGAGGACCCGGACGACCTCGACGCCTGGCGCGCCGCGATCGCCCCGAACACCCGGGCGTTCTACGGCGAGACGATCGGCAACCCCAAGGGGGACGTGCTCGACACCGCCGGGATCGCCGAGGTCGCGCACGCCGCCGGTATCCCGCTCATCGTCGACAACACCCTGGCCACGCCCTACCTCTACCGGCCGTTCGAGCACGGCGCCGACATCGTTGTGCACTCGGCGACGAAGTTCATCGGCGGCCACGGCACCGCGATCGGCGGCGTGATCGTCGACGGTGGGCGGTTCGACTTCGGCGCGTCGGGCCGGTTCGCGAACTTCACCACGCCCGACCCGAGCTATCACGGGCTGGTCTACTGGGACGTCCTCGGCCACGGCTCCTTCATCGCCAAGGCGCGCGTCCAGCTGCTGCGTGACATCGGCGCGGCGATCTCGCCGTTCAACTCGTTCCTCCTGCTGCAGGGCCTGGAGACGCTGTCGCTGCGGATCGAGCGGCACAGTGCCAACGCCCAGCGGGTGGCCGAGTGGCTCCAGGCGCGGGACGAGGTGAGCTGGGTCAACTACCCGGGGCTTGAGTCGTCGAGGTGGTACGACCGGGCCCAGCGGGTGCTGCCGAAGGGCGCCGGCGCGATCCTGTCGTTCGGGATCGTCGGCGGTGCTGAGGCGGGCCGGAAGTTCGTCGAGGGCGTGGAGCTGTTCAGCCATCTGGCCAACGTCGGCGACGTACGTTCGCTGATCATTCACCCGGCCACCACGACGCACTCGCAGCTCACCGAGACCGAGCAGGCGAGCACCGGGGTGACCCCCGACCTCGTCCGCCTCTCCGTCGGAATCGAGGGCATCGACGACATCCTCGCGGACCTCGACGCCGGCTTCCGTGCCGCCAAGGGCTGACAGTAGCCCGGACCGGGCGGTGGGCGACCGCCTGCCGCCCGTCTCCGGCGCGTGGCGGGCCGGACGCGACCCGGCCGGGGCGCGCCGGTTCGTCGAGCTGCCCGGCCCGGTCGAACTGGAGAGCGGGGCGTCGCTACCCGGCGTGACAGTGGCCTATGAGGCGTGGGGGCGGCTCGACCCGACGGCGTCCAACGCCCTGCTGGTCCTGCACGCGCTGACCGGTGACAGCCACGCCGCCGGTCCGGCCGGCCCGGGGCACGTCAGCCGTGGCTGGTGGGATGCGATGATCGGTCCGGGCCGGCCGCTGGACACCGAACGCTACTTCGTCGTGTGCCCGAACGTCCTGGGTGGCTGCCAGGGGACGACCGGCCCGTCCTCGACCGCCGCGGACGGCCGGCCCTGGGGCAGCCGCTGGCCGCAGATCACCATCGGTGACCAGGTGCTGGTGGAGGCGCTGCTGGCCGACGCGCTCGGGATCCGGCGCTTCGCCGGCGTGGTCGGCGGGTCGATGGGGGGGATGCGTGCCCTGGAGTGGGCGCTGCGCTATCCCGACCGCGTCGCCAGGGCGGTGGTCGTCGCCTGCGGGGCGGCCGCGACCGCCGAGCAGATCGCCCTGTACTCCACTCAGATCGCGGCGATCACCGCCGACCCCGGCTGGCGCGGCGGGGACTACCACCACCGGCCCGCCGGTGCCGGCCCCCACGCGGGGATGGGGCTGGCTCGCCGGATGGCCCAGGTCAGCTACCGCAGCGAGCGGGAGCTCGCCGGCCGCTTCGGCAACCGGGTGCGGCCCGACGGCCGTTTCGAGGCCGAGTCCTACGCCGAGCACCACGCGGACAAGCTCGTCCGCCGGTTCGACGCCGGCAGCTACGTGACCCTGACCCGGGCGATGATGACCCAGGACGCCGGCCGTGGCCGGGGTGGGGTGGCCGCGGCGCTGGCGCGCTGCCCGGTGCCGATCGCGGTGGCCGGCGTCGACTCCGACCGGCTCTACCCGCTGTACCTCCAGCGTGAGATCGCCGAGACGGCACGGGTACCCGCCCTGGCCGGCCGGCTCGCGGTGATCCGGTCGCTGTACGGGCACGACGCGTTCCTGCTGGAGGCTGACCAGGTCGCGGACGTCATCCGAGGGGCGTTGGACGCCGCGCCCGCCGTCCCGCGGGCGAAGCCGGGACAACGGGCGCAGCAGTGACCATCGCTACAGCGGGATGTTGCCGTGGCCCGCGGCACCCGCCGGGGCGGCGGCGATGGCCTGGGCGATCGCCGCCCTGGTGGCCGCCGGGGTGACCACGGCGTCCACGACGCCCAGCTCCACCGCACGGTCGATCCCGCCGACCGCGCGCACGTGCTCGGCGGCAAGCTCGGCGACCACCTCCGGACGGCGCTGGGTCGGGACCTCGGCCAGCTCGCGCCGGTGGAGGATCCCGACGGCGGCCTCGGCGCCCATCACCGCCACCTCCGCGGTCGGCCAGGCGAACACGGCCGTCGCGCCCAGGCTGTGCGAGTTCATGGCGACGTAGGCGCCACCGTAGGCCTTGCGGGTGACAACGGTGACTCGGGGCACGGTGCACTCGGCGAACGCGTACAGCAGCTTCGCGCCGCGCCGGACCACGCCCTCCCATTCCTGGCCCACACCGGGCAGGTAGCCGGGGACGTCGACCAGGACGACCAGCGGCACGCCGAAGGAGTCGCACATCCGCACGAAGCGGGACGCCTTCTCCGCGGACGTGGCGTCCAGGCAGCCGCCGCGGCGCAGCGGGTTGTTGGCCACCACACCCACCGTCCGGCCGCCGAGCCGGCCCAGAGCGGTGACGATGTTCGGCGCCCAGCGGGGGTGCAGTTCGACCACGTCGTCGTCGAGGATGCCCGCCACCAGCGGGCGTACGTCGTAGGCGCGGCGCGGGGACTCCGGCAGCAGGTCACCGAGTTCGCGGGCCTGGACCGTGCCGATGCCGCCCTGCTCGCCGAGCAGCACGCACAACTGGCGGGTCCGGGCGACGGCGGCCTCGTCGGAGTCGCAGGTGACGGCGACGACCCCGCTGCGGCGCGCGTGCACGTCGGGCCCGCCCAGGCTGTCGGCGGTGCAGTCCTCACCGGTCACCGTCCGTACGACGTCGGGGCCGGTGACGAAGACCTTGGCGGCCGGGCCCATCACGACGATGTCGGTCAGCGCGGGGCCGTAGGCGGCACCGCCGGCGGCGGCGCCGAGCACCAGGGAGATCTGGGGGATGCGCCCGGAGTTGCGGACCGTGGCCGCGAACACCCGGCCGACCCCGTCGAGGGAGGCCACTCCCTCCCGCAGCCGGGCCCCGCCGGAATGCCAGATCCCGACCACCGGGCGGCGCAGGCGGGCCGCCGCCTCGATGGCGTCGACGATCCGCGTGCAGCCCTCGCGTCCCATCGCTCCGCCCTGGATGGCCGCGTCGGTGGCGAAGGCCACCACCGGGCTGCCCTCGACGGTGCCCGTTCCCGCCAGCACGCCGGAGGTGTCTGTGGTGGTGAAGGGCTCGAAGGTGTCGGGGTCGAAGAACTGGGCCAGCCGGGCCGACGGAGCACGCGGGTCGGTGCGTTCGAGCGTGGAGAGACTCACCGTTTATCTCCTTGGGATCCCTGGGTCAGTGACGAGAGCAGGCGAGCGCCCGCGGGCCGGGGCCGTGCCGTGGCCCGCGGGCTCATCGGATCATCGTTCCCGTTTGCGACCGGACGGGTCCTCACGGTTTTCTGTCGCAGTCACCCGTAATTTCCCGTTGTTTATGTCTGTGGACAGCGGTCGGGCCATATGATCCGCTGGTTGTGGGCATGAGAAAAGCAGGTATGGAAAAAAGTGGGTAAAGAAATCAGAGCAGAAAATCTGGAACCGAGAGAACCGGACACCTGCACACGGAAGCACCCGGCCACCGACCGCACGTCGGCCGGATGCGACGGTCGGTACCGGGTGTTCGCCATGAATATCCGGCTGAACGAACTGGCTGAACAGGACACGAACTGGCTGGACGGAATCACCGGCGGGATGGATGCCGGGTCCGGGAACCAGCGGTGGGACGCGTTGTTCCCGTCAGGGTGCCGGCAGGCCGCCGGGGGTGGCCCGGCGGTCGCTCAGGRGGTGCGATCAGGGAGCGTGCTCAGGGAGTGAAGGCGAGACAGACGTCGTGCCCGCCGAAACCGAACGAGTTCGACAGGACCGCGCCCCCGGGGATGGAACGGTTGTCGATGGACACCACGTCGAGGTCGATCTCGTCGTCGAGGGCGTCGAGGTTACGGGTGGCCGGCACGACCTTGTCCCGCAGGGTGAGGACGGCTATCACCGCCTCGACGGCCCCGGCCGCCCCGAGCAGATGCCCGGTCATGGACTTGGTGGAGGTCACCGCCACCCTGTCCAGGGCATCCCCGAGCGCGGCCCGCAGCGCGTGGGCCTCGGCGACGTCCCCGATGGGTGTGGAGGTGCCGTGGGCGTTGATGTGCACGAGGTCGGCCGCGGTCAGCCCCCCGGAGCGCAGCGCTGCACGCACGGCCCGGGCGGCGCCGGCGCCGCTGGGCTCGGGGGCGGTCACGTGGTAGGCGTCTGCGCTGGTCCCGGACCCGGCCAGGGTGGCGTACACCCGCGCGCCGCGGGCTGCGGCGTGCTCGGCGGACTCCAGGACGAGGGCGCCGGCGCCCTCCCCGAGGATGAACCCGTCGCGTCCCTTGTCGAACGGCCGGGATGCCGCCTGCGGGGCGTCGTTACGCCGGGACAGGGCCTGCATCTGGGCGAATCCGGCGAGCGGCAGCGGGTGGATCGCCGCCTCCGACCCGCCGGTGATGGCCACGTCCGCCCGGCCGGCCCGGATCATGTCCAGGGCGTAGCCGATGGCCTCCGCGCCCGACGCGCACGCGCTGACCGGGGCGTGCACCCCGGCCCGGGCGGTGAAGGCCAGCCCCACGGTCGCGGCCGGACCGTTGGGCATGAGCATCGGCACCACATGTGGGGAGACCCGGCGCGGGCCCCGCTCGCGCAGTATGTCGTACTGGTTGAGCAGGGTCAGCACCCCGCCGATGCCGGAGCCGACCACCGCGGCGAGCCGTTCGGGGTCGACCTCGGGCGTCCCGGCGTCGGCCCACGCCTCCCGGGCGGCCACCAGAGCCAGCTGCTGCACGCGGTCGAGGGTGCGTGCCTCCAGCCGCTCCAGCGGGGGTTCCACCGCGACGGGCGCGGCGATGTGAACCGGAAGCTGCTCGACCCACTCGTCGGTCAGCCGACGCACACCGGAACGGCCCGCGAGCAGACCCTCCCACGTGGAGGCGACGTCGCCGCCGAGAGGGGTGGTTGCCCCGAGGCCGGTGACGACGACCTGCCTGGGGGTGGCGGTCACGCGGCGACACCCGCCCGCTGGATGTAGGACACCGCGTCGCCGACGGTCTTGAGGCTCTTGACGTCCTCGTCAGGAATCTTGACGTCGAACTTCTCCTCGGCGGCGACGACGACCTCGACCATGGACAGCGAGTCGACGTCCAGGTCGTCGATGAACGTCTTGTCCGCGGTGACGTCGGCCGGGTCGACTCCGGCGACCTCCTCAAGAATCGCGGCGAGACCCTCCAGGATGTCAGACTGCGACATTATTCCTCCTGTTCCTCCGTGACGTCACGGACAACACGGGCGGATTTGCCCGTGCCACCATCGGCCAAACTGGTTCCAACTGGTTTTGACAAAGACCGCCGGAAGACGCGAACAACCAGGCTCGTGTCGTCCTCGGCCGATGAGATGAATCCTATGGGCAACGCACGACCTGACCACAGTAGGTCAGGCCGGCGCCGAAGCCGAAGAGCAGGACGGGGTCGCCCGGCCGCAGCTGGCCGCCGTCGAGAATCCGGCTGAATGCCAGCGGGATACTGGCGGCCGAGGTGTTGCCGGATTCGACCACGTCCCGGGCGACCACGGCGTTCGTGGCGCCGATGCCGGCCACCAGCGCGTCGATTATCCGCAGGTTGGCCTGGTGCGGGATGACACCGGCGAGCTCGGACGGCGCGACACCGGCGAGCTCGCAGGCGCGTCGGACCGTCGGGRTCAGGGTGATGGCCCACCGGAACACCGTCTGGCCTTCCATGCGGAAGAGGTTGTCGCCGTATCCGGGCACCCGGATGGCGCCGGCCTTCCCGCCGTCGTGGCCCCAGACCGCCGGGCCGATCTCGCGGGTCGGGGCGGGCCCGACCACCGCGGCTCCGGCGCCGTCGGCGAGCAGGATGCAGGTGGAGCGGTCATCCCAGTCGGTGTAGTCCGACAGCCGCTCGGCCGCCACCACCAGAACGTGTCGGGCGCTTCCCACCCGGACCATGTCCGAAGCCACCGACAGGGCGTACGCGAACCCGGCACAGCCGGCGTTGATGTCGAGCGCGCCGGCGCGCACGGCGCCCAGCCGGTGCGCGATCTGCGGCCCGGAGCCCGGGATCTGGGACGGGTTCGTGCAGGTCGCCAGCAGCACCATGTCGAGCTCGGCGGCGTCGATGCCGGCCGCGGCGAGCGCCTTCTCCGCGGCCATGGATCCCATCGCGACGATGGTCTCGTCGGTGTCGGCGATCCGGCGGGTGGCGATGCCGGTCCGCGAGCGAACCCATTCGTCGGACGTCGCGACCCGCTTGGCCAGGTCGTCGTTGGTCACCAGGCGGGCGGGACGGTAGGTGCCGATCCCCATCAGCCGGGAGCCGTTCACCGCGTTGCTCCCACGAGCCCGGCTGCGGTGGAGGATGCCGCCGCCGGATCGCCGCCGCCATCCGGATCGCCGCCGCTCGGCGCGTCCGTGTGGCGGGCGATCAGCTCACGGGCCGCGGGYAGGTCGTCAGGTGTCTTCACAGCAAGGATCTGCACGCCGGTGAGCTCCCTTTTGGCTATGCCTGCCAGCGTCCCGGCGGGTGGTAGTTCCACGATGGCGGTCACCCCGAGATCACGCATACGGGCCAGGCACAGGTCCCACCGCACCGGTGCGGCGACCTGATCGACAAGGTGCTGGACCAGCTCGGGACCGTTGTCGATGACATTACCATCGGCGTTGGACAGCTGGGCCACGACAGGCGTACGCGGGCGCAGTCCGGGGGCGACCCCGGCGAGCTGGTCGCTGGCGGGCTGCATGAAGTGGGTGTGGAAGGCGCCGGCTACGGACAGTGGGCGCAGCCGGGCGCGCGGCGGCGGCTCCTCGGCGAGGCGGGCCAGCGCCTCGAGGGAGCCGGCCGCGACGATCTGCCCGGCGCCGTTGCGGTTCGCCGCGGTCAGGTCCAGCCGGCGCAGATGCTCGGTGACCTCGTCCGGATCGCCGCCGACGACCGCCGTCATACCGGTGGGGACGCGCCCCGCGGCCTCGGCCATGGCACGGCCGCGCAATGCGACGAAGAGCAGCGCGCTTTCAGCGTCCAGAGCACCGGCCAGGACAGAAGCGGTGATTTCCCCCACACTGTGCCCGGCGACAAGAAGATTCCCCGTCCGGGGAAGGGAAAGTTGTTCGGCGGCGACAAGACCGGTCGCGACGATCAACGGCTGCGCGACGGCGGTGTCGCGGATCGTCTCCGCGGAGCCGTCACGGCCGACGTCCACAAGGTCGATTCCGACGGCCGCCGACCACCATCGCAACCGGGGCTCGACACCGCCGATCTCAAGCCAGGGTTTCAGCTGACCGGGAGTCTGGGCACCTTGACCTGGGGCGAGGATAGCGAGCACCGGACCACCTAACCCTTCCCGCCCACCGGCTGTCGCTGGCGGGCACTCACCGTTGTGCCGTCGGCTCATTGTGGGATCTCTACAAAGTGATTCGGTCGTCCCATATCTTTATTGCCCATCGCCAGGCCGGTGGGGAATTCGGTGACAGGGGCGACAAGTGATGGCAACGTGCCCCGTCGGATCAGGCGTCGGTGAGTCCGCGCTGAACGCCGTGCCGAACGCCGAACCGAACGCCGAACCGAACATGGTCGGTCACGGCAGCGAACAGCTGACGATCACGGCCGCGGCCGGCGGGCCGGCGGGCCGGCCGATCGCCTGATCGACCGGCCCGCCGGCGGTCACACCGTGGCGAGCCGGCCCAGGATGAGCGCCACGTGCAGGGTGAACCGTTCCCGGTGGTCCGTCGGGTCGAGCCCGCACGCGTCGGCTGCCTTGCGAAGTCGGTAACGGACCGTGTTGGGATGCAGGTACAGGGCGCGGGCCGTGGCCTCCAGCGAGGCACCGAAGTCGAGGTAGGCACCCACCGTCGCCAGCAGCGGTGCCCCCGCCTCCCGCAGCGGCGTGTACACGTCCTCGATCAGTGCTCGGCGGGCCCCGGTGTCGCCAGCGAGCGCTCGTTCCGGCAGGAGCGCCTGCGCGGTCACCGGGCGCGGGGCGGCCGGCCACGCCGTGACCACGTCGGCCGCGGCCAGCGCCGCGTGCGCCGAGGAGGCGGCCGTGGCCAGGTCGGCGGCGACCGGGCCGATGACGACCGGCCCGGGCCCGTAGGCCGGCAACAGGGCGTCGACGGCGTCGAGCAGGGCACGTCCGCACCCGACGCCACCGGGCCGGGCCGGCCGCCGCGCGGACCCGGCCACGAAGTCCCCACCGACGATGACGACCAGCCGTTCGTGGTGGACGCCGGTGAGCACCTCCAGACCGGCCCCGCGTCCGAGGCGGTGGACCTGGTCGACGACCACCTCGGGGGAGTGGTCCGGGGTGTCCCCGACGATCACCGCGACGGCCGGCGGATTGCGCCAGCCCAGCGCCGCCGCGCGTGACGGCAGCGCCCGCTCCACCTCGCCGCGCACGACGTGGTCCACGACGAGCGCCTCCAGCCGGGCGTCCCACGCGCCCCGCTCCTCGGCAGCGCGGGCGTAGACGACCGCGCCGGCGAAGGCGATGTCACGGGAGTAGCGCAGCACGTCGGCGAGCAGCCGCTGCTCGTGGTCGGGGCCGGCCAGGGCGGGCACCTCGGCCTCGATCGCCTCGACCGCCACCCGTACCAGTTCGACCAGGCGGCGGAAGGTGACGGCTCGGACGAGGTCACGGGGAGCGACTCGGAACACGTCCCCGGACAGCTCCCGGGCGTGCTGGGGACGCCGGCACCACTCCACGAACGAGGAGATCCCGGCCTGCACCACCAACTGGATGTCGGCCCGGTGCCGGGCCGACATGGGCGTGAACCAGGGCAGGACCTCGTGCATGCGGGCCACCGCGCGGCTGGCGAGCATGCCGCTGGACCGCTCGATCCGCCGGATGACGTCCTCGACCGCCGGGTCGACAGTGGCCGCCGGGTTCGCGGCGGGTGCCGAGTCGACGGCGGGCGGCGGGGCGGCGTCGGCGTCCGGCAGCGGCCGTGTCACCGCCCACCATTGTCGGTCATTGTTTTCTCCATCGATTTTTCCGGGGCTTCGGACGGTGCGGGGGCGAAGCCGCCGGCAGGTGTCTAGAGTTGGTTGTTGAATCGGCTGGTCCAGTTGTGGACGTTCGCGACATATGCCCGCGTCTCGGCGAAATCGGGAACTCCGCCGGCATCGCGGACAGCCGCGGGCCCCGCATTATAGGCGGCCAGGATCAGCGAGACACGGTCACCGGGCAGTTTCTGGACGAGTTGGGCCAGGTGGGCGTCGTAACGCGCGGCGGAGAGGATGGCGTCCGCCGGATCCAGCGGGTCGACCGCGCCGTCGGCATTGCCGTCGACACCGAACTGTTCCCAGGTGCCGGGCAGGAACTGCATCATGCCGCGGGCACCCGCACGGGACACCGCGTCGCGGTTGAACTTGCTCTCCACCCGGGCCTGGGCCGCGAGCTGGGCCGCGGTGAGGACACCGTAGACCGCCGCGGCATTCTGGAAGAGGGGGATCAGGTCACGCGGAACTTTCGACGCGGATCGGGAAATACCCTCCCCGCAGCCGGTGAGGACCGTGCTCAGGCAGGTCGCGGCCACGAACAGGACCAGCATCTGTGGGGCGCCGCGGGACGGCTGCCGCCGGGAGACACCGTGTACCGGCCAGGGCTGGTCGGGTCGGCGGTGCCGACGAGGCGGTGTCGCGTCCACCACCCCATTGTGCTGGGTGGTCCAGTCAGCTGTATGGACCCGGTAACACCAGTTGGTGCCAGCAGTTCGCATGGGATGTCCGCCACCCTGCTCAGTCGGTCAGGTTGGCCCGCAACGAGCGGAGCGCGTGGTCGGGCACGCCGGCGTGCCGGGCCCACCCGGCCGCGCCGCCCCAGGTGTCGTCGAGCGTGGTGAGGAAGCGGCTGATGACCTCCGGCCGGCAGCTCATGCCGTCCGTCCTGGCGCTGCTGCGGGCCCGGTCGTAGGTGGGACGCCTGGCCAGCCGGCGGTCCACCCGGTCGATCCGCTCGTTGCTCGCCACGTAGTCGGCGATGACCGCGTCCCGTTCGACCCCGGCGATGTCGAGCACGACGGCGGCCAGCACGCCCGTGCGGTCCTTGCCCGCGGCGCAGTGGAACAGCGCCGGCAGGCGGCCGGGGTCCGCGAGCAGCCGCAGGGCACCGGCGACCGCGTCCGGTGCCCCGCGCAGGTAGTCGAGGTAGTGCTCGACCCGGTCCTGCGAGGCGCGGTCGGCGACGATGAGGGGGTAGCGCGGGTCGTCGGCCATCACGAACTCGCCGGGGAGGAACGACAGGTTGTGGTAGGCGACAGCCTCGGCCGCCAGCGGGCCGCGGCCCTCCCGGGCGATCTCCGCTTCGGCGCGCAGATCGATGACCGTGCGCAGACCATAGTCGTTACGTAACGTAACAACATCGCCCTTGGTCAGCTCCTGGACGGTGTCGCCGCGCAGCAGTTGCCCCGGCCGGGTCGACGCTCCGTCCCTGGTCGGTAGTCCGCCGAGATCCCGGACGTTGTCGGCGCCGACGAGATTGAACCAGCGATCCACGCGATGACCATAACCACTGGAATACCCCCACGAGTGGCGAACGCCTCATCCGCCCACCCGGCCGGCGCGCGCCGGCAGGCATCGGTCACCGGTCGTTGCCGACCACGCTCGGTGTCTCCGCCGCGCGCGGCCGGGTTTCCAGCGGATGCGGCTCGGCGGGGTGTGGCAGGGCCGGGTGCGGCCTCGCCAGCTGGCGCAGTGTCGTGCGCAGCGCCCCGGGATCCCCCCAGGGCGCGAGCGCGAGGACCTGCTGCCGGTCGATCGCCGGCGCGGACACGTACGAGATCAGGGGATGGTGACGGCGGATGTCGCGCTCGTTGTCGTCGAAGAGGTCCTCGTGCAGCTTCTCCCCGGGGCCGAGCCCGGTGTAGACCACCTCGACCGGCCGTGGGCCGCGGCCGGCCAGCCGGCTGGCGACGTCGGCGATCCGTACCGGCCGGCCCATGTCGAGGATGAGGACGTCCCCGTTGCCGCCCAGGGCGCCGGCCTGGACGACGAGCTCCACCGCCTCCTCGACGGTCATGAAGTAGCGGGTGACGTCCGGGTGTGTGACCGTCAGCGGCCCGCCCGCGGCCAGCTGGCTGGCGAACACCCGCAGCACGGAGCCCTGGCTGCCCAGGACGTTGCCGAACCGCACGCTGACGAAGACCCCGTCGCGGGCGTGCGCGGACACCCCGGCGGTCAGCCGTTCGGTGATCCGCTTGGAGTAGCCCAGGACGCTGGTCGGGTTCGCGGCCTTGTCCGTCGAGATGTTGACGAACCGTTCGACGCCCACCGACACGGCGGCGTCCAGGACGGTCATCGTCCCCCACACGTTGGTCTTCACCGACTCGCCGGGGAAGCGTTCCAGCAGGGGCAGGTGCTTCAGCGCGGCGGCGTGGAAGACCACCTGCGGCCGGTACCGGGCGAACACGGCGTTGACGGCCTCGACGTCGCGGATGTCGCACAGCACCACCGTCTCGTCGTCGGCGGCCGCCCGGCCGTGGATGGATATCTGGACCGCCCGCAGCGCGGACTCGTCCCGGTCCAGCATGACCAGTTCCTGGGGGCGGTAGGGGTACARCTGCCGGCACAGCTGCGAGCCGATCGAGCCGCCGGCCCCGGTGACGAGCACCCRCCGGCCGGTGACGTAGCCGGCCACRGAGGCGACGTCGGTCTGGATCTGGCAGCGTCCCAGCAGGTCGGTGATGTCGAGGTCACGGATGTCGTGGACGCCGACCCGCCCGTCGATGAGGTCCGCGACGCGGGGGAGCACCTTGACGGTGAGGCCGGCGTCCTCGGCGAGGGTGGTGATCTCCCGTAACAGCGCGGCGTCGGCGCTGGGGATGGCCACCAGCAGGGTGCGGGCGCCGGTCTGGCGGGCGACCGTGGCGATGGCCCCGCGCCCACCGCGTACCCGCACGCCGCCGAGCGCCAGGTTCCAGGTGCCCGGATCGTCGTCGAGCAGGGCCACCGGCGTGTAGGGGCTGTCCGGGCTGCCCGACATCGACGCCAACACCCGGTCGGCGCCCTCACCCGCGCCGAAGACGATGATCGGCTCGCTGCCGGCCCGTTGCCGTCGGCGGCGGCGCTCCCCGGCCAGCCGCCACAGGTAGCGGACGCCGAACATCAGGACGAGCCCGGCCGCGCCCGCCAGCGGGAGGATCTCGGCCGGCATCCGCTCGGAACGGCCGAGGGCGACGTCGACGACGACGGCTCCGACCGTCGTCGACGCGACCGCGCAGACCAGCGCCAGCACCTCGTCGAAGCCGCCGAAACGGTAGCGGCCCAGATAGAGGTGTCCAGCCGTGCCGACGAAGTACAGCAGGCAGACCGCGACCGTTGTGATCATCCAGAATTCGCCGTTGGTCAACGGGGACGCGCTGAAGCGGGCGAGGTAGGCGGCGCCGAACCCGGTCACCAGGCAGGCGGCGTCGAGTCCGATCTGCAGTCCGACGTGCCGGCGTAGCCCGCCCCRCAGCAGCCGGCCGCCCGATGTCACCGGTGCGGGCGCCGATTCGCCAACAGCCTTCTGTTCATGCATGGCTCCATAGAGTAATAACTACGGATGGTGACTGTACAGATGTACATCGAGTATGTTGGTTGCTCAGAGTGTTGATATGGTTACCGGAGTACATCTCCGGGGGAGGGTTGGTCCGCTGGTGGAACTTCGGGAGTACGTCAGAGCGCTGCGCCGGGGCTGGCCGCTCATCGTGATCTGCGTCCTGCTCGGTGGCCTGTTCGCGGCGGCTGTCTCGTGGCGTCAGACGCCGACCTTCGCCGCTGTAACGACCATGGTCGTCTCGTCGTCGGACACGACCGACAGCGCCGCGGCGGCCTACCAGGGCGGCCTGCTGTCCCAGCAGCGGGTCAAGTCCTACGCCGATCTGGTGGCCAGCGACCGGGTCGCCGCGGCCGTCGTCGACAAGCTGCACCTCGACGAGAGCCCGCAGCGGCTGCGCGGCCGTATCCAGGCGCAGACCGTCCCCGAGACCGTCCTGCTGCGTGCCGTGGTCACCGACACCGACCCCCACCGCGCCCAGCTGATCGCCGACACGGTCGGTGAGGTCTTCTCCCAGGCCATCGCGCAGATCGAGAGCCCGTCCCCGGACAAGGCGCCGCTGGTCCGGGTGAGCGTGTGGGAGAAGGCGAAGACGCCGACCAGGCCGATATCGCCGCAGCCCGTGCGGGCTGTCGCGTTCGGCGTGCTGGCCGGCCTGCTCGCCAGCGTCGCCGCGGCGGTGGTCCGGCACCGGTTCGACACCAGGGTCACCACGGCCGCCGACGTCACCGCGGCGAGCGGGCTGGCGACCCTGGGCACGATCGCCTTCGACGCGACCGGCGCCCAGTCCCCCCTGATCGTGCCGGAGGGCGGGCACTCGGCGAACGCCGAGGCGTTCCGGCAGCTGCGGACCAACCTGCGCTTCGTCGACGTGGACGCCCCGCCACGCACCATCCTGGTCTCCAGCTCGATGCCCGACGAGGGCAAGACGACGACGATCTGCCGCCTGGCCGTCACCCTCGCGCAGACCGGCGCCCGGGTGGCGCTGGTCGAGGGCGACCTGCGCAGGCCGTCCTTTGGCGACTATCTCGGGATAGAGACGGCGGCCGGCCTGACCTCCGTGCTGATCGGCACCGCCGGCCTCGACGACGTGCTGCTGCCCTGGGGCGACGTCGACGGCCGGCTGCACGTGCTGCCCAGCGGACCGCTGCCGCCGAATCCCAGCGAACTGCTCGGATCCCGGGGGATGAGTGACCTGCTCGGCGAGCTGTCCGCCCGTTTCGACTTCGTCCTGATCGACGCGCCACCGCTGCTCCCGGTGACCGACGCGGCCGTGCTCGCCGCCCAGGCCGACGGCACCGTGCTGATCGTGCGGGCCAGCCGGACCCGGCGCGAGCAGGTGGCCAGGGCCGCGGACGCGCTGCGGCTGGTCGACGCCCGCATCCTGGGCGCCGTTCTCGCCATGGTCCCGGTCAAGGGGCCGGACGCCGCCTACGACGGCTATCACGCCTACGGCGGTTACGCCCCGGCCGACCCGCCCCGGGCCTTCGCGGATCATCCGGTGCTCATCCCGGCCGCGGCCCGCTCCGATCGTCCGGGGGGTGGCCGCCCAAGGACCGATCGTCCGCAGACCGAACTGAGGATCGCGGCACAGCATCAACCGTACGACCATCCCGTCGGTGGCCGCGACAGCGCCACGGCGAACGCGCGCGGCGACCGTGACCAGCTTCGAGACCAGCACCGAGACCAGCACCGTCGGGCCGGTGGCACGACCGCGGTCGCAGCCGGCACCGAGCTGACCACCGAACGCCCGGCGGACCTGACCGACGACAGCCTGGCCGACACCCTGACCGGCAGGTTGACCGACAGGCTGACCGACAGTCGGGCAGACGACGCGACGACACCGTTGACGCTCAACGCGCGGCCGGCCGGCTCCCACCGGCGTAAGCGCGGCCAGTGACAGGACGGGCCAGGACGTCGCCCACCGGGCGAAACCGACTGGACGCCCAATGTTGTGGACACGGAGAGCAATGGTACATATACTCTTCGTATTCATGCGTCAACAAGCTTGTCCGGAATCCGGGCAGGGGGAGTGCTTCCATGAGGTTTCGCACATTCGCAGTCGCGCTGCTCGTGGGGGGCGGACTGGCACTGGGTACGGCGGTGGATCCGGCGGCCGCCACACACGCCGGCCCGTCCGTCGACCATCCCGATCATCCTGATCGCCCCGGCCCGCTCGGTGCCGCCACGGTCAGCGCGCGATCGGTGTCAGTTGGCGAGTCGGTGCTCTTCGGCGGCGGTGGTTTCGCCCCGGGCGGCACCATCACCATACGGGTCAACAACAACACGGTCGGTACGGCAACAGTCGACGACCAGGGCAGCTTCAGCCTGCGGCCGCCGGCCTTCACCGCACCCGGCGACTACGTCATCACCGGCACCGGTCCATCCGCGGCTGATCCCGGCCTCGGGCTACCGGAGGGGCTGCCGGCGGGGCTGCCAGACGCCGTGGCCGAGGTCGGCGGAACGGCGCTCGACGGGCTGCCGCAGCGCACGGTGACCGCGACCGTGACCGTGACCGACCCGTCCGCCGCTCCTTCCGCCGGCGGGGCTCCATCCGCTGGTGGGAACGGCGGTGACCCGCGGGTCGGGGTGGCCGTCGGCGGCTGGGGCAGCCCCGACGGCGGTGCCGGTAGTGTCGGCGTCGCTTTCGGTATCGGTGGTATCGGTGGTATCGGTGGTGGCGGTGGTGACAGCGGTGGCGACGACACGGAAGAGCCCGCGCCTGGTGGCGGTGGCGTGGGCGTCCCGGTGGTGCTGCCCCCCGTGCCCGGGGGCGATGGCCCGGCGGTCGTCGGCCAGGAGCCGGTCCGCCCGGCCGGCCAGGAGTATCCCAGCACCGGTGGGCTGCCCTTCACCGGCGCGGAGACCGGCGCGATGGCGGCGATCGCCGCGGCGCTTGTCGGCGGCGGTGTGATCCTGCGGGTCGCGGCCCGTCGCCGCCGTCCGGGGGCGACGCCTGACGAGCTCTGAAGCGGGGCGGGGCCGCCCGGCGCACGCGGTGTGCCGGGCGGCCCGACGATCGTGTCCTGTCCGCTCGACTGGCTACGATGGGCCATCGGCGTTTGGCCGGGCACGCCCGGCATCCGCATCGCGCGCCGATGGAACGTCGATGGCGCGTCGTTCGCCGGGCAGGAAGGTCGGAATGAAGTCCGCTGAGATCGCGAGCCGCTGGCTGCGCTATTTTGCCGACCGGGGCCACACGGTCGYCCCGTCGGCATCCCTCATCGCGGACGACCCCACCCTGTTGCTCGTCAACGCCGGGATGGTCCCGTTCAAGCCGTACTTCCTCGGTGAGGTCGCCCCGCCGTACAGCCGCGCCGCCAGCGTCCAGAAATGTGTGCGGACCACCGACATCGAGGAGGTCGGCCGTACCACCCGGCACGGCTCCTTCTTCCAGATGTGCGGGAACTTCTCCTTCGGGGACTACTTCAAGGAGACCGTGATCCCGCTGGCCTGGGAGCTGCTGACCGCCCCGGTGGCCGATGGCGGCTACGGTCTGGCCGAGGACCGGCTGTGGGTGACGGTGTACCTCGACGACGACGAGGCGGCCGACATCTGGCACTCCAAGGTCGGCGTGCCCACCGACCGCATCCAGCGGCTCGGCATGGAGGACAACTTCTGGTCGATGGGCGTGCCGGGCCCGTGCGGGCCCTGCTCGGAGATCAACTACGACCGCGGGCCGGAGTTCGGCGCCGAAGGCGGCCCCGCCGTCAACGGCGAGCGGTACCTGGAGATCTGGAACCTCGTCTTCATGCAGTACGTCCGCGGTGAGGGATCCTCGAAGAAGGACTACCCGATCCTCGGTGACCTGCCCTCAAGGAACATCGACACCGGCCTCGGACTCGAGCGGCTCGCGACCATCCTGCAGGGCGTCGACAACCTCTACGAGATCGACACCTCACGGGTGATCCTCGACCGGGCGTCCGCACTGACCGGCGCCCGCTACGGCGCCGAGCACCGTTCGGACGTGTCCCTGCGGGTGGTCGCCGACCACGTGCGCACCTCGGTGATGCTCATCGGTGACGGGGTGCTGCCCGGCAACGAGGGGCGCGGCTACGTGCTGCGCCGGATGATGCGCCGCGCGATCCGCAACATGCGCCTGCTCGGCGCCCATGACGCGACCATGCACGAGATGGTCGACGCCACCATCGAGGCGATGGGCCCGCAGTATCCGGAGCTTGTCACCGACCGCGTCCGGATCGACTCGGTCGCCACCGCCGAGGAGGCGGCCTTCCTCCAGACGCTGCGCACCGGCACGTCCATCTTCGACCTGGCCGCGAGCGAGACGAAGAAGGCCGGCGGGAGCGTCATCCCCGGCGAGCGGGTGTTCCAGCTGCACGACACCTACGGCTTCCCAGTCGACCTCACCCTGGAGATGGCGGCCGAGACGGGCCTGACCGTCGACGAGGAGGGCTTCCGCCGGCTCATGACCGAGCAGCGGCAGCGCGCCAAGGCCGACGCCCGCGCGAAGAAGACCGGCCACGTCGACACCTCGGCGTACCGGGACGTGCTGGCGGCGGCCGGCCCGTCGGTGTTCACCGGATACGGCAGCGGCGCCGAGGAGGCGCGCGTGCGGGGGCTGCTGGTCGGCGGCGCGGCGGCCCGGGATGCCGCGCAGGGTGACGACGTCGAGATCGTGCTCGACCGGACGCCGTTCTACGCCGAAGGCGGTGGGCAGCTCGCCGACGCCGGCGTCATCCGGCTCGCCGACGGCACCGAGATCGAGATCCTCGACGTGCAGAAGCCGCTGCCCGAGCTGATCGTCCACCGTGGCCGGGTGCGCACGGGGGGAGTCACCCTCGGCGCGGACGTCCAGGCGGAGATCGACCCGGCCCGGCGGGCGGCGATCTCGCGCTCCCACAGCGCCACCCACCTCACCCACCAGGCCCTGCGGGACGCGCTCGGCCCGACCGCCGCGCAGGCCGGCTCGGAGAACTCCCCCGGCCGGTTCCGCTTCGACTTCTCCGCCGCCGCGGCGGTACCGCCCTCGGTGCTCGCCGACGTGGAGGAGACCATCAACCAGGTGCTGACCGAGGACCTCGACGTCCGCGCCGAGGTCATGGACATCGACCAGGCACGCCGGACCGGCGCGATCGCCATGTTCGGCGAGAAGTACGGCGACCGGGTCCGGGTCGTCTCCATCGGGGACTACTCCCGCGAGCTCTGCGGTGGCACACACGTCCGCCGCTCCGGCCAGCTCGGCCTGGTCAAGCTGCTGGGGGAGGCCTCGGTCGGGGCGGGGGTGCGGCGGGTGGAGGCCCTCGTCGGCCTGGACGCCTACCGCTACCTGGCCCGGGAGGCCGTGCTCGTCTCGCAGATCACCGATGTGCTCAAGGCCCCGCGGGCGGACGTGCCCGAGCGGCTGTCCCAGGTGCTCGGCCGGCTGCGGGAGGCCGAGAAGGAACTGGAGAAGCTGCGGGCCGCGCAGGTGCTGGCCATCGCGGGCGACCTCGCCCGGGCGGCCGAGGACGTCGGCGGGACCGCGCTGGTCACCCACCGGGCCGCGGACGGCACCTCAGCGGACGACCTGCGCAAGCTCGCCATCGACATCCGTGGCCGGGTGCCGGCGGACCGCCCGGCCGTCGTCGCGGTCGCGGCCGTGGCCAGCGGACGGCCGGTCATCGTGGCGGCCACCAACGCCCCGGCGCGGGAACGCGGGATCCGGGCCGGGGAGCTCGTCCGCGGCGCCGCGAAGATCCTCGGCGGTGGTGGCGGCGGCAAGGACGACCTCGCCCAGGGCGGCGGCAGCAACCCGGACACCATCGCGGACGCGCTGGCCGGCGTCCGGCAGGCGGTGGCCCAGCGGCAGGCGGTCGTCAACGGCTGACACACCCGGCTGACGCACCTGCCGACGGTCGCCCGGCGGGGTCCCTTCCGAGGTATCGCAGCCAGCTCCGCAGCGCATTCTCAGCCCGGGCATGGACAGCTCGGCTCAGGCACAGCTCAGCTCAGGCACAGCCAGTTCTTCGTCCAGGCACAGCCAGTTCTTCTGGTTCGTGTCCACAGTGGAACCCRCAGGAGGCAGACAGACCAGACGGACAGCCATGATCGGAKMATGTGATGCCGAACGGACAGCAACGCCGACGAATGGCGACATACGAGGGCCGGCCCGTGGCCAGGCCGGACGAGGACATCGTCGACCAGGGCCTCGGTTTCGACATCGGGATCCTGCTGGGCCGCCGGCAGATGCTGCGGCTGTTCGGCCTCGGCGTCACCGCGGCCGGCCTCGCGGCGTGCGGCAGCGGTTCGTCGTCATCGTCGTCGTCCGCGTCGTCGTCGTCCGCGGCGGTGGCCGCCGCGTCGGGTGAGATCCCGGACGAGACCGCCGGCCCCTACCCGGGTGACGGCTCCAACGGCCCGAACGTGCTGGACGACAGCGGTATCGTGCGCGGCGACATCCGGTCGAGCTTCGGCGGGGCCAGCGGTACCGCCGAGGGTGTCCCCATGACGCTCGAACTGGTCATCCAGGACCTGGCGAAAGGTGGCAGCCCCTTCACAGGCGCGGCCGTCTACGTCTGGCACTGTGATCGTGAGGGCCGTTACTCGCTCTATTCCGCAGGGGCCACCGACCAGAACTACCTGCGCGGCGTCCAGATCGCCGACTCCGCGGGGCGCGTGCGCTTCACCAGCATCTTCYCGGCCTGCTACGCCGGCCGCCGGCCACACATCCACTTCGAGGTCTATCCCGACGAGGCCAGCATCGCCGACGTCGCGAACGCCATCACCACCTCGCAGGTCGCCCTTCCCGAGGACGTCTGCGCCACGGTCTACGCCCGGCAGGACTACGCGGCCTCGGCCCGGAACATCTCGAGGGTCAGCCTGGACGGCGACAACGTCTTCGGCGACGACGGGGGCGCGCGCCAGCTCGGCACCGTCACCGGTGACGTTACCAACGGTTACACCGTCTCCCTCGTCGTCGGGGTCGACGCCGCCACTCCGGCGGGCGGCGGCGGGCCCGTGCCGGGCGGCTCCCGTCCGGGCCCGCGGTCCTGGGGCCTGCACAGTTGGATCAAGGCCCGAGGGGTGGCTGTTTTACACCTTTTGAGGTGAACGTCACAGCCGGAAACTCGGAGCGACCCTCCTTCGTTCTTCAGAATGCATCAACTAGTTACTGCAAGTGATGGCCCTGCCAGTGGCAGGGCCATCACTGACAGGACTCGGACTGGCGGTCGGATGCGGGCGGACATCGCCCACGGGCCGGCTTCGACGTGGGTATGGCTGTCTTTGGCGACCCCTTCGGAGCCGCTCCATCGCGACAGCTCTGTCCGGTGCTGACCCGACCCTGAGGAGCGTCGCGTGGCCGTCCCACACGTCCCGTCATCACCATCAGCATCATCCTCGTCACAGCACAGCCATTCGCCGCCCGCCGCGCCGGAAGGCACCGGCCGCGGCCGATCCCGTCGGCGCCCGCTCGTGCCCGGTACCTTCCGGCCCGACCTGCAGGCGTCGCTGGTGGTGTTCCTGGTCGCGATACCGCTGTCGCTGGGCATCGCGGTCGCCTCGGGCGCGCCGGTCGCCGCCGGACTGATCGCCGCCGTGGTCGGCGGCGTCGTCGCCGGCGTGCTCGGCGGCGCGCCGTTGCAGGTCAGCGGCCCCGCGGCAGGGCTGACGGTCATCGTCGCGGGCCTGGTGTCCAGCTACGGATGGCAGGTCACCTGCGCGATAACCGCCGCCGCGGGCGTGGTGCAGATCCTGTTCGCGGTCAGCCGCGTCGCCCGCGCGGCGGTCGCCGTCTCGCCCGCGATCGTGCACGGGATGCTCGGCGGTATCGGGCTGACCATCGTCTTCGGGCAGTTGCACGTCGTGCTCGGCGGTAAACCGGAAAGCCATGCCCTGGACAACATCGCGACGCTGCCCGGGCAGATCATCGACAACCACAACGCCGCGACGCTGATCGGTATCGTGACGATGGCGATCATCCTGCTGTGGCCCCGGCTGGCCAAGGTGCTGCCCAGGCAGGTGCGGGCGATTCCCGCGCCGCTGGCCGCGGTCACCRTCGGGACCGCCGCCGCCGCCGCGTTCCACCTCGACCTGCCCCGGGTCGATCTACCCGGCTCGATCCTCAGCTCGCTGTCGCTGCCGGGGTTCCCGGATGGCGCCTGGGGCGGGATCGTAGTCGGTGTCCTCACCGTCGCCGTCGTCGCGAGCGTCGAATCCCTGCTGTCGGCGGTCGCGGTGGAGAAGCTCCCCGGCGCGCGCCGTCCCGGGCAGCGCCCGGTCAGCCTCAACCGTGAGCTGTTCGGCCAGGGATCGGCCAACATCCTCTCCGGCCTCGCCGGCGGCCTGCCGGTCACCGGTGTCATCGTCCGTAGTTCCACCAACGTCGCCGCCGGGGCGAGGACGCGGGCATCAGCGGTCCTGCACGGTGTGTGGGTGCTGCTGTTCGCCGTGTTCCTCGGCGGGGTGATCGAGTGGATTCCCCTGGCCGCCCTGGCCGGGCTGCTGGTGGTCGTGGGGATCCGGCTGGTCGACATCTCCCATCTGCGCCATGTGCGTCGGCACGGCGAGCTGCCCGTGTACGTCGTCACACTGGTCGGTGTCGTCGCTCTCGACCTGCTGCAGGGCGTCGCGCTCGGTCTGGTCACCGCGCTCGGCCTGATCCTGCGCCGGGTGCTGTGGTCCAGCATCCACCTGGTCCGCTCCGGTGAGCTGTGGCAGGTGGAGGTCGAGGGGACCCTGAGTTTCGTCTCCCTGCCCCGGCTGTCCCGGATCCTCGGCCGGATCCCCCGGGGCACGCCCGTGCTGATCGAGCTCGTGGTGGACTACCTCGACCACGCGGCATTCGAGCATCTGCACACCTGGTGCACCGACCACGAGCGGGCCGGGGGGAGCGTGACGGTCGACGAGATCGGCCACGCCTGGTTCCGGCCCGCCCAGGACGCTCCGGCGGGTCGGCGCCGCACCGTCGTCCCGCACCTGCCCCGCTGGTTCGCACCCTGGTCGCAGTGRCAGGAGCTGGCCGCCGCGCACACTGACTCCCAGGAGGCCGGYCCGCGGGACGCCGACATCCAGAGCGATCACCAGACCGACGACTCCTCGACGGCCGATTCTCGGCAGTCAATCGGAACAGGTGTGACCGGTCGCGGGCCCGCGGCCGGTCACGCGCATCCCGTCAGCACGATGCTCGTCGGCGTGGCCGAGTTCCACCGCCGGGCCGCCCCGCTGCTGCGTGGCACCCTCGGCGGGCTCGCCGAGGCGCAGCGCCCCAGCGCGTTGTTCCTGACGTGTGCCGACTCCCGGGTGGTTCCGAACATCATCACCAGCAGCGGCCCCGGTGATCTCTTCACCATCCGTAACGTCGGTAACCTCGTCCCGCCCGGCGCGTCCGAGCGCGGCGCCCACATCGCGCCGGGCAGCGACCTGTCCGTAACGGCCGCGCTGGACTACGCCGTCACCGTCCTGAAGGTTCCCTCGATCGTGGTGTGCGGGCATTCCGGGTGCGGCGCGATGCAGGCGCTGCTCTCGGGCGACCTCGACAACGATCCGGACTCCGCGCTGGCGGGGTGGCTGACCCACGCCCGCGGGGCGTTGGCGCGCCTGCCGCTGCCGGGTACGGAGGGGYTGTCCCCGCTGGAGCAGCTGGGCCGGGCGAACGTCGTCCAGCAGTTGGAGCACCTGCGTGCCCATCCCGCCGTCCGGGGGGCGCTGGAGCAGGGCGGGCTGCAGCTTGTCGGCCTCTACTTCGACATCTCCGTCGCGTACACCTGGGTACTCGACGAGGAGTCGGGCTATTTCGTCGACCCCTCGGAGGTGCTGACCACGGTCGCGCCGCACCGCCGCCGGGCGTCCCGCCGCTGGGACACGCCGGCCTCGACAGCCTCGACAGCCTCGACAGCCTCGACCGGCCCGACGACCGGCCCGTCCACGGCGCATCCGCCGTCGGCGCCGCACACCAGAGGGCCCGGGAAAACGCTCCTCGACGGCCATCGCGGCCGTCGCCGCCGTGGCACCCCGGCCTGAACGGTGAAATCGAGGTAAAGCGCGGTGACATCGAGGTAAGACATACGGCCTTCCGCGGGAAGGCCGCGGTCGCTCGGCGGGCCTTCTTTCGCGGGAAGGCCGCCGGCCGACCGGGCCCTTGTACCGGTTTCGTGCGGGCCGTCGACTCTGACGAACGTCCCGGCCCGTAATCGATACTGGATGGTATGCGTATTGTGGTGTTCGGCAGCGGAGCGATAGGAACGCTGCACGCCTGGGCGCTGTCACGGGCCGGGCATGACGTAAGTGTGCTGGTCCGCCCAGAACAGCTGGCCCACTGGTCCGACGGTATCGGCCTGCGGATTCTCGACGTACGGGGCAGGCRCCGCCGAGAGGTCGTCGAGCGGTTCCGCCCCCATGCTGTCACCGAGTTGCGTCCCACGGACGGCGTCGACCTGGTCGTGCTCGCCGTCCGGCACACCCAGACCCCGGATGTCCTGCCGGAACTGGCGCGCAACCTCGGTTCCGCCACTGTGTTGTTCCTGAACAACAACTGGTGCGGACTTGACCTCATAGACGCCCACCTGGGCAAGGACCAGTACGTGCTGGGCGCGCCACGCGGTGGCGGCGGCATCATCGACAACATCCTCGACGGTGCGCTCGAGGGCGGGATCATGCTCGGGTCGAGCGTGTCCGGGCACGCGCTGTACGGCCCGACGACCGACACCGCCGAGCAGAACCTGGGCCGTCTCGTGGCACTGTTCGCCGAGGCCGGTTTCCGGCCGGAAATCCACCCCAACATGGAACACTGGCTGTGGGTGCATTTCGCGAGCACCGCCGCATGGATATGCGGTGCCGCCCGCGCCCGCGGCTTCGAGCCTTTCACCCGAAGCAACCGGGCGGTTTATGACGCGTTGCACGCCGGCCGCGARGCCATGCAGATCTGCGCGGTGCGCGGGGCCGACGTGCGTACCGCGCAGGATGCGCGGCCGTTCCTGCTGCCGCCGTCCACCGTCACCCCGGCGGTCCGGCTCATGCTCCGTGGTGAGCTGCTCCAGCGTATGTCGGTGAATCACGGCCGGTATGGCCCGGTGGACCTCTACGAAATCTATGATGATCTCGTCCGCACGGGTGAGCGGCTTGACGTCCCCATACCCTGTCTGCTGTCCTACCGCGCCGACGTGGAACGCATGGTGGAACTCGCACCCAGCCTGTGACCGTGAGCTCTCTGCTGTAACCGCTCATCGGGACCGGTTGGCGATGAGGGTGGCAACCGGGGGGATGAGTGCGGCGACGAGCATCATCGCCAGCGCCGCGGGCACCGACACCAGCCGGATCACACCGCCCGCGAGTACGAACAGCGTGACGCAGACGGCCATCATCGCCAGATACCGACGGCGAACCCCTTGTTGCGCCCACTCCGTCCGTCCAGCCCGCCCCGGTGCGTCACCGGCCGCCTGGCCGGGCACGGGGTGGGCGTGCGTGCGCCGGTCGTAGTCACGCCGCCGTTCGGGATCGCCCAGCACCTCGTACGCCCTGCTGACCCGCTCGAAGGCCTGCTCGCTGCCACCGGCGTCCGGATGGGTGCGCCGCGCCGCCCGCCGGTAGGCGGCCACGATCTGCTCCTGGGAGGCAGCCGGCGGCACCCCGAGGACGTCGTAGAGTGAGACCACAGCCACGAGTCATCCCATACCCCGCCGGCCACATTCAGCCAGCACCCGTTCAGCCCAGCCCGTCCGGTCCCGGAGGTCACATGGATCTGCAGCTCGCCGGGCGGGTCGTTCTCGTCACCGGGGGCTCCGACGGGCTGGGGGCGGCCGTCGCGCGTGCCCTCGTCGCCGAGCGGGCGCGGGTGGCGATCTGTGCCCGTGACGAGGCCCGGCTAAAGCTCACCGTGGACGAGCTGCGCGCCGCCGGCGGGGACGTCCTCGCCGTACCGGCGGACGTCACCGACGTCGACGCGCTGGACCGTTTCGTCACCGCGGCCCACAGCCGGTGGGGCCGGGTGGACGCGATCGTCAACAACGCCGGCCGGTCCGCGGGCGGGGAACTGGCCTCCGTCACCGACCAGCAGTGGCAGGACGACCTGCAGCTGAAGCTGTTCGCGGCGATCCGGCTGTCCCGTCTGGTGCTCGGCCATCTGCGCGCCTCGGACGCCGCGGCGGTGGTCAACGTGCTCGCGACGGCGGCGAAGGCACCGCCGGCGGCGTCGCTGCCGTCCTCGGTGTCCCGGGCCGCCGGGCTGGCGCTGACCAAGGCGCTCGCCAGCGAATGGGGCCCGTACGGGATCCGGGTCAACGCGGTGCTGGTCGGCCTGGTCGAAAGCGGCCAGTGGGAACGGCGGGCCGCCACCACCGACACCCCCGTCCGGACGTTGTACGAACGGATGGCGCGCGACGCGCGGATACCGCTGGGCCGTGTCGGCCGGGCGGCGGAGTTCGCCGACGTCGTGACCTTCCTGCTCTCGCCGCGCAGCTCCTACGTGACCGGGACCGCGCTCAACGTCGACGGTGGCCTGTCCCCGGTGGTGTGAGATCCGGCCCGGCCGTCAGCCGGTGGCGATGAGGATGACGGCGACGACCACCCCGAGAGCGATCACGGTCGTGCGCAGCGCGGTGGCCGGCAGCAGCCGGGCGGCCCGTGCGCCGAGCACCCCACCGGCGCCGGAGGCCAGCAGCAGGACCACGGCGAATCCCCAGGCAACCCGCGCACTCACCACGAACACGGCGATGCCCACCGCGTTGACGCCGAACGACAGCAGGGTCTTGGACGCGTTCGTGCGCTGGAGGTCGTCCGGCATGAGGATGCCCAGGACGCCGAGCAGCAGCACGCCGAGGCCCGCGCCGAAATAGCAGCCGTAGGCCCCGGCCACGAACACCCCGGCCCGGGTCGGCCAGGTCACAGCCACCCCACAACCAGCCCGTCGCCGGGCCACTGCCTGCCCGCTGGCCCGTCGCCGGGCCACGATGGCGGCCAGTCGCGGCTGGGCGGCGAGCAGCAGGCAGGCCACCAGCACCAGGTAGGGAACGACCACCCGGAAGGAGTCCGCCGGGGCGGCCAGCAGCACGACCGCCCCGCCCAGTCCGCCGAACAGCGCCGGGCCGGCCAGCGCCCGCAGCCGGGCGGCCTGCCCGGTCAGCTCCCGGCGGTAGCCGAACGCGCCACCGGCGTATCCGGTGACCAGCCCGACCGAGCAGGTGACGTTCGCGGTGAGCGCGGGCATCCCGGTGGCGAGCAGCGCCGGGAAGGCGATCAGGGTCCCGCCGCCGGCCACCGCGTTCACCGCTCCGGCCAGCAGGCCGGCGGCCGCGACGCCCACGGTGTCCAGGACTCCCATGGCACGCACGCTCTCACGGCATACCCGCGGCAGGCCGCCGTTCTCCTCGTCCGGACATGTGCTCTTCTCGTCCGGACGGGTGCTCTTCGGCTACACAGGTGGGGTGGCTGCTTCCGAGACATTGAGGATCACAGGCCCGGTGCTGGTCGGCCCCGAGGAGGTCCGGGACGGGCTGTGGGTTGTGGACGGGAGGATCACGTTCACGCCTCCGACCGGCGCCCGCGCCGCCGACGCGCGCACGGTGTCGGGCTGGGTGCTGCCCGGCCTGGTGGACGCGCACTGCCATGTGGGGCTGGACGCCCACGGAGCGGTCGACCGGGACACCGCCGAGCGGCAGATCCGCGCCGACCGGGACGCGGGCACGCTGCTGATCCGGGACGCGGGCTCGCCCGCGGACACCCGCTGGGTGGACGACCGCGAGGACCTGCCCAGGCTGGTCCGGGCCGGCCGTCACATCGCCCGGACGAAACGCTACATCCGTAACTACGCCGTGGAGATCGAGCCGGCCGAGCTGGCCGCCACCGTCACCGAGCAGGCCCGCCGGGGCGACGGCTGGGTGAAGATCGTCGGTGACTGGATCGACCGGGCCACCGGGGACCTCGCCGCCTGCTGGCCCCGGGATGCCGCCCAGGCCGCGATCGCGGCGGCCCATGCCGCCGGCGCCCGGGTCACCGCGCACTGCTTCGCCGAGGACTCCCTCACCGACCTGGTCGAGGCCGGGATCGACTGTGTCGAGCACGCGAGCGGGCTGACCGTCGAGACGATTCCCCTCTTCGCCGAGCATGGCGTCGCCATCGTGCCGACCCTGGTCAACATCGCCACCTTCGAGGGCATCGCCGCCGGGGCGGCGGAGAAGTTCCCCGCCTACAGCGCGCACATGCGGGCGTTGCACGCCCGCCGCTACGACACCGTCCGCCAGGCCCACGAGGCGGRCATCCCGATCTACGTCGGCACGGATGCCGGCGGGTCGCTGCCGCACGGCCTTGTCGCGGACGAGGTCGCCGAACTGGTACGGGCCGGACTGCCTGCGGTGGCGGCTCTGTCGGCGGCGACCTGGGCCGCGCGTGCCTGGCTTGGTTTCGCCGGGCTGGCCGAAGGGGCACCGGCGGATTTCGTCGTCTGTTCCGAGGATCCGCGGGTGGACGTCCGGGTACTCGCCGAGCCGTTGCTGGTTGTCGTGCGTGGTCGGGTGGTGGCGGGCAGGGGCGCATAACACCGGCGTTCGGGCGGTTGGTGGAAGTACGTTTCCGCGGTCGGGTTCCCGACGTGGGCAAAGCCGTGTTCTCGGGCACAACATCGGGAAGAAGAAGTCCGGCGCGCAACCACGTCGGCCGACTGGGCGGGAAACGCCGGGCCGGCCGCCGGGAAACGGCGAGCCGACCAGATGGGAAAACAAGGAGTTCTCCGATGCTCACACGCCCCCGGTGGACACACGTGGCCCTCCCGTCCAGCGACATCGACGCCTCGATCGACTTCTACACGACGATGACCCCGCTCGTGGTGGTCGCGACCCGTCAGGATGCCGCTGGCCGCAGCGCGTGGCTGTCCAACGATCGGCAGTGGCAGGATCCGTTCGTGCTGGTCCTGGCCGAGTTCAACGCCGAGCGTGGGCACCGGCAGCCGACGATGACTCCGTTCGCGCACATCGGGATCGAGGTTACGCAACGTGCTGAGATAGACGCGATCGCCGATCGGGCGAGGGCCGCGGGCTGTCTGCACTGGGAGCCGCAGGACCTGCCCGACCCGGTCGGCTACGTCTGCGCGGTGACCGACCCGGACGGGAACGTGATCGAGTTCAGCCACAACCAGAAGGTGTTCCAGACCATCCGCGAGCTGTGGGGCCCCGCCGAGCGCGCGCACAGCAACGGTGTCAGATGAGCCGACGGTGTCGATGAACTGACAGCCAGCAGTCGAGTCGGCAGCCGGCTGGGCCCGGCAGCCAGCCGGGCCGGTAGCGTTCAGGACTCGTGGCGAGATCAGGGCACGAGGAGAGGCATCACGGTGGACGGCTGGGCTGGCTGCGCGCCGCGGTACTCGGCGCGGACGACGGGCTGGTATCGACGGCGAGCCTGATGCTCGGGGTGGCCGTGTCGTCGGCGTCCCGGACGGCCGTGCTGACCGCGGGTCTGGCCGGGCTGGTTGCCGGGGCGGCGTCGATGGCCGCCGGGGAGTTCGTCTCGGTGAGCTCCCAGAAGGACGCCGAACGCGAGGATCTCTCCGTCGAGGCCGCGGAGCTCGCGAGCGATCCCGACGCGGAGTTGGAGGAGCTGACCGGTATCTACATCCAGCGCGGGCTGAGCCCCCGGCTCGCCCGGGAGGTGGCTGTGGAGTTCAGCCGCACCGACCCGCTTGCCGCGCACGCCCGCGACGAGCTCGGCCAGTCGCCGCAGAGCGCCGCCCGTCCGGGGCAGGCCGCCGCGGCCTCGGCGCTGAGTTTCGCCCTGGGCGCGGCGCTTCCGCTGGTGGCGTTGCTCGCCGGCTCAGACACGGCCAGAACCGTGTTACTGATCGTGATTACTGAGGTTGGGCTGGCGCTGCTCGGCGCCATCGGCGCCGCGCTCGGTGGCGCGCGGCGGACGCGGGCGGCGATCCGTGTCGTTCTCGGCGGATCGGCCGCCATGGCCGTGACAGCCGCGGTTGGCGCTCTTGTCGGCACCGCCGTCGGCTGAGCCCGTACCTGATGATCATCCGGCGATTACCTGGCGCGGTCGTGTTGATGCGTGACCGGAGCGCTGGCGGCTAGAGTGCTGGCTATGGTGCGATTGACACCGCAGGAACGGTACGCGCAGCAGGAGCGGCGGGAACTCAGTGACCTCCTGCTGGAGCTCGGCCCCGACCAGCCGACGCTGTGCACCGGTTGGACCACCCGCGACCTGGCCGCCCACCTGGTCGCCCGGGACCGCAAGCCGCAGACGTTGCCCGGGCTCGCGATACCRCAACTGCACAAGGTCACTGAGCGCGTCGAACGGGCCACCAGGGAGTCGCACTCCTACGAGGATCTTGTCGCTCTGGTCCGCAAGGGCGCGCCGGTGTGGCATCCAGCCCACCTCTCGCTGGTGGACGAGCTGCTCAACCATGTCGAGTACTTCGTCCACAACGAGGACGTCCGGCGGGCGCAGCCGGACTGGAAGCAGCGGGATCTCGACACCGCCGAGCGGGACAGGCTGTGGAAGGCGCTGAAGGTGGTCGGCAAGATTGGTTTCCGCAGGTCCCCGGTCGGCGTCGTGGCGGAGTGTACCGACGGGGGGGGCCGGCTGGTGCTGCGCTCCGGTGGGCGGCAGGTCGTCCTCGCCGGCGCGGCCCCCGAACTGCTGCTCTACGCCTTCAACCGCCGGGAGCAGGCCGCCGTCGACATCCGCGGCGACGAGGCGGCCATCGCCGACTTCCGGGCCGCCCCCTCCGGGCTGTAGGTCAGTCCCCGTCCGCGTAGAGATCCTCAAGGCCGACGGTCAGCAGACGGTCGGTCGTGTCGTGTAGTTCGGGATCGAAACCGGCGTCGCTGTAACAGGCGATCACCGTGTCCCGGGTGTTGAATCCTCTGGCGGCCAGCAGGTCGCGGGCCCGGCGCAGCCGCTCGACCTGCCGGATTCCCATGATCTCGCCCCATTTCGCCTCACCCAGGGAAAGCACCCGGCGCGGCTCACCCGGATCGGCCGGCGCGAGCACAACGACGTTGACCTCCATCCGCGTTCTGCTCGCCGGGTCCGTGATGACACCGGCTCCGACCTCCGCCGGCAGGCCCCCGAAGGTGTCGGTCGGTGTCGCGATCGCGAACTCACGGCAGATCTGCTCGAATTTCCCATCACCGACATGGCCGAGCCGCACAACAGGAGCGCGATGCTGTTGCCACCGGAGACCGCCCGGTCGATCTCCCGCTGAAGAATCGACGGGAGCTCGGGGGACACTGTGCTCAGATACGGGAATTCGTTGATCACGACTGGTCCGGGCCAGCCACCGGCCACCGAGAACAGATGGACGATCGCTTCGTCCCAGTTCGCGAACCGCTGGGGCACAGGCACATGTGCGTGCTCGGCCAGAGCCGTGGCGAAGAGGCGCAGCGACTCCGCCCGCTGACCACGCCCAGGCGCGGCCGTGTGCCGGAGCGCGAGACGAAGGCCGCCAGATGACGCCACTCGAAGTCGCGGTCGAAGACGCGGTCCGTCTTGATCATTCGGAGCCCATGGAAGCCGCACGGCCCCGGCAGCGTGTTCCGCGGAACACAGCCGCCGAACGAACGCGGCCCCTGGACACCGCCCGGGGCCGACCTGCGTCAGCCCGGTGCTCGCAGCGAACTCGGCGAGGGCGGCCTGGAGGCCCTCGCCGATCTCGTGGGCGATGACCTCGGGCGAGCGGCCACCAGCCTGTCAGCCCCGCCCCCACTGCTGACTGTGCAATCCCGGAATGCCGCTACCGGAGTGCGGGCTGGGTCGCGGTGTCGAGCTGGTCGAGCAGACGCACGATGTTCTCCGCTGGGACGGGGGTCCAGTCCCAGACGTCCACGCCTACGTTGATCTGCCGGTCGTGGATCTGCCAGGCGTCGTGCAYGTGCCCGCACAGCAACGGCCGGCCGTCGTTCTCGGGGCGGCGGTCGGCATAGCGGTCCTGCTCCGTGTGGTCGCCGTGGTACGGAAAGTGCGCCAGTGTGACGAGACGGTCGCCGATGCGGTGATCCCGCACGACTCCGCCGGCGTGGACCTGGGCGAAACCCGCGTCGATGTAACGCTGGACCTGACCGGTGTGCCGGCGGTGCCCGGACCAGCAGGCATCGTGATTTCCCGCGACGAGGATCTTGCGGCCGTTCAGCTCGGCGACCGGGCCGAGTTTCGTCGGTGTCAGGGAGACGTCCCCGAGTACCCACACCGTGTCCTCGGGTGCCACGACGGCATTCCACCGCCGCACCAGGCCGGCGTTCATCGTCTCGACGTCGGGCCAGGGACGGGAGGCATAGACCAGAATGTTCGTGTGGCCGAAGTGGAGATCAGCCGTGTACCACGTCGTCACAGCTTTCCTCTCCTGTACTGTTCATGTTGTCGGAATCATTTCCTTGTTTCTGGGACCGGCGTTTCTCCGGGTATCGATCAGTCATGGCAAACAGATCAATTATAGCGAACGCCGGCCGGCGCGGCCATGGGCCGTCCGGCAACGCGGGACGGCTGTCGGCCACCGGCTGCCAGCGGCGGCAGCGGTCCGGGATTTCAGGACGCGGCCGATGCCTGGTCGGCGGCGATTACTTTGCGCAGCGCAATTGGCGGTGGGCCGCACAGCTCGGTCAGCTGGGCGATCCGCGCCCGGTGCTCACGCCGTTGTGCCCGGGTGAGCACGGTCTTCAGCCGGGCGGCGGCGGCAAGCGCGACAACGGCGGCGTCATACGGGTCGACACGCGCCAGCGGGACACCGCCGCGCGCCACCCGGCCGGCGTTGCCGCGCAGTTCCCTGACGACGCGCGGATCCCGCACGGTGATTGTGTCCGCGGGGAACAGGAGGAGTATCCGGCGGGGCTCCACACGAATCCAACCGGCCGTTTCCAGCTGGTCCCGCACGGCGCGTACGGTTGGGCGGGCCTCCCGCCGGATCCAGTATTTCCACGAACGTGGCCGTGACGACCTTTCGATCTTCCTGAGGATGCCTTCCAGCAGCGGATCCACATCCCGGACACGGCCTGTTGCCGCCGATGGCGGAATCACCTGTGCCCTGCCCCTCACATCGACAAGACGGCCGGCGAGAAACARGTCGGTGAGCGCTGCGGCGCGCAGCAGGTAGCCGAGGTACGGGCGGCCGGTCAACCGCTCCCTGTCGGGATCGCAGGAAACCAGGTAGAGCCGCGCCGGGAGAGATTCGGGGAGTTTCACCGCTGCGTCCTTCCTTCGCCATGCTCTTTGTCGACCGCGTCGTGAACATCCCGGGTCCCGGTGCGGGCGTCGGCATCCGGGCCGTCCGGAGTCGGGGTGTCCGGAGTCGGGTCGGGCTTTGGAGGGCGTCCACGGCGCGGCATACGCTCGACGTTCCCGGGTAGCCGTCCGGCCTCCGACAGCGCCCGGCGCAGCAGGAACTCGATCTGCGCGTTGGTGCTGCGCAGTTCGGCGGAGGCCCAGCGGGCGAGCGCGTCGTGCACGGCGGGATCCAGCCGCAGCAGGACCTTCTTCCGCTCCGTCACCTGTCTGTCAGTGGTAGAGCGAGCCGGTGTTCACCACCGGCTGCGTGGACTGCTCGCTGCACAGGACGACCAGCAGGTTGCTGATCATGGTCGCCTTGCGTTCGTCGTCCAGCGTCACGACGTCCTGTGCCTCGAGCCGGGCGAGAGCGAGTTCGACCATACCGACCGCCCCTTCGACGATCCGCTGGCGGGCGGCCACCACGGCGCCGGCCTGCTGGCGGCGCAGCATGGCATGGGCGATCTCGGGAGCGTAGGCCAGACGGGTGATACGCGACTCGATGATCCCCACCCCGGCGGGCGCCACCCTCGCGGTGATCTCCTCGGAGAGCCTGCCCGTGATCTCGGCGGCGTTGTCCCGCAACGAGAGGACGGCGTCGCCGTGGTTGTCGTACGGGTAGCTGGTGGCGATGTGCCGCACCGCGGTCTCGGCCTGGGTGCCGACGAACTCGACGAAGCTGTCCACCTCGTAGACGGCCCGTGCGGTGTCCCGCACCTGCCAGACCACCACGGCAGCGATCTCGATCGGGTTGCCGTCCGCGTCGTTGACCTTGACCGTGGCGGTCTCGTGGTTGCGGATCCTGGTCGAGATCTTGCGTCGTCTCGAAAACGGGTTCACCCAGCGCAGGCCGGTCGTGCGGATCGTCCCGGTGTAGCGGCCGAA
This sequence comes from Protofrankia sp. BMG5.30, assembly GCF_001983005.1. Lineage (NCBI taxonomy): Bacteria > Bacillati > Actinomycetota > Actinomycetes > Frankiales > Frankiaceae > Protofrankia > Protofrankia sp. BMG5.30. The sequence goes on along the minus strand of NZ_MOME01000011.1, from coordinate 34,342 downwards.
CAGGGACACCACGCGCGCCTGGCCGGGCGCGACGGCGGTCAGGCCGAACAGCGTCACCAGGCCGCCGAGGACGAGCAGACCACTGATCACGATCAGCACCACGCCCCCGGCGAGGCCGGGGCCGGTGAACGCCGTCACCAGCAGCACCCCGCCCGCGATGCCGCCGGGCCCGAGCACTAACACCACCGCCAGGCTCAGGCCGAGCCCGGCCCAGCCGGACCTCCCGTTCATGGACCGCTCCTGGACCTGCGTCGCGGGTTCCCGCGTGACCGTTTCGGAGCCGTCAGTGCTCATGGCCGATCCCCCTCGTGCGCCGTAGTCACCGCCGCTGCCATCGACGGGCAGAACACTATCATAGTGATATCACTTTTTGACGGAGAGATGACCGCAAGAGGGCTGAACGAAGAACAGCGAGAGGTGGGGGAGGGTGGCGCCGGCTCAGGGCCAGTCGATGCCGTCGATGAGCTCCGCGGCGCTGACCTGGAGCAGGTCGCTCTGCCCGGTCTCGTCGTACTTGCCGTCGACGAGCTGCCAGATCCGCACGGTCCGGTGCAGGGGGTCGGCGACGATCAGCTCGTCCACCCTGTGCGCGGCATAAAAATCGATCTTCGCGTAGGTCTCGTCGTCCGGAGAGACGACCTCGACGGCCACGGCGGCGGTGGGCAGAAACGCCCCGCTGGGCCGCCCGCGGTGCAGACCACCGTCGGGGACCCGGTAGTTGTCGTGGCGGCCAAGATTGAACGGGCCCGTGCCCACCAGCCCGGCTGCGCGCGCGCGAGGGAGCAGCAGAGCGTTCAGCTCGTAGTCGACGCGGCCGTGTTCCGCGGATGGTCCCGGTGCCACGTGATATTCCCCGTCCCACACTTCGTCGAAGGTGTCCTGCCCGAGTGCCTGGCGTCGGGCGATGAACTCGTCGAGAACATGCGGGCGTTCGCCGAGGATCACAGTGCGCACGTCGAAATCATCTCCCAGGTCGGGCTGTCCCAGCTCGGGTTGTTTCCCTGCGACCTTGTGTTCCTGATCAATGATAGATCGACGCCATACCGCGATCCATCAGGGTCTTCCGGGGCGCCGCATGTGCTACGACATATGCCAACATGCCAGCGCATGTGGCGCCCCGGAGAGGTACGGGGTGGATTCCAGTGGTCGGTCAGTGGGCCGCGTTGCCGTTGCCGCGGCGGCGTGCGGCGGGGTTGGTCAGGGACGGCGGCTGGTAGCCGGCGTCCTCGGGGTTGATCGTCGTACCCGGCGGGACGATCTCGTCGATACGGTCCAGCACGTCCGGCGTGAGCGTCACCTTGGCGGCGTCGAGCTGGGACTCGAGCTGTTCGAGGGTCCGCGGGCCGATGATCGCCGAGGTGACGGCGGGATGCTCCAGGACGAAGGCGAGGGCCAGGTGGATCAGGGACAGCCCGGCCTCCTGGGCCAGCAGGGTCAGCTGCTCGACCGCCTCGAGCTTGGCGACGTTCGCCGGCCGGCTCAGGTCGAACCGGCCCGGGACGCGGGTGCTGCGGTGCGACACCGGAGTTTCGGCGCCCTTGCGGTAGCGGCCGGACAGCCACCCGCCGGCCAGCGGGCTCCACGGGATCACCGCCAGGCCGTAGCGTTGCGCTACCGGCAGGACCTCCCRCTCGATGCCCCGGGCCAGGATCGAGTAGGGCGGCTGCTCGGACACGACGCGCTCACGCCCGCGGCGCTCGGCGATCCACTGCCCCTCGACGATGCCCGACGGCTCGAAGGTCGACGTCCCGATGTAGCGGATCTTGCCCTGGTGGACGAGGTCGCTGAGAGCGCCGAGGGTCTCGTCGAAGTCGGTGCCCGGCTCGGGGCGGTGGACCTGGTAGAGGTCGATCCAGTCGGTCCGCAGCCGGCGCAGGCTGTTCTCGACCTCGAGGGCGATCCACCGCCGGGAGTTGCCGCGGTGGTTGGGCCGGTCGCTCATCACCCCGTGGAACTTCGTCGCGAGGACCACCTCGTCCCGCCGGCCACCGGCGAGGGCCCTGCCGACGATCTCCTCGGACTCGCCCTGCGAGTAGACGTCCGCGGTGTCGATGACGTTGATGCCCGAGTCGAGCGCGCGGTGAATGATCGCGATGCTCTCGTCATGGTCGGGATTGCCCCAGGCGCCGAACATCATGGCCCCGAGTGTCAGCGGACTGACCTGGACTCCGGTGCGTCCGAAAGGGCGAAGCGACACGTGCCCCACTCTCCTCGTGAGATCGACTCTCCGTTGCGACACAGCCCCCACCGCATCTGCACCCAACCGATCGGAAGGGACGGTAATTCCTGCTCAGAGGGGTAGCTGGTCCAGGGCGCGGAAGATGCGTTCGGCTGATATCGGGTAGGCGGTGCGCAGGGTCTGGGCGAACAGGCCGACGCGCAGTTCCTCGATCATCCAGCGGATCCGCTGGAGTTCCTCGCCGTGCGGGCCGTCCGGCGGTGTCCGGTCGAGCAGCCGCTGGTGCTCCAGCGTCACCTGCTCGACCTGCAGCATGCGCTGCCGGTCGCGGTCCGGGTCGGACGGGAGTTTCTCCAGCCGCCGTTCGATCGCGGCCAGGTAGCGGGCGATGTCGGGCAGCCGCTGCCAGCCGGTGGCGCTGACGAAACCCGGATAGACCAGCCCCGAGAGCTGGGAGCGGATGTCGTCCAGCGCCGGTGCCAGCGCGGCGAGGCCGGCGCTCGCCCCCGCCCGCCGGGCGGGCTCCCGCGACCGTCCCGGCRGCGGCTGTGGTTGCACGCGTGCCTGCCAGTCGGCCAGCTGCCCGGAGACGGTGTGCGCCGTGGCGAGGATGCGCTCCACCTTCGTCACCACGTCGAACGCGGTCTCGTCCAGGTCGGTCTGGACGATGCCCCGCAGTTTGGCGAACCCGTCGGCGTCCCACCCGGGCCCGCCGCCGGCCGCGATCAGCTTGTCGGCGGCGCAGGCGACGCAGTCGTCGAGCAGCTCGACGACGCCGCGGTACGGATGATGGCTCAGCGTCAGCTTGGCGGTGTTGCTCAGCCGCGCGTTGATCTGTTTGATCGGGGACGGCATGTTCAGCAGCAGCAGGCGCCGCGTGCCCAGCCACATGGCCTGGCGTGCCTCGGCCTCGGTGGCGAACACGCGGATCGCCACGCTGCGCCCCTGGTCCAGCAGCGCGGGGTATGCCCGCGCCGGCCGGCCGGGGCCGGGATGCTGCCGTTCCACGAGCTGCGGGAGCGCGTCGAAGTCCCAGGTCCGCAGGCCGTCGCGCTCGACGCCGTCGGCCACGGCGCAGACCGCCGCGCGCATCGTCGGCGCCAGCTGGTCGACGAGCGCGGCCAGGTCCCTGCCTTCGGCGAGGGTGCGCTGCTCCTCGTCCACCACCCGGAATGTGATCTTGAGATGGTCGGGTACCCGGTCGAGCTGCCAGGACTCCCGCGGCACCGCCACACCGGTGAGACGGTCGAGTTCGCGTTCCAGCACGGCGAGCAGCGGCCCGTCCGCCGGGGTCACCGCCGCCAGCACCCGCGCGGCGTAGTCCGGCGCCGGCACGAAGCTGCGCCGGATCTGCTTGGGCAGCGAGCGGATCAGCGCGGTCACCAGCTCCGCCCGCAGGCCCGGCACCTGCCAGTCGAAACCGTCGGCGCTCACCTGGTTGAGCAGCGGCAGCGGGATGTGCACGGTCACCCCGTCGGCGTCCGTGCCGGGTGCGAACTGGTAGGACAGCGCCAGCGTGAGCTCCCCGTGCCGCCAGGCGTCGGGGTAGTCGCGTTCGTCGACGCCGTCCGCGCCGGCCCTGACGAGCATGGACGCGGAGAACGCCAGCAGGTCCGGCTGGGAGCGGCGGGTTTTCTTCCACCAGCTGTCGAAATGGCGGCCGGAGACGACGTCGGCGGGGATCCGCTGGTCGTAGAAGTCGAACAGGGTGTCGTCGTCGACGACGATGTCGCGCCGGCGCGCCCGGTGCTCAAGCTCCTCGACGTCGTCGAGCAGCCTGCGGTTGTCGTGGAAGAACGCGTGGTGCGTCTGCCAGTCGCCCTCCACCAGGGCGTGACGGATGAACAGGTCCCGGCACAGGGCGGGATCGACCGCGGAATAGTTCACCCGGCGGGAGGTCACCAGCGGCAGCCCGTACAGGGTCACCTTCTCGAAGGCGACCACGGCGGCCTGTTTCTTCTCCCAGTGCGGTTCGCTGTAGGTGCGTTTCACCAGGTGCGGCGCGAGTGCCTCGGCCCATTCCGGTTCGATGCGCGCGACGGTCCGCGCCCACAGCCGGGACGTCTCGACGAGCTCGGCGGCCACCAGCCAGCGCGGCGGCTTCCGGAACAGCGCCGATCCCGGGAAGACCGCGAACCGGGAGCCCCGCGCCCCCTGGTACTCCTGCTTGTCGGCGTCCCTGACACCGATGTGGGWCAGCAGGCCGGCGAGCAGCGCCAGGTGGATGTTCCGCGGGTCGGCCGGGGTGCTGCCGACGGGTATTCCGAGGCTTTTCACGATCTGGCGCAGCTGGCTGTGGACGTCCTGCCACTCCCGTACCCGCAGGTAGTTCAGGAAGTCGGCCCGGCACAGCCTGCGGAACTGGTTTCCCGACAGCTGCTCCTGCTGTTCCCGCAGGTACTCCCACATGTTGAGGTAGGCGAGGAAGTCGGACTGCTGGTCGGTGAAGCGGCCGTGTTTCTCCGCGGCGGCCTGCTGCGCGTCGACGGGACGCTCCCGCGGATCCTGGATGGACAGCGCGGACGCGATGACCATGACCTCGCGGACGCACCCGTTGTCGCCGGCCGCCAGCACCATGCGGGCCAGCCGGGGGTCGAGGGGAATCTGCGCCAGTTTGCGCCCCAGCGGGGTCAGCCGCATCCGCGCACCGGCCCGGCCCGGCGCCGCCGGCTTTCCCGATTGTTCCGGTGCGCTCGCCGTCTCGACGGCGCCGAGCTCCCGTAGCAGGAGCACACCGTCGGAGATGCTGCGCGAGTCGGGCGGGTCGATGAAGGGAAAGTCCGCCATGTCGCCCAGCCCCAGCGCGGTCATCTGCAGGATGACCGAGGCGAGGTTGGTACGCAGGATCTCCGGGTCGGTGAACCGCGGGCGCGCGTCGAAGTCGTCATCGGAGTACAGCCGGATGCAGATCCCGTCGGCGACCCGCCCGCACCGCCCCTTGCGCTGGTTCGCGGACGCCTGCGAGATCGCCTCGATCGGCAGCCGCTGCACCTTCGTCCGGTTGCTGTAGCGGGAGACACGGGCCAGGCCCGGGTCGACGACGTACCTGATGCCCGGGACGGTCAGCGACGTCTCCGCGACGTTGGTGGCGAGCACGATCCGGCGTCCGGTGTGGGGCTGGAACACCCGGTGCTGTTCGGCGGCTGACAGCCGCGCGTACAACGGCACGATCTCGGTGTTCGGCAGCTGCCTCTTCGCCAGGACGTCGGCGGTGTCCCGGATCTCCCGCTCGCCGCTGAGGAAGAGCAGGATGTCGCCGGGCCCGGCCGCGCACAGCTCGTCCACGGCGGAGGTGATCGCTTCCGGCAGATCGCGTTCGATCATCGCACCCGGGCCGTCGCCGCTCCCGTTGTCGGTCCCGCCACCGGCGTCGGCGTCAGTGGCGGCGCCGGCCGGCACGACCAGCGGCCGGTAGCGGACCTCCACCGGGAAGGTGCGGCCGGTGACCTCGATCACCGGCGCGTCCCCGAAGTGGCGGGCGAAACGCTGCGGGTCGATCGTCGCCGAGGTGATGACGACCTTCAGGTCGGGCCGGCGCGGCAGGAGCTGCCGCAGGTAGCCCAGGATGAAGTCGATGTTGAGGCTGCGCTCGTGGGCCTCGTCGATGATCAGCGTGTCGTACTGGCACAGCAGCGGGTCGGTCTGGATCTCGGCCAGCAGGATGCCGTCCGTCATCAGTTTGATCAGGCTGTTGTCGCCGACCTCGTCGGTGAACCGCACCTTGTAGCCGACGGTTGCGCCCGGCCGGGCGTCCGGGCCGTCGAGCTCCTCGGCGACGCGTTCGGCGACCGCGCGGGCGGCCAGGCGCCGTGGCTGGGTGTGACCGATCAGCCCGCGTACTCCCCGGCCGAGTTCCAGGCAGATCTTCGGCAGCTGCGTCGTCTTGCCGGAACCGGTCTCACCGGCGAGGATCACCACCTGGTGGTCGCGGATCGCGGCGCGGATGTCGTCCCTGCGCTGGCTGACCGGCAGGTCCGGAGGATAGGTGATCGGCGGCACGGCCGCCAGCCGCCGTTGCACGCGAAGTGTGGCCACCTCGACGTCGGCGGCGATCTCGGCGGTCACCGCCGCGCGGGCCTGGGGGTTGCGTATCCTGCGCGCGCCGTCGACGCGGCGTTGCAGGCGGCGCTGGTCACGAACCATCAGATCGGGCAGGCGTTCGACCAGCTCAGCGAGCGGAGGCATCAGAAGGCAGCGTCCAACAGAGTACGGAGAGTGGGCAAGGGGGCGCGAGCATCGGCCGGAAGGCCGGCCGTCCGCCGCCCCCCGGCATTCCCGGTGTCATGACCTACTATCCCGCACAGCGGGAGCAGATAAGGCGGGGCGGCCTGGGTAGGACGTCCGGCGATGGACGTATCCGAGACACCCGGGGCGACGGATGTCACTGTCCGCGGCGATCCGTTCGGGCCGCTGCCGGTGGCCAGCGTGGTCCTCGACCGGCTGGGCACGGTGGTCCGGTGGAGCCGGGCCGCCGAGCGGATGGTCGGCCGTGCCGCCGCGGACGTGCTCGGCCGTCCGGCCACCGCGCTGTTGCACCGGTCGGTGGACGGCACGGCGGTACGTGCCGAGGCCGAGCGGTGCCGGGCCGACGGCGGCTGGGGCGGGCGGCTGCCCACCGTGCACGCGGACGGTCACCGCATGAACCTCTACGCGCGGGTCTGTCCGATGCTCGGCCCGGACGACGGCGCGAGCTGGCTCGTGCTCGCCTCCGACGACGCGCAGATGCCCTGGTGGATGGTGGACCAGCTGATGCTGGGCGGCATGCTCGCCCAGTCGCCGATCGGCATGGCCCTGCTGGACGAGGAGCTGCGGTACAGGTGGCTGAACGACGCGCTGGCGCGTTCCGGCGGCGTGTCGCGCAATGCCCGCCTCGGCCGGCGACTGAGTGAGCTGATGCCGGGCCTGCCCGCCGAGCAGATCGAGGAACGGATGCGCGAGGTGCTCCGGACCGGAGTGCCGATCATGAATTTCGAGTACCGCGGCCGGACGGTCGCCGACCCCCACCGGGAGCACGCCTACTCCACCTCCTTCTTCCGGCTGGACGACTCGGCCGGGCGGGTCCTGGGGGTGTGCTACATCGTCGTCGACGTCACCGACCGCTGGCGGGCGCAGCAGCGGCTGGCTCTGCTCAACGACGCCAGCGCGCGTATCGGCAGCAGCCTCGACGTCATGCGTATCACCCAGGACCTGGCGGACGTGGCGGTGCCGCGGCTGGCCGACTTCGTCGTCGTCGACCTGCTGGAGTCGGTCCTGCGGGGTGAGGAACCGGCGCAGCCCGTCACCGGCACGTCCCGGATCCGGCGGGCGGGRCAGCGCTCGGTGCTCCCCGGGTGCCCGGAGTCGGTCGCGCGGACCGGGGACGTCGTCCAGCCGTCGTTTCCCGCCGCCCGCTGCCTGACCGACGGCCGGCCCGTGCTGGAACCGGTGCTGGACGTCGCGACGAATCCGTGGATCGCGCGGGACCGGCCCCGGTGGGCGAAGATCCGCCGGTTCGGCCTCCGGTCGCTGATAGTGGTTCCGATCCGGACCCGTGGCGTCATCATGGGGGTGGCCACGTTCGTCCGGCGGGTGCGCCCGGATCCGTTCGACGAGGACGACCTGCTGATCGCGCAGGAGTTCGCCTCCCGGGCCGCGGTGTGGGTCGACAACGCCCGCCGGTACACCCGGGAGCACGCCGCGGCCCTGACCCTGCAGCGCAGCCTGCTGCCGCACAGCCTGYCCGGGCAGACCGCCGTGGAGGTGGCGTCGCACTACCGGCCCGCGGACGAGAGCGCGGGCGTGGGCGGGGACTGGTTCGACGTGATCCCGTTGTCGAGTGCCCGGGTGGGCCTGGTCGTCGGGGACGTCGTGGGCCACGGGCTGCACGCGGCGGCGACCATGGGACGGCTGCGCACCGCCGTGCACACCCTGGCCGGCCTCGATCTCCCGCCCGACGAGCTGCTGGCGCACCTGGACGACCTGGTCATCCGGCTCGCCGACGAGGAGGAGAACGCCGCGGGCAGCGCCAGCACCGCGGTGCTGGGGGCCACCTGCATCTTCGCGGTGTACGACCCGGTCAGCCGGCGCTGCACGCTGGCGCGGGCCGGCCACCCCCCGCCCGCGCTCGTCAGTCCCGGCGGGACGGTGGACTTCCTCGACCTGCCGGTGGGCCCGCCGCTGGGCCTTGGCGGTCTGCCGTTCGAGTCCACCGAACTGGAGCTGGTCGAGGGCAGCCTGCTGGCCCTGTACACCGACGGGCTGGTCGAGGACCGGGACAACGACGTCGACGCCGGGCTCGGGCAGCTGCGTGCGGCGCTGAACCGGGCGGACCGCCCGTTGGAGGAGATCCGGGACAGGGTGATCAAGGAGCTGCTGCCCGACCGCCCCGAGGACGACGTCGCCTTCCTGCTCGCGCGTACCCACGCCCTGCGGGCGGAACGGGTCGCCTCCTGGGATCTGCCCCTGGATCCGGCCGTGGTGGCGCTCGCCCGCGCCCACGCGGCCCGGCAGCTGGTCGCGTGGGGGTGCGGCGAGGAGGTGCTCACCACCGAGCTCGTCGTCAGCGAGCTGGTCACTAACGCGATCCGGTATGCCACCGAACCGATCCGGCTGCGCCTCATCCGTGACCGCACGCTGATCTGTGAGGTGTCCGACGGCAGCAGCACCTCGCCGCGCCTGCGGCACTCCCGCACCACCGACGAGGGCGGTCGGGGGCTGTTCCTGGTGGCGCAGTTTACCCAGCGGTGGGGTGCCAGGTACACGCCCAGGGGCAAGACCATCTGGGCCGAGCAGCCGCTGCGCTCGTTCGACACGGCTCTGCCGAGCTGGGGCGGCTTCTGGGACGCCCCGGTTTGACACTCCGTAGGCCGGCCGTGGTCCTGGCTTCCCCTCCCGGGCTCTGTCGCACGGGCCGTCCGGCGGTTATCGTCCGTTTCCGTGTGCGATTCACCGCAGCTCGTGGGTTCGTCCGACATCGCTGCCGCGCTGGGCGTGACCCGTCAGGCCGTCGACCATCGGCTTCGGACCGATCCGCGCGCGCCCGCCCCGGCCGCGGTGGTGAACCGTACCGCGACCTGGGGTGGTACCCGGGTCTGGTGGCGCTCCGACATCGACCGCTGGCTCGGCGGCGCCGACCCCGACCGGTGGGCGCGGCGCCCCGGGCGGAGGTGACTTGTTGGATCATGATCAGCCGAGGCTCGCCACGAGCCGGCGGGCCACGGAGACGGCCGGGTCGGGCAGGGGAGCGTAGCCGATCGTCCGGGTGCTCAGCTGCCCCTGGGCGAGGGTGTAGGCGAGGTAGCTGCGCAGGAGCTCGGCGTTGCCGTTCCCCCGCGCGCAGACGATCGTGTACGTGACCGCGGATGCCGGGTAGGCGAGCGGGTCGTCCGGTGTGTAGTCGATCGGGAGCCGCAGGTCTCCGCGGTCGGACTGTCCCGCTGCCGCGCCGGCCGCGCTCAGCGCCGCGGCGACGCTGGTGCCGTTGGCCGTGACATATGTGCCGGACGTGGTCCGCAGCGCCGCCGTCGGCAGCCCCTGCTCAGCGGCGAAGGACAGTTCCACGTAGGTGATACTGCCCGGGTTGTGTATGACGCTGGCCGTCACCGCGGCCGAGCCTGTGGCGGCAGCGGAACCGCCCGGCCAGGGCAGCTCCTTGCCGATCCCAAGGCGCCAGGACGCTCCCGCCGCCGCGCTGAGGTACCGGGAGAAGACATCGGTCGATCCGGAGGAGTCCTCGCGGTGCACGGGACGCACCGGTAGGGCGGGCAGGGCGCCGCCAGGGTTGTCCGCCGCTATCCGCGGGTCGTTCCAGGTGGTTATCCCGCCCTGGAAGATTCCCGCGGCCGTCGCCGGCGACAGCCGCAGGGAGTACACACCCGGCAGGTTGTAGATGAACACGAGGGCGCCGCCGACGGCGGGAATGTGTAAAGCCTGCCCGGTCGGGGCCGATCCGGCTCCGTCCGGTGGGGTACAGCGTTTGTTGGCGGCCTGTTGTTCCTGTCCTGTCAGAATGGCGTCGGAACCGGCGAAGTCCACGCTGCCGTCGATGAAGCGTTGAATACCCGCGCCCGATCCGATGGACTCGTACGTCACATGGGCGTCATGGCAGCGGATGGTGAAGTCACTGATCCACCGGGCCTGCAGGTTCTGCTGGAAGGTGGCGCCCGCGCCGGTCAGCTTACCTGCGGCACACTGCGGATCCGGGCTTGTCCCGGCGGCACGGTCCGGTCTCTGCGCCGTACAGGCCGCCAGAGCCAGGCAGAACACGGTGACGAGCAGCCGGACGGCTACCACCCGTGGCACCAGCCGCCCGGGTGTCAGCCGCGGCCCGGGTGAGGACCGGCCGTGCGCCACCCGTCGTGGCCGCGTGCACCGCATTGTGAACACGTCCGCCCCCCGACCTGCATTCTCGTGTATCTGGAATACGCGAATGCGGATGGTCGCAGTGGCCCGGAAACGTGACATCGTGCTCCGTGTGGACGGCCGGCGAATTGGAAGTGAACGCGGACGAAGGGTGGTGGGACACAGGCGGCCGGCGCGGGGCCGGTCGGCGATGTCGTTATTGTTCGCGGCATGCGGCGCACATCATCCCACCGCGTCCGATCCGTTCACCGTACTCACGGGATGCATCCCGACCGGGCCCGCCACGCTCGTCMGCACGCCCATCAGTGGGCTGGTCGGCTTTCGTATCGGATACTGGCCGTCCCGCTGCTCACCGCGCTGGCGGCTCTGGGCGCTCTGCTGGTGGGCAACCTGCGACAGACACCGGTCGGCGCGACGTGCCCGGCGGATCAGCTGCTCGTGGTCGCGGCCACCGACATCGCCGACGCCGTCTCCACCCTGGCCGCCCGCTACACAGACGGCCCGGGCCGGGAGTGCACGGCCATCCGGGTCCAGGCACAGGAGCCCGCGGCCGTGGTCGAGGCCCTGGCCGGTGGGTGGGACACCGCACGGTACGGGGACCGTCCGGACGTGTGGATTCCCGACAGTTCGCTGTGGTCACGCCTGCTCGGCAGCAGCGGGTCGGCGACCGTTCGGCCGGACGGCGAAGCCGGTGGTAGCGCCGCGCCTACCGGGCCGCCGCTGGCCTATTCGCCGCTGGTCCTCGCGCTGCCTGCCCCCATGGTCGACGCCCTGCACTGGGCGGAGCACCCACCCACCTGGGCCGACGTGCTGCGCGTGCTGAGCGCGGACCAGGGCTGGGCCGCCCTCGGGCAGCCGGGGTGGGGCCCGGTGCGCGTGGAGATGCCCGATCCGGCCCGGTCCGCCTCCGCGCTCCAGGCGCTTGTCGCCTGGACGGGCGCCGCCCGCGGCCTCGGCCAGGAGGACTATCTGCCCGCCGTCGCGGTGGACCAGCCATCGGTGGTGAGCGTCCTGCGGAAGCTGCGCTCACGGGTCGGCGGGGCGGCGCGGGCGGGCGCCGGGCCGATGTTCGTCATGAGCGAGCAGGAGGTCTGGCGGCACAACCAGGGCGGGCCGGCCGTCCCGCTGACCGCCGTCTACCCCGCGGACGGAACACCCGTGTCCGACTATCCGTACCTGCCGCTGTATCCGGCGGGTACGGCGGCGGGGTGGCGTGCGGCCGCCGCGGGTTTCCTGCGTTTCCTGCGTGAGCCGGACTCGCAGACGTGGCTGGTCAGTCAGGCGTTCCGCTCGGGCCTGGGAGCCGAGGGCGCCCCGTTCGTCCCCGCCAACGGGCTGCGGGCGGACGGCGTCAGCGACCTCCTGCCGGCAACGGGCGCCGCCACCCTCAGCCGGCTCACCCAGGTCTGGAACTCCCTGCCGGCACCCGTTCGGTGAGACCGGAGGCGGCCGTACCGATAAGAAAGATCTTGTTCTGGATGTATATTGCTACGCTTGTTCCATGGCCACCAGCGCGCGGGCAGCGTCTGTCGCGGACCTCGCCTTCCTCCTGTCGCAGGCAAGCCACGCGCTGACCACGGAGCTGACGGCCGGCCTCACCGAGCTCGGCATCTCACCGCGCGGTCACTGCGTCCTGTCCAGCGCGATGTCGTGCGACCTGACCCAGGGCCAGGTTGCCGAGCTGTGCGCCCTCGACAAGACCACGATGGTGGTGACGATCGACGAGCTCGAGAAGGCGGGRCTCGTGCAGCGACGGCCGTCGAGCACGGACCGGCGGGCCCGGATCGTCTGGGTCACCGAGGAGGGCAAGCGAACGGCCGCCCAGGCCCACGAGATCGTGACGCGCATCTGCGGCGACGTGCTCGCGGCACTCCCGGCCCGTGAGCGCGACGCCTTTGTCGACGGGCTGGTGCGGCTCGTCCAGGGCCGGCTGTCCACGCCGGTGCAGTGCGAGCGGCCGGTACGGCGGCGCGCGCCCCGGCTCCATTAGTTCCGGAAGAAATCTTCCCGAACAAAACTATCTGATACGGTCGCATCTGGTGCTCGCGAGCCCAGCCGGCCTCCGGCGGCGCGATCATGCTTCTTCCGCGCCGCCTCTGGTTCTGCTTCCCGAGCCATCCCGAACCCCCGAGCCGCCAGGAGGCGACCATATGACCGAGCCTGTCGCATCGGCCACCCGGGCCGGCGACTCCCGCTGGCCGGCGCTCGTCGTCCTCTGCGTCGGGATGCTGATGATCATTTTGGATGGGACGATCGTGAACGTGGCGTTGCCCGCCATCCAGAACGACCTCGATTTCTCCCAGTCAGGCCTGGCCTGGGTGGTCAACRCTTATTTGATCGCCTTCGCCGGCCTGTTGCTCCTCGCCGGCCGACTCGGCGACCTGATCGGCCGCAAGCGCGTCTTCATGACCGGCCTGGGCGTGTTCACCGCGGCGTCCCTGCTGTGCGGCATGTCCGGCAGCCAGGAGATGCTGATCCTCGCACGGTTCGTCCAGGGCGTCGGCGGGGCCATGGCCTCCGCCGTGATCCTGGGCATGATCGTTACGATGTTCCCGCAGCCACGGGAGCAGGCCAGGGCAATCGGCGTCTACAGCTTCGTCGCATCCGCCGGCGCCTCGATCGGCCTGCTCGCCGGCGGTGTCCTCACCCAGGCCATCAGCTGGCACTGGATCTTCTTCGTCAACGTCCCCCTCGGGATCGTGACCGCCGTGCTGGCCGCGCGCCTGCTCAAGGCCGAGCGCGGGATCGGGCTGCGCGCGGGAGCCGACATCGCGGGCGCGTTTCTCGTCACCTCGGCGCTGATGCTCGGTGTGTACACGATTGTCGCGGCGGCCGATCATGGCTGGGCCTCCACGCACACGCTCGGTTTCGGCGCCGTCGCGGCTGCCCTGCTCGCCGGGTTCGTCGTGCGCCAGGCGAACGCGCGCAACCCGCTCCTGCCGTTGCGTGTCTTCCGGTCGCGCAACGTCGTCGGGGCCAACCYCATCCAGATCCTGATGGTGGCCGGCATGTTCGGGATGTTCTTTCTCGGCGCGCTGTACCTGCAGCGGGTGCTCGGCTACGACGCGGTACGGACGGGTCTGGCGTTCCTGCCGGTCTCGTTGGGAATCGGGCTGCTCTCCCTCGGTTTCTCCACGCAGCTGAACGCCCGTTTCGGCGAGCGTGCCGTGCTGGTGCCGGGCCTGGTTCTCAGCGCGGCCGGGCTCGCCCTGGTAACCCGCGCACCTGTGGACGGCAGCTATGTCACGGACGTCCTGCCGGCGATGCTGCTGCTCGGTGTCGGCGCGGGACTGTCCTTCCCGGCGCTGACGACACTGGCCATGTCCGCCGCCACGCCCGCCGACTCCGGGCTCGTCTCCGGCCTGGTCAACACGACACTGCAGGCTGGCGGTGCGCTCGGCCTGGCGATCCTGGCCACGCTGTCGGCGTCGCRCACCGACCATCTGACCGGGGCCGGGGAGAGCACCGCCGCGGCGCTGACMGGCGGCTACCACCTCGCGTTCGGCGTCGGTGCCATTTTCGTGGCCGTCGCCGTCCTCATCGCGGCCAGCGTCCTGCGCCCAGAGGCCGGGGCAACATACGAACCCGCGCCCGCCGATGAGCCCCTGGCCACGGACATCACCTACTTCGAGGGCGCGACCGCCGCCGAGTAGTCGCATACCGCTCGGGCACTCATGCAGCCCCGGTCAGGGCGCGGGCGGCGGCGGCGGCCACGGCCGAGGTGAGGCCTGGATGGTCCAGCGGCGGCAGCAGTTCCCCGGCCCGGGCGTGCGCGGCCAGCGCCTCCACCGCGGCCAGGCGGGCCGCCGGGGTGATCCGGCGCTGGGTGGTGATCGCCGCGGTGAGCAGGCCGGGAAGGGCGTGCAGCGGGCGGGGAGCGGTCGTGGCGGCGGCGAGCGGCGGCGGGGTCTCGGGGCGGGTCCGCAGCAGCGGGACGCCCGGCGGCGGGGCCATCAGCCCGATCAGGTCGATGATCAGGTCGATGCCGTCGGCGAGCTGGTGCAGCGGGGCGGTGCCGTAGGGCACCGGGTCGTAGAAGGTGAGGTCACCGATACCGGCGGCGATCAGCAGGCCGGACAGATCCCCGCCGCGGCCCGGATCCACCAGGACGACCCGGGCCCGGCGCGGGTCGATGGAACGCAGCCGCAGCGCGTTGACGGCCGCGGCGGTGGCGGCGACGGCGAGGCCGTCGTTGACGCTGTCCAACAACAGATGGGGGACGGTGTCGAGCGCGGCGCGGGCGGCGTGCACATGCTGGATGTGGGTGTGGACCAGGATGGTGGCGGCGAAGCCGGGGGCGAGCATGCGCACGGCCGCGGCGAGGTCGTCCGGGCCGTGGGCGGCGATGGGCAGCGGGAAGATGTCGAGACCGGTGGCCCGGTGCAGGTGGACCGCCTGGGACTCCACCGCGGGCAGGGCGGTCTCGGCCCGTAGCGGCTCGAAGTCGAGCACGGCGCTGGCGTCGGTCACCAGGGMGACCCGGCGCGACCGTCCGGTGTAGCGGTCGGTGTGCAGGGGGTGTGCGGCCAGGTGGGTGATCACGCGGCGGTCCGCGTCGGCGTCCAGCAGCGCGACGTCGTGGCCGGTGGCGGTGACCGCGCAGACCCGCTGGGCGAGCTTGCCGGTGGACGCGGYGAGGAAGACGAGGTCCTCGCTGTGTAGCAGGTCGGTGCCCAGGCGGTGCCGCAGGACGCTGCCCAGCCAGGTCAGGGTGGCCGTGCTGTCGGCGTCCAGGGTGATGTGGTGTATCTCGCCGCTGCCCGCTTCGTCCGCCTGGCAGGTGACGGCCCCCGGCGCGTCGGCGATGATCCCCTGGACCAGGGTCAGCGCCCGGGCGGGCACACGGATCTGGATGCTGTACGCCGGATTGGCCCCGGGCAGGCTGGGGGTCAGCATGTTGTGATCATTGTGGTAGGGCGGAGCTCGCCTCGGCCTCGCGTAGCTCTGCCAGCAGTTCCTCACGCCCGGTCAGCATCTCGGTGAGGATCCGCCGCGCGGCCCGCATCAGCTCGGCCACGTCACCGCCGGCCAGCGCGTACACCACCGTCGAGCCGTCCCGGGTCGCGGTCACGATCCCGGATCTGCGCAGCACCGCCAGTTGCTGGGAGAGGTTCGACGGCTCCACCTCGATGGCCGCCAGCAGTTGACGCACCGGAGTCGGCCCGTCCGCCAGCAGCTCGAGCACCCGGATCCGTACCGGATGCCCCAGCATGCGAAAGAACTCTGCTTTCGCCTGGTAGAGCGGAACCTGTACCCCCACCGGACTCCCTTCAAGCCCGTCCACCGCGCCAGCATCCGTTGCTGAAATTGAAGAACTTTGCAAGTGTACTGCCGGACGCCTTCACCCGCGCCGGATTCACCGGCCGTGGTGACTACCCGTTCTGGTGCTCGGACATGACGGCGCGCAGCCGCTCGGTGTCGGCGTCGTCGAGGGCGAGGTGCCGGCGCGCCGCCTGGATGCTGACCAGTTGGTAGCTGGCCGTGGCCGTGGCCATCGCGTCGCCGTTCAGGCTGAGGACTTCGGCGCTGGCGTGGACGAGCCGGCGAGCGGGCCTGCCCTCGTCCTCGGTGCGGATCCGGGCCACGCAGTCATAGGTCGTCCCGACGAGCAACGGCAGGATGTAGCGCACCTTCATGGTGGTGGTGAACGCCGTCAGGCCGGTCCGCAGCACGATCAGGTTGCCCATGACCTCGTCGCACACCACCCCGGTCAGGCCGCCGTGCACGACCCCCGGGTACGACTCGTGGGCCCGCCCGAAACGGAAGCGGGCCTGTATCCCCTCCGGATGGGTCCGCAGCCGTAGCTGCAGGCCCCGCTCGTTGTGTGGCGAGCAGCCGAAACAGCGGTAGTCCGCCACCGCCGACCAGGGGACCTCGACCGCCTCACCGGGATGCTCGTCGGCCGGAAACTCCCCCGGCGGGCGGGGGATATCGATATCGACGGGTACGTCACCGGCGGTGTCGGCGGTTGGCATCCTGAAATCTCCCCGTTCCCGTCGCCCTGGTCGCCTTTTCTGGTTGACGCCGGTGAGCAGGTTACCAGGAATCGCGCGGCACTATCGGCCGAAGGCGGGCCCGGATGGGCGGTGGGGCGGGCACCGGTGGCGGCCGGCCACGGTTCGCCGGGTTCTTTCACGGAATTGACGGGGAATTCACCCCCGCGTCGTCCGGAAGAGACCGGAGGAGAGCCGCCTGCCGGCACGTCACTGCCCGTGCTCGAAGACGCGAGCATCCTCGTCCGCGAGCCGCGGGGGCGGAGCCGCCCCGCGCAGGCCGTATGGGATGGCTGGTGCCGGATTGTTGTCCGGGTGGCGTCTCGCGGCCGCCGCCCGATCACCAGGAGTAGTCTCTACGCGTTCTTGATCCCGTACCTGCTCCCGTCGGACGCGCCGAATTTTCGATCTTCATCAGCGCCTCCACGGTCGGCCGCGACGGGTCGGCTTCCGCCGCCGGCGAACCCGCTTCTTCGTCGATTGTCGGGTCCTGAATGTGGGCCGCAATACAACATCGATTTCCCTGGTGCGTTTGGTTGCCGCTGGGAGCGAACTGTTGTTGGGTTGGCAGTGCCCGGCTTCTCGGCAGCCGGTACAAGTACAGATAGATCATTAAACGAGAACACCGGAGCGTGGAATAGTCATGGACCGTTGGACCGCCGACGACATTCCCGACCAGAGCGGCCGGACCTTCATCGTGACCGGAGCCAACAGCGGGCTCGGTTACGTGACCACCCGTGAGCTGGCCCGCCGCGGCGCACATGTCATCCTGGCCGTGCGCRACGAGGCCAGGGGCGCCCAGGCGGTGGAGAAACTGCGCGCGGAGCAGCCGGAGGCGCGTCTGGAGGTACGCCGTCTCGACCTTTCGGACCTGGATTCGGTCAGCGCCTTTGCCRAGGGCGTCATCGCGGACGGGACGCGCGTCGACGTACTGGTCAACAACGCGGGGATCATGATGCCGCCGCGGTCACTCACCGCGCAGGGCTTCGAGCTGCAGTTCGGTGTCAACCACCTCGGGCACTTCGCGCTCACCGGGCTGCTCCTGGACACCCTGACGGCCAGCGGGGACGGGCGTGTCGTGACAGTCAGTTCCGCCCTGCACCGACACGGCTCCATCCACTGGGACAACCTCGACGGCGGGCGCCGGTAYATACCGTTCAAGTTCTATGCCCAGTCGAAATTCGCCAACATTCTCTTCGGCCTGGAACTGGACCGCCGGCTGCGGGTGGGCAGGGCGTCGGTACGAAGCCTCCTGTCCCACCCGGGCTATGCGGCCACGAACCTGCAGTCCACCGGGCCGACCGGCCTGCTCAATCGGATACTGAAACTCACCAACAGATTCCTCGCCACGGACGCCGAGACCGGAGCGTTGAGCCAGTTGTACGCGGCCACCCATCCGGACGCCAAAAGCGGTCGGTTCATCGGCCCCGCGGTACGTGGCGCGGCCAAGGGCTCTCCCACGGTCGTCCAGCCCGTCAAAGGCGCCCTGGACCATGCCACCGCGGAACGCCTCTGGAGTCTCTCCGAAGAACTCACCGGAGTCCGTTTCCAGCTCGCTTCCGCCACCTGATCTCCAAACGGGACATCGTTAACACCGTTTCCGCACAGAACAGCTTCGCCGGTCGGCCGGAGGCAGCGCGGCAGTAATTTCTCGCGCTGCCTCCGGTCTGGCTTTCCCGGTTCTCGCCGGCCCTGACGGGGATGCCGCGGATCAGAGCCGACGCCGTGGCCTGGCCCGGGACGCTGCCGCCCGGCCCGCCCGGCCTCCCCGGCCCGGCAGGTACCCGCCCGTGGACGACCAGCCGCTCGTCTCCGGCCTGCTCGCCGGTACCGCTCGTCCGCGGATGATCGGCGGCCCGCGTCCCRGATGCTCACCCTTCCCTGGTTTGCCCTCTTGCGCCCCGTGCCGGCGTCCAGTACGTTCTCCTCGAACCGAGAAATTCTCTAGATGAGAAAAACTTGTGTCGGGATGCCGGCGTCCGGAGAGGAGCGGTCGATGGGGGTGGTGGAGTCCACGGGCCCGTCGGTGCGGGCGGAGCGGGAGGTCCCGGCGGCGGAGCGGAGCCAGCTTGCCTCGTACGATCCGCGGGCCTACGACCCGATCGCGGTCACCGTCGACGTGGTCGCTTTCACGATTCGTGACAGGTCGGGTGTGCTGGGAGCCGATGGGCCGCTGGGCCGGCACGCTCTGCACGTCCTGCTGGTGCGTCGCGGGGAGATGCCGTACGCGGGCCGTTGGTCCCTGCCCGGCGGTTTCGTCCGTGCCCACACCGCCGCGGACGGCACCCGGCACGAGGAGGACCTGCCGCAGGCCGCCGTCCGCGAACTGGCGGAGGAGACCGGGCTCGCCGCGTCGGATGCCACCGCCACCGYCACCGTCCCCGTCTCGCATGACCTGGGACGGGTTCACCTCGAGCAGCTCGGCACCTACGGCACGCCCGGGCGTGACCCGCGCATGCGCGTCGTCTCCGTCGCCTACCTGGCCTTCGCGCCGGACCTGCCCGATCCCACCGCGGGTGGGGACGCCCGCGCGGCCGCCTGGGTCCCGGTCGACGCGGTCGCCGTGATCGACCCGCCCGGACTGGCGTTCGACCACACCCGCATCCTCGCCGACGGCCTTGAGCGGGCCCGCGCCAAACTCGAGTACACGCCGTTGGCGACCGCGTTCGCCGGTGAGCGGTTCACCATCACCGAACTGCGAGAGGTCTACGAGGCCGTGTGGGGGCAGCCCCTGCATCCCGGGAACTTCCACCGGAAGGTGCTGTCCGTGCCCGGTCTCGTCGAGGACACCGGTGACACCACCGCCCGTGGTGGTGCCCGGGGTGGACGCCGCGCCCGGCTCTACCGCGCCGGCACCGCCGGCCTGCTGCACCCCGCGCTGCTGCGCCCCACCCGGGAGCGGGACGCATGACAGCGGACTTCACGGGTTCGTCCCGGCCGTCGGGCGCGCCAGACTCGCTGCCGCCGCCCATCCCGACCACGATCGACGAAGCCGTGCGGCTCATCCTGCGTGCCAGCGGCCCGTCAGCGCTGTTCGGGCGGGGCGGGGACGCCTCGGGGGCGGACTTACGCGCCGCCCGCCGCGCCTACCGGCGGCTGGCCCGCATGGTCCATCCCGACGCGGTCCCGGCCGACCGGCGGCTGGACGCCCAGGCCGCCTTCACCCGTCTGGGCCGCCTGTGGGAGCGGTACCAGCGGGAGATCGCCGGCGGGGCGGCGAGCGGCCAGGCTGTCGTCATCACCAGCAAGTACGTCTACACGGTCGGTGGGGTGTATACCCGCGGTGACATCGCCACCCTGAGCGAGGTCACGTACACGGCTGGCGGTGTTGGCGGTACCGGGGGCGGCGATGGCGCGGTGGCCGGCGCGCTGTTGAAGATCCCGCGGTCGGCCACCGACAACGACCTGATGGAACGCGAGGCCGCGGCGCTGCGACAGCTGGCCGGCAGGGGGGAGAAGCGGTTCGCCGCCTACGTCCCCCGTCTCGTCGAGACCTTCCGACACCGCGACAGCGTCGGCGGCGAGTTACGCCGGGTGAACGTCATCGAGCGCGCCCACGGCTTCCGCTCGCTGGCCGAACTGCGTGCCGTGTGTCCGGACGGGCTCGACGCCTGCGACGTCGCGTGGATGTGGCGGCGGCTGCTCGTCGCTCTCGGGTACGCCCACCAGGCCGGGGTCGTACACGGCGCCGTCGTGCCCGACCACGTGCTCATCCACCCCGACGACCACGGCCTGGTCCTCGTCGACTGGTGCTACTCGGTCATCACCGCCCCGGACGGCCCGGGTGGTGCCGGTGGCGCGGGTGGGCATGTGCCGGCGATGGTGGACCGCTTCGCCGACATGTACCCGCCGGAGGTCGCGGCCCGGCAGCCACCGAGCGCGGCCACCGACATCCACCTGGCGACGAAGTGCATGACGTACCTGCTGCGTGACGACGTCCCCCGCCCGATCCTGCGGTTCGCCCGCGGGTGCACCCTGCCCGCCATGTCCCGCCGGCCGCGCGACGCCTGGCGTCTGCTCGGCGAGTTCGACGAACTGCTGGAACGGCTCTACGGCCCGCGCCGCTTCCGGCCGCTGCATGTCCCGGCCGCACCCCACGACACCGACGGGCCTCCCTGAAATCGCCGGTCACAGGCCCAGCAACAGTCTCGAATCCGCACTCGAACACGAACCGGAGGAATCCCATGGGCAGCGGAGCCTGGTCCACCGACGTCTACGCCGCGGCCGCGAGCTACCGGAAGAGCAGTGGCCGCAGCGCTTTCCACTACAGCGACAGCGTCCGTCACAGCAGCCCACGCGACAGCTGGAAAGCCCACCCCGGCCTCGACCCGCACGGCGTCGGGACGCGCGAGAGCCGCGACAGCGACGAGCACCCGACCTCGCTGGCCATCGGCGTCCTGTTCGACGTGACCGGCTCGATGGGGAAGGTGCCGCGCACCCTGCAGAGCAAGCTGCCCGACCTGCTCGGCCTGCTCATCCGCAAGGGATACGTCGACGACCCGCAGATCCTCTTCGGCGCGGTCGGCGACGCCACCTGCGACCGGGTGCCCCTGCAGATCGGCCAGTTCGAGTCCGACAACCGGATGGACGACCATCTCGGCAACATCTTCATCGAAAGCGGTGGCGGCGGGCAGAAAACCGAATCCTACGAACTGGCCCTGTACTTCATGGCCCGCCACACCTCGATCGACTGCTACGACAGGCGTGGCAAGCGCGGCTATCTCTTCCTCATCGGTGACGAGATGCCCTACCGGCGGGTCAAGCGCCGGGAGGTCGCCGCGGTCATCGGCGACAAACTGGCCGAGGACATTCCGGTCGAGCACATCGTCGCCGAGGCGCAGCGCAGTTACGAGGTGTACTACATCCTCCCGCAGGGAGCCTCGCACGCCGGGGACACCGAGGTGCTCACCGCCTGGCGCGCCCTGCTGGGGCAGAACGTCATCGAACTGGACGACCTTGACGCCGTGTGCGAGACGATCGCGCTCACCATCGGCCTGGCCGAGGACGCCATCGACCTGGACGAGGGCCTGGGGCACCTGCGCGAGACCGGCGGCGACGCACCTGTCGACGCTGTCGGCAAGGCGCTCACCGCATACGCGCGGGACCGCGGGGCGGTGGTCGTCTCCGACGGCCTGCCAGGCCTCGACGACGGCCCGAAGGGGATCACCCGGCTGTAGGGCGCCCACCGCGAGCTGGAGGGAGAAACGTCGCCGTGCCGCACCGTCACGCCCCACAGCGCCATGTCATCGTCGTCGATCTCGGGTTCGGTGACGCGGGCAAGGGAACAGTCGTCGACCATCTGTGCGCGCGGGCGGCCGCGCGGGGCCGGCCGGTACACGCGGTGATCCGTTTCAACGGCGGCGCCCAGGCAGCCCACAACGTGGTCACCGACGACGGCCGGCACCACACCTTCGCGCAGATCGGCTCGGGGGCGTTCACCGCGGGCACCGCCACCCACCTGTCCCGCCACATGCTCGTCGACCCACTCGCGCTGGCCGCCGAGGCCGATCATCTCGAGGCGGTCGGGGTGCCCGGCCCGCTCGCCCGGCTGACCGTCCACCGGGACGCCCTGCTCACCACCCCGTACCACGTGGCGGCGAACCGGGCCCGCGAGCGGGCGCGGGTGCCGGCCCGGCACGGCTCGTGCGGCATGGGCATAGGCGAGACCGCCGCCTACGCCCTGGCCCATCCCGAGGACAGCCCCCGGGCCGGGGACTGCCTCGCCCCCGCCCGGCTACGCCGCGTCCTGACGACGTTGCGTGACCGGCTGGCCGACGAGCTGGGCCTCCCGGCCGTGGCCGCGCCCGCGGTCGACGACTGCGTGGCGGCCTTCCGCGCCTTCGCCGACGCCGTCGAGCTCGTGGACGACGGGTACGTCGGCCGGCTGCTGCGCGGCGGGCCGGTGGTGTTCGAGGGTGCCCAGGGTGTGCTCCTCGACGAGTGGCACGGTTTTCATCCCTACACCACCTGGTCGACGACCACCCCCGCGAACGCCGACAAGCTGCTCGCGGACGCGGGGATGGCGGGGGAGGCGTTGCGGCTGGGGGTGGTGCGCGCCTACACCACCCGGCACGGCGCCGGCCCCCTGGTCACCGAGGACGCGGAGCTGACCGCCGCGCAGCCCGACGTCCACAACGGCACCGGCCCCTGGCAGGGCGCCTTCCGGGTGGGCCACTTCGACGCGGTGGCGCACCGGTACGCCGTCGACGTCGCCGGCGGGGTGGACGCGGTCGCGCTGACCCACCTCGACGTGGCCGCCCGGCTCGACCGGGCCGCCCGTCTTGACATGGCAGCCCGGCGGCGTCCCGCTATCTGCCGCGCCTACGAGATCGACGGTGTGCCGGTCACCCGGCTGGCACCGCGGCCGCCCGGCGACCTGGTGGGCCAGGCGCGGCTGACCAGCCGGCTGGCGCGGGCGCGGCCCGTCCTCGAACCCGTCCCGGGCGCCGCCACCTGGCCCGGGCTGGTAGGGGAGGCGCTCGGCGCCCCGGTGACCCTGCTCTCCTACGGGCCGCGCAGCCGCGACAAGATCTCCTACGGGCCGCGTAACCGCGGCGAGATCTCTCATGGGCCGCGTAACCGCGGCAAGATCTCCCTTGGCGTCACATCCGGTGTCAGCGGTCCGCCGGCGTCTCCGCCAGCCAGCGCTCGCGTACCTCGTCGGTGATCTCGCTGGGTTGGGCGGCCGGCTGCCCGATGCGGATGTGGTTGCCGAAGGGGTCGCGCAGCCCGCAGTCGATGCCGTAGGGCTGCTCGGTCGGCTCCTGGGTGAACTCGACGCCGCGGGCCCTGAGCTCCTCGTAGGTCCTGCGGCAGTCGTCGGTGCGCAGGATGAAGCCGAGGCCCATCGCGCCCTTGGTCACCAGGTCGCGCACCTGKGCGGCGGTCTGCTCGCTCATGGCCGGCGGGCCGGGCTTCTCCAGCAGGATCTCGCGCTCGGGGTGGCCGGGGACGCTGACCGTCAGCCAGCGCATGAAACCGAGATCCACATCGGCGGTGATCTCCAGCCCGAGCTTGCCGACGTAGAAGTCCACCGCTTGGTCCTGGTCGAGGACGTAGAYGGACGAGTGTGTGATGGCGTTGAACATGCCGGCAACGCTACGGAGGTCCGCCCCGGTCCGCTTCTCCGAAACTGCTCGGTCGTTCTCCGAGGCTGCTCGGTCGCAGCCACGCCATCCCGAAGCAGGTCGGTACCGGTGGTGGGGCCGGCGCCGTCCTCGTCCGCCGCCGGTACGAGGACGGTGACTCGCCGACGACGGTGTGGAACGTCCGGCTGAAGGTGCCGAGGCTGGTGAAGCCGACGTCGAAGCAGATGTCGGTCACGCTGCGGTCGGTCTCCCGCAGCAGCGCCATCGCCCGCTCGACCCGACGCCGCTGCAGGTAGCGGTGCGGTGTCTCGCCGAAGGTGCCGCGGAAAGCCCGGATGAAATGCGCCGGTGAGACGAAC
This sequence comes from Protofrankia sp. BMG5.30, assembly GCF_001983005.1. Lineage (NCBI taxonomy): Bacteria > Bacillati > Actinomycetota > Actinomycetes > Frankiales > Frankiaceae > Protofrankia > Protofrankia sp. BMG5.30. The sequence goes on along the minus strand of NZ_MOME01000011.1, from coordinate 10,383 downwards.
GCGATCCGCGCCAGCGTGGGGATGTCGAGCGGTTTCGCGTAGTCGCGGTCCATGGCGTCACGGGCCCGCAGCAGCCGACGGTTGTTCTCCTCGACCGCCCGGTTCACCGGCCGCCGCCGTTCACCGGCTTCCACCATTCACAGGCCGCCGCACGCCAGCACTCTACCGCCGTCCGCCCGCTGTCTGCCCGCCGGCCACCCGCGGTGATTCATGCGTCACGGACAAATATTGCGGAAAAACCATGTCGACGAATACGAGGAGCATGTCAGAAATGAGCGACCGAGCGAAGGAGCGCACAGTGGCCCTGGGGCAGAATTCCGGGATTTCCTGTCGGGACCGGGTACGTGGCTGCCTGCTCGGCGGGGCGCTGGGGGACGCCCTCGGAGCCGGTGTCGAGTTCCTGTCGTTGGACGAGATCCGGCGCGTCCACGGGCCGGCCGGGGTGCGCGGCCTGACGGCGGCCTACGGCGTAGACGCGCCGATCACCGACGACACGCAGATGACGCTGTTCACCGMCGAAGGGCTCATCCGGGCGTCGGTCCGCGGCCGGTCCAAGGGGATCTGCCATCGCCCGACGGTGCTGTGGCGGGCATACCAGCGTTGGCTGGCGACCCAGGAGCACCCCGGGCCGCCATCCGATACGGACAGTGACGGCTGGCTGGCCGGTCAGCCGCTGCTGTACGCGCGGCGCGCCCCCGGCAACGCGTGCCTGTCCGGGCTGCGGATGCCGCGGATGGGGACACCCGCGCGTCCCGCGAACCCGACCAGCAAAGGGTGCGGCGCGGTCATGCGTTCGGCGCCGTTCGGGCTGCTGCCGACGAGCCCGGAAGCCGCGTGGACGCTCGCCGCCGAATGCGCCGTACTCACCCACGGCCATCCCTCCGGCTATCTCGCGGCGGCGGCGTTCGCCTGGATCATCAATGTGGTGGCCGATGGCCACACCCTTGTCGCGGCGGTGGAGTCGGCTCTCGGCCGGCTCGCGTCCGAACGGGACGGCGGTGAGGTCGCCGCCGCTCTGCGCACCGCGCTGGCAGTGGCAGCCGACGGCGCGCCGACCCCGGAGCGAGTGGAGTTCCTCGGCGCCGGCTGGGTGGCAGAAGAAGCGCTGGCCATCGCCGTCCACTGCGCCGCGGCGGCGCCGGCGGATCCGTGGGCGGCGCTGCTCGCCGCGGTGAACCACTCCGGGGACAGCGACTCCACCGGCGCGATCTGCGGGAACATCGTCGGCACCATGCTCGGCGAGGGCGCCCTGCCCACGGACCGGCTCGCCGAACTCGAAGGCCACACCCTCGTCCGCCAGATCGCCGACGATTTCGTCCTGGAGATGTCCGGCGCCCCCGAGATCTCCGACAGCTGGGGAGAGGCGACCCCGGCCTGGTTCGACCGCTACCCGGGCACCTGACCAGACCCGTCCGGTGACCTCGATACGGCATCGACCGGCCCGCTCCGGCCTACGCTGCCTGTCTCTTCCGTAGTCGTCGGACTCCTCCGAGCTACTACCAGAGACCGACGGCCTCGTCCGGACGCGACGATCTCCTCTGGTTGCACGGCGGCGATATGCTCGGCCGGTCAGCACGTCCCACCACCCAGGGCAAGCGTGTTCCACTAGATGGGACAGTAGACGGGACAGCTTGGCCCGGAAGGTGGGACGATCAGGGGGCGGTAGCTCAGTCGGTCAGAGCAGCGGACTCATAATCCGTCGGTCGTGGGTTCGAGTCCCACCCGCCCCACGCGCTCCCTTCGGCTGCTCGCTGATCTGCGATCAGCTTCGCCACCAGCCGTTATGTCTGCCCGGGGGCGACCCCCGGACCCCCGGTGCCGGGCTTCGCCCGGCAACTCTGATCTGTCCTGGCAGCCACGTTGGCAGCCAAAGTGTCATGTCGGTGTCTGGTCTCCTTCGTCGGCCTCCCGGTCGTCCGCCTGCTCGCCGTTCGCTGAGTCGCTGTTCCCGGGTTCGCCGGCAGTCGGTGTGTTGTCGGAGCCCCACAGCGCCTCGCCCATTCGTGTCGCCGCGTCGGTGCGCAGTTCGGGCGCTACGTGGCTGTAGGTCCCGAGCGTCAGGCCGATCTGTGAGTGGCCGAGGATTTCCATGGCGACCCGGGCGGGCACGCCCTGGGCGAGCAGGAGGCTCGCCGCGGTGTGACGGGCGTCGTGCAGGCGTGCGGCAGCCACGCCGGCATCCTTGGCAAGGGCTTTCCATTCCCGCCAGTCCGCCGCCGGGTCGATCGGGTGCCCGTCCGGCCGGGTGAACACCAGCCCGTGTTCGTTCTTCCAGAGATCCCCGGCGGTGTCCCGTTCGGCGTCCTGATGCTCCCGGTGCGCGCGCAGCGCCGTGACCAGGGGAGAGGGAAGGGTGATCGTGCGTCGGCCGGCGCGGCTTTTCGGCCGGACGATGACGAACCCGCCGCCGTGCCGTTTCGGGCAGTTCCCGCCCCGCTTCCGCTTGCACGGGTCGTCCGCGCAGCCGTGTTGCCAGGGCCGGCGCTGCAGCGCCTGTCGGACGGTCAACGTCCCGGCGTCCAGGTCGACCGCGTCCCACGGCAGGCCGAGCGCTTCGCCCTGACGCAGCCCGAGTGCCAGCGCCACCGACCAGCGCGCCCCGTTCGGCCGGGTGACCGCGAGGGTGAGGACCTGCCGCGCCTGCCCGGCGGTCAACGGCTGCACCTCGTCCCGGTCGACGGACGGCGCGTCGACGAGGGTGCAGACGTTGCGGGTGACCTTGCCCCGCTGGACGGCGACCTTGAGCGCCCGGCTTAAGATCCGGAAGCACTGCAACACGGTCGCCGCCGCCAGGCCAGCGTCGAGGAGCCCGTTTCGCCATGCCTCCACGTGTTCGGGTTCGAGCCGGTCGAGGCGGTGCCGTCCGAGAACCGGAGTGATCCGGTTCCGCACGTATCCGCGGTAGGTCGCGAGAGTGGACGGCCGGACCCGTCCCGGGGCTATGTGGTCGACCCAGTGCGTCAGCCATTGTTCAACGGTGAGCGGCTTGTCACCGATGACGATTTTCACGCCGTCTTCCTGCTGGCGGTGGAGGGTGCGGAGTCTGTCCGCGACCTCGGCGCGGGTACGGCCCGACAGGTACTTGCGTTGCCGTTTCCCGCCTACCCAGCCGAGATCCACCGTGGCACGCCAACGACCGTCAGAACCCTTGTAGATCGCGCCTTCGCCGTTGCCCCGGCGCCGTTTCTTCGCCATCAGGCACCGTCCAACGGGTTGCCGTCCGGCCAGGCGATCCGGTCGCACCAGGGGCAGCCGTACCGGCTGTCGCCCATGTCGCAGGCGAACACCTCGTGCCCGGTCGAGTCCTCGAACCAGCGGCCCTGACCACGGTTGGCGCGGTCGAGATGCTCATGCAGAGCTGCGATCACGGACACCGTCCGCGGTCCGTCGTCGGGTTCAGGCAGCACGAAAGATCACTCCTTGCCGGAAAACGAAACGGAGAGGAAAAGGAGGCGGGAGAAGCGCCGGAAAACGCCGTGTGCTCATGTCGTGTGGCGCGGGTGGCCCGCTCCTCTGGAGCGCGGGAGGGTCTGCCGGGGAACCGGCCGCGTCCAGGGCGCTGACGCGTCACTGCGTGATCGGCTTCGCCGACCCTGGACCCGGCCGGCTCCCCGGCAGGAAAGGCGCCTACCAGAGGATCGGGAAAGAAATGGAGGAAAGAACCGCGCGGGTCAGCGCATCGCCGGGATGACTGGCGGGTTCCCGATTCCCGTTGGCAGCAGCGCCGGTGTGCCGGGGATGATCCGGAAGATCAGGGTGATGTCGATGTCGCCGAAGGCTTCGGTGAACACGGTGTCCACCGGTACCGCGCCGAGCGCCGAGCTCACGTCGACCGGGTCGGCGCCCGGCCGGACGGTGACCGCGTAGTCACCGGAGTGGGACCGCTGAACGGTCACGAACGGCGGTTGGCTGGACGGGGTGCGCCACGGGCCGTAGGCAGGCGGAATGATGGGCATCGGGTCTCGCTCCCTTGGTATGAAGGGTCGGGATCAAGGTCTCGGTGCGGTGTTGGCGCACCCACCGGGACCGCCTGACGGACTGGACGGTCGTCCAGTCGATGGCGACGGTACGCGCCTTCTGGACGGTCGTCCAGTAGTGTCGGGTTATGTCGGATCACCTCATGGGCGCGGCGGAGATCGCGAAACGGCTCGGGGTGGGCCGCACGCGGGTGAACCAGTTGTTGAAGGAAGACCCGACTTTCCCGAAGCCGACCGCCACACTGGCCGCCGGTCACATCTGGAACACCGAAGATGTGGAAGCCTGGATTGCCGAACGCCGGCCGTCTGATGGCCGGACCTGACCGCGATCACGCTGCTACCTCCCCGCCGGAGAGCCCGCGGAGCCGATCGACATAGGTGACGAGCGCCGTCCGCGGTATGCGCCGTGCCCGCCCGATGCGGACGGATTCGATCTGTTCGGTGTTGAGGAGTTCGTAGACGGTGGTGCGGCTGACGCCGAGCAGTTCGGCCGCTTCCGTGGTCGTGAGAAGAAGCTTGTGCACGGTCGCTCTCCGATGATCGTCGGGGCAGGGCTCAGGCCGCACCGGGCATGCTCGGATCGATTACCGAAACCGCGCCGGGATGTCCGCGGGTCGCCCTTGCCGCGTCGAGTTCGGCGCGCCAGCGGTGCCGGTCGGCGACCGCGCGCAGCAGCAGGTGTTCCCGGCGCGGGGTGGCCGGATCACCGGGGCGGAGAAGCTGCCAGACCACACGGTCGGACGAGCCGCCCACGGGGTCGCTGTCGCCGCTGTGGCCGAGCACGGCGAGCTGTTGCCGGACCCAGGTTTTCCGATCTTCTTTGTGGTCGGCGAGGGTCTTGCCGGACCACTTCCGACTGACCAGCACGCGCCGGCCGCCGAAGCCGAGGGTTTCCCGCCGGTGGACCTTGCCCTTGCAAAGTCCGGGCACCAGCCCGGCCCGCGAATTCTTCGGCTGCACCCCGTAGAGCAGCCAGTTCGCGCAGCCCGGCGAGCACGGTTCGTAGCGCAGCGCGTCGGCGAGCCGGTCCACATGCGCCCGCTGCGCGTCGGTGTCCACCGCGTGGCAGGCGTCCAACGACTTGGTCAGATACTTCGTCAGGTAGCCGATCAACCGGCCGGTGTTGGCGTTGTTCGCGGTCACCCCGTCCGCGCGGACCTGCACCCCGAACCGGACCACGTGCGCGGGTTCGGCATCGTCACCGATCGCGTCCAGCGCCTCATCCCAGCTCGGTAGCGCAGCCCCCGAGTCCGGGTCGTGGTAGCCGCCGGCCTGCTCATCCCAGACAGGCAGCCGATCGATGCTGTAGACCGGCCGGTCGGACGGGGGCCACCACACCTGGTGGTAGGTCGCCGCCGCCACTTGGCGAAGCAGGAGCCGCGGGATCGTGCCGCGCATGGCCGCGTGCAGGTGCGGGGCGAGACGCCGTTGCGGCTCCAGGCAGGCAAAATACTGCACGTCGTAGCCCACCGCCCGGCGGAGGTTCTGCCAGAACCGGTCGAGCAGCTTGGGGAAGTGGATCGCGTCGCGGGCCGCCCGCCGGTAGTCGTAGCCGTCCGGGTCCACTGGGGTGCCGTCGGAGGTCACCCTTCCGTAGGAGTCGCAGGTAAGGGTGAGGAACATCGACGGCCGCCACACCGTCCCGTCAGGTGCGGTGAACGTCCGCCCGACTGTGCGCCGGTCGACCGGCAGCCGGGGCAGGTCGGGGGCGTCCTGGCGCCGCCGGGTCGACCGGGTCCGCCGGGGCCGGTCCCGGGTGTCTGGTGCGGTCTTGCCGCGCACGCCGAGATCGTTCAACGCCGCGTCCACCTGTGAGATCAGATCGTCCACCTCGGTGACCTGATCCACGTCGTGGCCGGTGGCGGCGTCGGTGCGGACGGCTTCGAGATCCGCCCGTAGCTGGACGAGGGTTTTCGCCTCGTCGCCAGGCGGGTCCGGGTCGGGCAACGGTTCATCGTCGAGATGCCAGCCGGCCTTGCACTGCGCCATCCGCAATTTCCGCGCCCGTTCCGCGCACGGCGGGCATTTCGATGCCAGGGTGGCTCCGCACGGCATGGGAAGCACGGCTGTTTCCTCGGTGTGGGTATCAACCCGGCGTATCGCCAGCGGGCGAATGCACACTCCATTCTCCGCCGCAACGGCTTCGACGACGTGACGGGCCAGCGGAAAACGCATGCGTTCCGCCCGGGTGGTGTTCATCGTCCGCACAACGTCTGTCACCGGTCCAGAATGCCCGTTCCTATACCCGTGTACGGATCATCGGAATCGTCGTGATGATGTCCATGGACGTCCGTTGGTGTCCGTAGTCGTCCGCTGGTGTCCACTGCTTACCAGCATTCACGGAAAAGAATCTTCGCAGAATTGTTTGCGGGTTGTCCTGCGGTGGGTGGGGGTGGTTGCCGAAACACCGTCCCCACCGGCCGGCGGCTGGTGGCGGGGTGCTTCAGCCGTCCGCCGGCCGGGCGTCGGGCAGCAGCGGGCAGGGGTAGGTGGTGCTGGGGTGATCGTCGGGGAGCCAGAGGGTGTGGGTGCAGCGGGTGGGGGTGATCTGCCAGGTTTGGCGGTTGCGGGGGTCGTCGATCTGGACGGGCAGGCGGATGCCGGGCTGGCTGGTCTGGGCGTGTGCCCAGGCGTGGCAGGCGTTCCAGGCGTCCGGGTCGAAGGGGCTGAGCAGTGTCCCGTCGCCGTCGAGGACGAGGAGCGGGCCGAGTCCCAGCGGGGTCGGGGTGTCGTCGCCGGGTAGGTCGAGGGCGGGTGGGGTGGTCCGTGGGGTGGGGGTRCAAGTCCGGGCCGGCCGGGAGGTGGAGGCCTGCCGGGTGCGGACGCGCTGGCGGTTGCGGAGCTGGTCGGGGCTGAGCGCGGTGGCGATGGCGGTGTGGACGGCGTCCAGGGCGGTCCGGACACCGGCGTGGAAGGCGGTCTGTTCCCCGGGGGTGGTGGCTGGTCCGGAGGTGTGCAGGGGTGGGGGAGTGGTGGTGAGGGCGGCGTGCAGGCCGCGGCGCATGTCGGTGGTGAGCAGGACGGGGTCGCCGTGGGGGTGGCGGTCGTAGGCGGCGTCGCGGGCGAGGACGGCGAGGGCGTAGGCGCGCAGCGCCGCCGCGGTCCGGGGGAGGTTCTGTGCGGTCACCGGTTGGCTCCGGCCTGGTGGACGGTGGCCGGTGTGGTGGTCGCGAGGAATTCCACGGGGCCGACCGCGTAGTCGTCGATGCCCGCTGTGCGGGCGAACTGGTCGGCCGCGGCGGCGCTTTCGAAGACCAGCACGATGCCCGTGACCTGCCGCTGGTGCGCACCGTCGAACCTGACCAGCCCGTACAGCGCCTGTTCGTCGTGCACGTGTATCGCCTCCGCGGGTCGGGGAAGAAGAAGGGCTGGTTCCGGGCGGGCCGTGTGTGGCCCGGGAAGGCACCCGCCCGGAACCAGCGAGGTGCGGCACCGCGCCGGGGGACCGCTGTCAGCCCGGCCGGAACCGCTGCCGAAAGTCCATCGCGTTCGCCTCCCCGTCGGGACGTTCACCGTGGGAGATCCCGGAGGGATACTCGGGGGATACCGGGGGGAGGATCGGAAGTCCGCACGCCCGCGCTGTACGAAGACCCGTCAGGTCGTGTCCGCACTTGTACGCTTACGCTGTGAGACGGTCTGCGGTGTCACCGAACGAGCAGTTGCGCGCCGCCCGGCTGCGCACCGGTTCTGCCGAAATTCCGGGGGAGCCGCTGTCGCGGCAGGAGCTGGCCGAGCGGGTGAACCGGTGGACGTTCCACCGGGATGGTCGTATCACCGAGGTGGACGGGAACTACATCGGCAAGCTGGAACGCGGGGTCATCCGCTGGCCGCAGCGGTGTTACCGGGAGGCGTTGCGGGCGATCCTGCGGGTTGAGACCGACCGGGACCTCGGCTTCCACCGCCCGGCACGGAATGCGAACGGAGGCACGGACGTCGACCGGCAACAGTTCCTCCGCGCGGCAGCGGTCGTCAGCGCCACCGCAGCCCTACCCGTGCCCGGCACGACAGCCGGGGCTGCCACCGCCTCCGCTGAACACCCGGAAATCCTCAATCGGCTGCGGGCCGCGGTGACCACGCCGGCGGGATGGCGGCATGCCTACGAGCCGACTCCGACGGGCGTCACGGAGCTGGCGTGTGYGGCCCGGGAGGCCCATCGCCGCTACCAGGCAGCCGAGTACGACGCGGCAGCGGCACTGCTTCCCGGTGCCGTGACCGACCTCGACGGTCTGACCGTCGACGTTCCGGCGTTCGCCCGCGCCGAAGACCTGCACACCGCCCGGTCGATCACCTACCTGGCGGCGGCGAAACTCGCGAGCAAACTAAAGGATCATGATCTTGCCTGGGTCTGCGCGGACCGGGCCGCACAGTCCGCCCTGACCGCGCACGCGCCCGCTCTCGCCGCCACCGCCCACCGGCAGATCGCCTGCGTGTTCCACGAGACCGGACGATGGCAGGACGCGGAACGCATCAGCCTGCAAGCCGCCGAAACGCTCACCCGCACGGGTGACGGCCACAGCCCGGATGTCCTGTCCGCGCGGGGCGCGCTGTTCCTGCTCGCGGCGATGACCGCCGCACACCAAGGGGACCGGGCCGAGGCCAGGCGGAGACTCGCCTATGCGGCCGAGGACGCGAAGCGGCTGGGCGGGGACGGTAACCGGTTGTGGTCCGGGTTCGGGCCGACGAACGTGGCGCTGCACGCCCTGGGGGTGTCACTGGCGTGYGACGCACCGACCGGCGCCGTCGAGATCGGCAACCGGATCGACACGAGTGCGCTCCCGTCGTCGTTGGTGGGCCGACGCGCACAGGYCCACGTCGACGTCGCGGACGCACACGCCCGGCTGCGGGACGATGCCACGGCCACCGTGCACGTGTTGGAGATCGAACGTCTCGCGCCACAGGTCCTGCGGTTCCACGCCCAGGCCCGGGATGTGGTGGGCACGATGCTGCGGCGGGCCTGCGGGTCGACGTTCCCGGTCCTGCGCGGGGTGGCTGACCGGGCTGGTATCGCCGCCTGATGCCGACCGAGGCCTGCTCGCCGGTGCTCTACACGGTGGTGTGCGCGGCACCGCCCGCCCGTCAGATCGACGGCTTCGTCCGCCAGGCCCAGAACCTGGGATGGTYGGTGCGGGTCATCCTCACCCCGGCCGCCGCTGATTGGCTCGACGTCGATGCCCTGACCCGGGTGAGCGGGAACCCGGTGCTGGCCAGGCCCCGGCGTCCGGACGAGCCGCGAGCAGCACCGGCTGATGCCGTCGCGGTCGTGCCCGCCACGTTCAACACCGTCAACAAGTGGGCGGCCGGGATCAGCGACAACGCCGCCTTGGGCGTGCTCAACGAGGCGATCGGGCTTCGTCTGCCGGTCGTCGTCGCCCCCTATGCCAAGGAGACCCTGACCGCGCATCCGGCGTTCGACCACAGCATCCGGCTTCTCGACGAGTACGGCGTGACTGTTCTGCCGACCAACATCATCCGCCCGGTGGAGAGGACCGACGTTTTCCTCTGGGTACCGGTCTTCGCTGCTTTGCCGAATCTACCTGTTTAGGATCAAGGACCGCGCCGCGCGACGGCTGCGCGCGGCGCTGGCGCGCCGTGCTCGCCGGCGCGTCGCGTGGCCGGCGTCTCGCGCCTTCCGACACCGCCTGCTCTGACCTAGAGCCAAGCGCACGTCACCGCTCTCATCAGTGGTGATCGCCTCGCCAATATCGACGTGGCCAGACCCTCGACAAGATCGTTCCAAAGCGCCAGACTATGTGTCGTGAACGCAGCATCGCACAGCGCTGCCCCCAGTGCGGTGGGCTACCAGCACCAGACATGGTGGGCACTCCAGGAGTTGCTACGTCTGGGATCCAGTCGACCAGACGCTTCTATCACGTTGGAATTGTATGACGACGTGGCGTGGGAGGATGYTGGATCGCCAACGGAGCTATTGCAGATCAAACACCATCAGACAGCAGTAAAACATCTAACTGACTACGCGGATGATCTCTGGCGGACACTGCAGGTTTGGATGGATGAATCCCATCCTGCGGATGCAGACGGTCCTGCCCTCCTGCTCGTCACAACGCAGGAGACTCAGCCCGGCAGCGCCGTCTTCGCACTTCGAGAGCAGTCGTTGGATATCGATGCCGCATTGAACATCCTGGAACATGTCGCGCGTAAATCCAGCGCCAAAGGCACCGAATCTACCAGGTCTAAATTTCTTTCATTGAGTTCTTCACATCGACGGAACTTCGTGTCGCGCATGAGGGTTGTCGATGGCTCACCGGCGATCGATGATGTGCGGGAGATCGTAAAGAAGCACCTCTACTGGTCACAATGCCGCTAAGATAAGAACGGGCGCCGACAAGATCAATATCTGCTTGATCGTTTCAGTGCGGTTTTTGGCGTATGCACTCGGGCGGTGCGT
>NZ_MOME01000002.1:0-40184 GCF_001983005.1 Protofrankia sp. BMG5.30 | reverse complement strand
GACGGTGGGGCGGGTGGCGGAGGCCATCGGCCTGTACGAGCAGACCCTCACCGACCGGCTGCGCGTCCTCGGCCCCGACCACCCCGCCACCCTGACCTCCCGCCACAACCTCGCCTACGCCTACCGGACGGTGGGGCGAGTGGAGGAAGCGATCGGCCTGTACGAGCAGGCGCTTGCCGACAGTCTGCGGGTTCTCGGTCCTGGGCATCCGCTGGTCGYCACGATCAGGGACAACCTGGCCGCTGCCACCGGTGCCGCGGAACGCCCGGGATGGATCAGGAGACTTCTCAGACGGTGACCATGGGCGCTCCCGTCGCTGGTGGGCCATCCGGGTCGGGTCACACAAAGCGGGCCTGGCTGGTGAGTGAGGCTGACCGTGGACCGGGCCGGCAGCACGCGTCGCGGAACGGTTCCGCGGGCTCGGCGACCCGTCCCGGTTGCCGTCTGACGGTCGATGGCCGGGGCCGGCGCCGGTGCTCGCCGAGCTCGGCCATCGGCCCGGACCGTAATCATTCAGTGATGGTAGAAATACACCATGGCTCTGAACATCGAGGATTCAGAGACCGAACAGCTGGCCACCGATGTCGCGGCGCTGGCCGGCGAGACCAGGACCCGGGCGATCAGTGTGGCGCTGAGGGAACGGTTGGCAAGGCTCACCGCCGCGCGGGCAACGACGGGCCACGGCATGCGGCTGTTGCGCTTCCTCACGGACGAGGCATGGCCCCAGATCCCCCAGGGCGCGCTCGGGCACGCGCCAACCAAGGCCGAACGGGAGCGGATTCTCGGCTACGGCCCGGAAGGCGTGTGATCGTCCACAGCCCCGCCATCGTGGCGGTCCTGCTACGCGAGCCAGGATGGCGGACTCTCCTCGACCAGCTCGCCACCGCCGACGGCCCCCAGGCGTCGGGGCACTCACGTGGCGGCCTTCGCCGATCTTGCCGGTGAGCTGTCGGATCCTGACGCGGAACTGCCGTTCACGTTGCCCGACGCCGAGCGTTTCGCCGCCGCGGCGGGCTGGCTGGGCATCGGCCCTGACAACGAGGTCGTCTACGCCCATCTGCCTGGCTGACCGCGTGCTCTGGCTGGCGGCGGGTGGGTTCCGCGGGGCTGCCCCGGGCGGCTCAGGTGCTGTCGGGGGCAGCTGCGGGCGGGGTGTGGGTGGCCGTGGTGTGGGTGACGGAGTGGGCGGCGTTGTCGGGCGGGGTGTTGTCGGGGACTGCCGCGGCGGAGACGGTCTGCTCGTCGGTGGCGCCGCGGGGCCTGGGCGGAGCTGGGACCTTCGGCTGCTTCGGCTGCCTGGCCCGTTTCGGCTGCCTGGGCGGGGCGTCGGCGTCGGAGGGCGGCGTGCGCGGGGCGGGCGCGCGGGCCGGGCCGTCAGCCGGGCCGCCGGCCAGGTCATCGGCCGAGGACGACCGCTGTGCGGCGGGGCGGCGTCCCTGCCGCGCCGCCGCACGCCGGGGCGGATCAGCGGCCCTGTCGCCGTCGTGGTCAAGCCCGGCCCTGCCGTCGCTGCCGTGGCCGTCGCTGGTATCGCGGCTGTCGGTGGTGCCGTGGCCGTCGCCGGTGCCGTGGCTGTCGGTGGCGTCGCGGTCGTCGGCCGCCGTCGAGGGCGGTGGTATCACTACCCGGGTGTCCGGTAGCCGCGGCGGGACGAACAGGCCCTGCGAGGAGGCCGACGCCAGCGGCCGGATCATGCCGGCGCTCATTTCGACGGCGAGCTCCGGCAGCTTGCGGCCGGGCCGGTTCGCCCGGGCCGCGTGCTCGGCCGCCGCCGATCCGGGTTGGGCGAAGCCGGGCTGCCAGTACTCCATCTCGGCGCGGAACGCCCCCGCGCTGCCGAGCTGGCAGAGGATGCCGATCGCGCCCAGGGTGACGCGGTGCATCAACAGATAGGAAGGGGGCAGGTTGAGCAGGCGGCCGAGCTGGGCCGCGGGGGAGCGGGGGTCGCCCAGCCGGATGGCCTCGCCTCGCAGCCAGTCGCGGGAGAAACGGAACGTCTCGGTGGCGACGGGCTCGAGGAGCGGTACCAGGTAGTCAAGGAGGTCCGCCGGTTTCATCTTCACCGTCGGCAGGATGAACCGCTCCGCCCGCAGGCCCGCCAGGACCGCATCCCCGTTGCCGTCCAGCGCCAGCCGGCTGAGCCGGCCGACGGGTTCGGGCAGCCCGTCCGGGAGGCGGTTGACCGCGCCGAAGTCCAACACGCCCAGACGGCCGTCCGGCAGCAGCCGGAAGTTGCCGGGATGCGGGTCGGAGTGCAGCAGCCCGGCCCGCGCCGGGCATGAGTACAGGAAACGCACGAGCAGCAGCCCGGCCCGGTCACGTTCGGTGTCCGTGCCACTGTTTATGATCGTTGACAGGGGTTTGCCGTCGATCCACTCTGTGACCAGCACATGGTCGGTCGCGGCGACGGCGCTGGGCACGTGGATGTCGGGGTCGTGGTCGAACGCTTCGGCGAAGGCCGTCTGCCAGGCCGCCTCCAGGCGGTAGTYGAGCTCCTCGAGGATGCGCTCCTTCAGCTCGGCGACCAGCGGCTTGATGTCCAGACCGGGGGCGATGGCGCTGAACARCCGAGCCGCGCGCCCGAGCTGGGTGAGGTCGCTGAGCAGCGCCGGGCCGATGCCCGGATACTGGATCTTGACGGCGACATCTCGGCCGTCCGCCCACACGGCGCGGTGTACCTGGCCGATGCTGGCGGCGGCGGCCGGCGCGTCGTCGAAGCTGCGGAAGTTCGTCTGCCAGTCCGTGCCGAAGTCGCAGGCGAGCACCCGGTGGACCGAAGCCGCGGGCAGGGCGGGCGCGGTGTCCTGGAGCTTGGTCAGCGCCGCCCGGTAGGGCCGGGCGATCTCCTCGGGCAGTGCCGCCTCGAAGACCGACAGCGCCTGCCCGAGCTTCATCGCGCCGCCCTTGAGCTCCCCGAGGACGCGGAAAACCTGGGCGGCGGTCCGCTGCTGCAGCTCCGTGGCGACGATCTCGGCGGGGCGCCCGCCGAGTCGCTTACCCGCGCCGATCGTGGCCCGCCCGGCGAAGCCGAGAGGGAGGCTTGCCAGCTTGGCGGTGCGGACGACCGCGCGTTTTGGGATTTCGGACACAACTCCATCGTGCCTGTTCTGCGGGCGGGAGACAGGAGGGAACGCCGCTTGGAATTTTAATACTACTCTCTGTAGTCGAGGTGGTTGGCCTGGCTGATGGCGGACCGGTGGCGGGACCCCGCTCCGCCTGGTCACGACGCTCGTTTGGTCGCGATGCTCGTCTCTGGTCACGATGCTCGTTGCGTCCGCTCGAGGGTGTCGGCCTCGTCTGGATCCCCGCCCACCGCATCCTCGTCCACCGGCCAGCCGCCGGCTGCCCCGGTGCTCGCGGCTGCCATCCGCCGGGCGCTGYGGCAGGGGCACGAGGGGTGGATCGACCACGATCGGCGTCTGAGTCGAAGATCGGAGATTGTTATCTCCAGCGTCCCGTCGATGGTCGGCAACTCGTCGACCGTCGGTCGACACGGCTGCTCCGACACCTGGGCCTGACCGGGGCGGGCGATGCCACGGTCGCTGTGGTCGACAAGGGTGAGCGCCTGCATGGCGGTGAGCCCGGCGGCGACGGTGGCCAGCGCCACGTCGCAGGCATCGATCCCGGTGTCCGGACGGCGGGACATCTGCAGGGCCAGCAGCGGCCAGGACGGTTCCATCGCGTGGCGAAGCAGATGCTGGCAGTGCAGACACGAGGTCACTCCGGGCAGGACGAGCGGTCCGATCACCGCGGTGGTCTCACGAACGCCGGCAAGCAGATGCGGGATGCCGGAGCGTTCCAGCTCAAGCGCCTCCTGCGGGTGGACGACCGGTATGCCGGCCGGTGTGACGACGACCAGATCGGGGCGAAACGGCGCTGGATGCCGGCACTGGCGTGACGTGTGCGGGCGTGTCACCCGCGCGATCGCCGCGGTGGCGGCGACCGAACGGGGCCGCCCGACGTCGTCGAGACGGGCTCCGCCCGGCGCGACATCGGCCGCCCTGGTCGTACCGGTGTCGTCGACGACCACCTGCCCGACCCCGGCGGCGGCCAGCAGGGCCGCCACCTGAGCGCCGATCCGGCCCGCTCCGCGGACCTGGATCCGGGCCCGGCCGCGGGCCGCCATCGCTCGCCGGGCATGCCTCGGGTCGGCCGAGCCCAGGGCCATCGCGGCCAGGTCCGGCTGGAGGCGCTCCTGGTCCAGCACGGGTGGTGAGGACTGACCGGCCGGGCCGGCGTCCGCCAGCAGGCCCGTCCGCTCCAGCAGGAGGACGAGCTCCGCCCGGGTGGCGTCCAGCGAACTGAGGACCTGCTCACGGGAGCGGGTACCGTCCAGCAGGTCGAGCACGGAGGCGTCCCGCGCTGTCAGCCCGCCGAGGACGATCGCCCGCGCCGGGTCGACACCGATCTGGAGGGTGGATCCGTCCCGCCAGAGCCGGCGCAGGCCGGGTTTGAGCATGGGGCGCATCGGCGTCCTCCCCGACAGCAGGTGACCGGATCGTGATCATATGGTCTCATGCTGTTCCCCGCTGTGAATATATGTCCGTTTTTCTGTGGATATGCAACCGGCGCCGAGGAGGGTGCGCCGGTGGTTGTGGACAAGTCCCTGCCAGGCCGCGGTCGCCGCAGAGGCCCGCCTGTCACCATGTGGCGTTGCCGAGTGACGCGCCGAGACGGTTGGTGCTGACGCTGYCCACCTGGATGGGCAGCGCCTGTGCGCGGCCGCCCGGAGAGTCGGCTATTGGCTGCCGGGCCGCGTGCTCATCCGGGCGAGCGGCCACCCGTGCGCGTGCCAAGACGGTTCTCGCAGACGGCGGCGTCGGGAGCCATGGCCGCGGGAGGGCCGTACAGCCGCCGAGCGCGCGATGATCCGCCGTGCGCTCGGCGGCCTCGGGGGATCCGCCCGGCCTGGGGATCAGAGCCTGGGGACGGACCATCCCTCGGGGGACTGTCGGGGAACTATGAGGCTGGCGCCTTGCCGAGGATTCTGTTGATCGTGGTTCCGCAGACCGGGCAGGTGCCCCGCGCCATCCGGCGCCCGGACTCGCTCACCCGGACCTCACCCTGGTAATGCCGTTTGTCCTTGCATTTGACGCAGTAGCCCTCGTACGTCTCYGCCACTCGTTCTCCCTCTCACCGGCGCCCRCTGACGGGCCGCGGGTTCGTAACGAAGCGCAACGAAGAAAGCCGGCACCAACAGCCGGCCGGGAGCCATCCTCCTCAGGCCGGGAATCCCGCCGCGCGCCACCCCCTGGCCGGGGCCGCGGCTGGTTTTCCGTTGTCCCACAGTGGTTGCCGTGTTCGCCGCCTGCTCCCGCGGCAGTAGCGGAGCTGGCGGCGGAGCCGATGGTGGCCCAGTGGTGGAGTCGGTGATGGGAAAGTGGTGGGCCGATGATGGGCCATGGTGGAAGC
The DNA here is from genome assembly GCF_001983005.1 of Protofrankia sp. BMG5.30. Classification (NCBI taxonomy): domain Bacteria; kingdom Bacillati; phylum Actinomycetota; class Actinomycetes; order Frankiales; family Frankiaceae; genus Protofrankia; species Protofrankia sp. BMG5.30. The sequence continues at coordinate 34,772 of NZ_MOME01000002.1, read as the reverse complement.
GGTGCGTGTCCGGTCATGTCCGACAGCACCGGAAGCCGGGAGGCTCTACGCTCGGGAGGGCCGCTGACGGGGCGGGAAAAACACGACCGCGCCGCCTTCGCCCATATCAACCAGGCAACATCAATCAGACAACGTGGGCCTTCAGGAGTCGATTGTGTCCGAACCGCTGCTGGTCGAACGTCCCGCCGACGGCGTGGTCCTGCTGACGTTGGCCCTGCCCGAACGGCGCAACGCGATGACCGTGGCGTTGACCGCGGCATGGTCGGCGGTGCTGGACGAGATCGGTGCCGATCCTGATGTGCGGGCCGTCATCGTCACAGGGCAGGGGCGCGCGTTCTGCGCGGGCGGCGACCTCGACTGGATCGACCCGAGGCGCAACGTCGACTCCGGCGCGGACCGGCTGCGGGCGAAGATGCTCCCCTTCTACCGAACCTGGCTGAAGATCAGATCGCTGGAGGTGCCCACGATCGCCGCGGTGAACGGCGCCGCGGTGGGCGCCGGCCTGTGCCTGGCGCTTGCCTGTGACCTGCGGTTCGCGGCCGAGGGAGCAACCTTCTCCGCTCCCTTCACCCGGCTGGGGATGCATCCGGGGATGGCCGCCACCCGGCTGCTGCCGGAGGCCGTGGGGGTGCTGCGGGCCCGCGAACTGATCTTCACCGGGCGGGCCGTCGACGCGCGGGAGGCCGTGGACATCGGTCTGGTCAACGCGGTGGTGCCGGCCGTCGACCTGGTCGCCACCGCGTTGGAGACCGCGCTGCGGATCGTTGCGGCGGCCCCGGTCGCGACCCGGCTGGCCAAGGTCGCGCTGCGGGGTGAGGACGACATCGAGCAGGTGCTGCAGTGGGAGGCGCTCGCCCAGGCCACGACCATGGCCAACGGTGAGGCCGCCGAGGGGATCCAGGCACAGCTGGACCGGCGGCCGCCTTCGTTCGCGCCGGTGGTCGCCGCCAGCTGACGCTGGGCGGTCGCGGGGCTGGCGCCGGCAGCCGTGCCGCGGCCGGCTTGCCCGGCCGGCCCGCGCGTCCCTGCCCGACCGGCCGGTGCGTCGCGGTGGGTAGCGACGACACATACGTCGGATGGGGAGAAACCCCCGGCATGCGGTTGAACTCTCCAGCTTCCCCTTCTGGAGGGTTCTCCGATGACCGGGGGTTTCGTGCCCGTCAAGCTATGGCCGCATGGTGGTTACGGTCAACGACCGCCGCGCGGACCATCGGGCGGATCCGGGTCGTGTGTGCCTCCTGGCCCGGGCGGCTCGTCCGGCGGCTCACCCGGTGACTTTGGCGGCGGGGTGTCCCGGAGCCGCTCGAGCTCTGAGATGGGGTCACCCAGAGTGCTGGCGGTATCGCTGGTGGCGAACCGCTGCGGGTCGGCGAGATCGTCGGCGTCCGGGAGCAGGTCGGGATGGGCCCACAGCGCGTCCCGCCCGTCGATCCCTCTGGCCTCGCCCACGGCGGCCCACAGCGCGGCTGCCTCGCGCAGCTTGCGGGGACGCAGGTTGAGGCCGACGAGCGTGGCGAAGGTCTGTTCGGCCGGCCCGCCCTCGGCCCGTCGCCGGCGCACCATCTCGCGCAGCCTGGACGCCGCCGGCAGGTTCTTCGCCGCGGCGGCGTCGGTGACCGTCTCCACCCACCCCTCGATCAGCGCGAGGATCATCTCGAGGCGGGCCAGCGCCGCGGTCTGCTCGGGCGTGGTCGCGTCGTCGAAGACGTCACCACCGAGCGCTTCGGCGAAACTCGCCGGGTCCATCAGCCGGGACGGATCCATCAGCCTGGACGGGTCGAGCATCGTCATCGCCCGCGAGACCGCGTTCGGGTCGACGGTGATACCCCGCGCGTACTCCTCGACTGTGCCGAGGACGTGCCCGCGCAGCCACGGGACGTGGGCGTACAGACGCTGGGACGCGGCTTCGCGCAACGCCAGGTAGATCCGGACCTCGGTGGGGTCGACCTCCAGGCCGGTGCCGAACGCCTCGACGTTGGCCGGTACGAGCGCGGCCGTGCGGGCCGGGCCCAGCGGCAGCCCGACGTCGGTGGCGGAGACCACCTCGCTGGCCAGCAGGCCCATCGCCTCGCCGACCTGGGCGCCGAACAGCATCCCGCCGATTCTGTTGATCATCTGGATGATCGGGCCGCCCGCGGACGCGAGCTGGCCCAGGTCAAGACCGGGCGGGAGCTGCGCGGCGAGCTCCGGTGGCAGCCCGGCACCGAGATCGCCTATCTGCGCGAGCCCGCCGGAGATACCGCCGCGCATGGCCTCGGCGACCCGGGCGGCCACCGGATCGCACAGCGTCCGCCAGACGGGCAGCGTCACCTCGATCCATCTGCCCCGCGTCCACCCCTCGGCGGCCGTGGCCCCGGCAGGCAGGGTCGTCACGGGGTCGAGCCAGACGTCGGCGAGCCGGACGGCCTGCCGGACGGCCTCGACGTCGGCATCGGTGACGGCCCGGTCGCCATCACCGAGGGTGCGTACCGCGACCTGGCGCGCGAGCTCCCAGTTGACCGGTCCGTCGTGCCAGGACAGCAGGCGTTCGAGTTCGGCGAAGAACGGGGCTCCGGTGCCGAACGGCATGCCGGAGCCGCCACCCGAGCCGCCCGAGGACGAACCGCCCGGAGTGAAGCCGAAGGGGAAGYCGCCGCTCATCGCCGCCGTCCCCGCCGGGAGGAGGTGCGCTGCGGTTCATGGACCCTGGATCCGGACATGCACCAACGGTAGTGCGTTTTCCTGGCGATGCCGAAACGACGTCACCGGGATTATCGACGGGGCGGCCCATGAGCGCCGGTGAAAGCCACGAGCCGGACAACCCGTCCGCCGGCCGCCGCTGGATCCCACCGTCGTCCCAACTGTCGTGTTCCGGCTGTCACGTCCCAACTGTCGCGTTTCGGCTGGCGGCTGCCCCGGCCGTCGGTGAGCTCCGTCTCCACACCCGTCGGGTGTCGGTACCGGGACATCCCCGGCGACGTCCGCGGCAGCTCGAGGCCGGCACCGTCCGGGTGAGTGCTCTGCGGTCGGGTTACGGTCGGGCACATGAGCGACATTGATATCCAGGCTGGATCCGGCTTGCGCCGCGGTGTCCGCGACGCGGCTGGCCGGCCGAGCGTGGGACGGGTCGTCCTCGGGTCGATACGGGCGGAGGAACTGTCGGTCGACGAGTGCCTGCGTGCCGTCCGCGGGCCCGGAGTGGGGGCGGTCGCGCTCTTCGTGGGCACGGTACGCGACCACGACCATGGGCGTGCGGTCGCCGAACTGGAGTACACCGCCCACCCGCGTGCCGGAGCCGAGATCGCACGGGTGGCGGCCGKCGTGGCTGCCGCCCACCCGGTGCTGGCCGTTGCTGTCACCCATCGCACCGGTCTGCTCGGTATCGGTGACATCGCCGTTGTCGTCGCGGTGGGCGCCGTGCACCGTGACGAGGCGTTCGCGGCCTGTCGTCACCTGATCGACGAGGTCAAGGCCCAGGTGCCGATCTGGAAGCGGCAGGTCTTTACGGATGGTTCGTCGGAGTGGGTGGGCGCCTGCTGAACCTGCCTCTACCATGAAGGTCGCCTCCCTTCCCCGTCTCGACGCTGAGGCCGCCATGTGGTTCCTGCTTATTCCGCCTGTCGCCGTCCTGGTCACCCTTGTCTGGTTCGCCCTGCGTTCGCGCCCGGAACGCCGGCCCGAAGCACTGATCACCGTTGAGGGCTACCGGCGCAGCATGGCCGCTCTGGCGCGGCCGCTGCACTCGTCCCGTGACCCGTCCAGTCATGATCGGAACGGGACGTTCCGAGCCGGCGGCCGCCCACCGGACCCGCGGTCGCCGGACGCGCCGTAGCCGCCCGTCCGTGCTGGATCCGCTCGCGTGGCCGGGTCGTTGCGGGCCCGCGAGCGCCTGCGCCACATTCATGATCGACTTTTTGTCAACCCGCTAGACTGCGAACATGACGCGGCGTATCCAGACACTCGTTGTTGCGTCCACGTTGTCGTTACTGCTCGTGGTCATTGGGCTGTGGCTGCCGGTGCCGTTCGTGCTGCTCTCGCCTGGGCCGGTCACCGACACGCTCGGACGTCCCGACGGCAAGCCGCTGATCGAGATAGAGGGCCGGCAGACCTACCCGACCTCGGGGCGGCTTGAGCTGACGACGGTCGAGGAGATTCCCCGGCTCAACGTCCTCGGCGCGGTCCGCGGCTGGCTCAACAGCGACCAGGCCGTGGTGCCCCGGGAACTGGTCCAGCCGCCGGGCACCAGTGACGAGCAGATCCGCCAGGAGAACACCGCGGCAATGATCGACTCGCAGGACCAGGCGACCGCCGCGGCTCTCGGTGAGCTCGGTGTCGCCGCGACCGGGACGTCCGTGGTCGTCTACCGGCTCGGTGAGCGCTCGCCCGCCGAGGGCAAGCTGCTGCCGGGCGATGCGATCGTGTCCGTCAACGGCACCGCTGTCACCACCCAGGGGCAGTTGCGGGACGAGATAGCGCGGGTCCGCCCCGGGCAGCCGGTGACCATCTCCTACGTCCGGGACGGCGGCGAGCCCGCGCGGGCCGACATCACAACGGTGCCCGCGCCGGACGACCAGGGCCGACCGGTCATCGGGATCATCACCACCGAGAAGCGCAGCTACCCGTTCACGGTGACGATCAGGCTCAAGGACGTGGGCGGACCGAGCGCCGGGCTGATGTTCGCTCTCGGCATAGTCGACCTTCTCGGGCCCGAACAGCTCACCGGCGGCCAGACGATCGCGGGCACCGGCACCATCGACGCCGCCGGCACGGTCGGGCCGATCGGGGGCATCCAGCAGAAGCTCCTCGGCGCCCGCCGGTCCGGTGCGGTGGCCTTCCTCGTCCCGGCCGGGAACTGCGCGGACGCCCGGGAGTCCGCGCCGGACGGCCTCCGGCTCATCCGGGTCGAAACGTTGAAGGACGCCATCGGCGACCTGCACGCCCTAGCCGACAACCCGCAGGCGAACGTCCCCACCTGCTGAACAACATCCCATCCGTCTGAGAAGCCCCACCCGCCTGAGAACAACCGTCCCGAGTGGCCGGTTGCCGGCCACCCGACGGACGCACCGGCCGGCAGGCCCGCCCCGGTCGGGAAACGGGCGGCCGGTGCGGTCAGTGAAAGGTTGCGAGCAGGCCGTCCACGAGGCCGTCGGCGAGATCCGGGTCGACCACCAGTTCCTCGTCCCCACGCACCCGCAGGCAGGACGCGTGCTGCCCGTCGCGGGTCACTCCGACCGCGAGCCGCACGTCCTGGCGTTCGGGATGGCTGGCCGCCCAGAGTTCGATGTCCGCCTCCTCGTAGGGGGCTTCCTGCTCGGCGCTCGGGGGCAGCACGACGAGTTCGGTGACCAGGACGCAGCCGAGAACCTCCGGCGGCCAGCCGATGCCGGCCAGTACCTCGTCGAGGCGCCCGACGGGCAGGGGCTCCTGCTCGACCGGGGTGAGCGAGCCAGGGACGATCTGGCCGACGTGCGCGGCCAGGGCCGGCTCACGGGCGATGAGGTCAGACGTGTCCGCCAGCGCGTACACCTGACTGGGCTGGTCCCAGCCCAGATCGGCCACGTGCCGCTCGACCTCCAGCACAACGGAGGTCAACTCACTGATGTCGGGGCTGCTCACTAGCCCATCCTCTCCGATGGTGCCAGTCGGGCACTGGCGTAGGTTGCCTTCCAGGTGGACAACCCGGTCGTGTGCCCCCGACACAAGGAGAAGCGAGTGGCAGCAGCCCGCAGGCCACTGGTGGCGCGTACCCGCATCCTCATCCCCACTCTGGTCGTGCTCATCGTTCTGGTCGTTCTGCTCGGCGTCTTCACCCGGGTCTACACCGACCTGCTCTTCTTCCGGTCGGTCGGCTTCGGCAAGGTCTTCAACACCGTCCTGTCGACGCGGATCCTGTTGTTCGTCATCTTCGGCGCGCTGATGGCTGTCGCGGTGGGCGCCAACCTGCTGCTCGCGTACCGGCTGCGGCCGTCGGTACGCCCGCTCTCCCTCGAGCAGCAGAATCTCGAGCGCTACCGGGCCGCCATCGAACCGTACGCGGTCCTGATCCTGTTCGGCGTGTCGATCCTGTTCGGCATCGTAGCGGGTGTCTCGGCGTCCGGCCGGTGGCGGACCTGGCTGTTGTGGCGCAACGGTGAGTCCTTCGGACAGCAGGACGCCCAGTTCCACCGGGACATCAGCTACTACGCCTTCACCTACCCGTTCCAGCGTTTCCTGCTCGGCTTTCTGTTGACCATCGTGGTGCTGTCGTTGCTGGTGACGCTGGTGACGCACTACCTGTTCGGCGGTATCCGGCTGCAGACGCAGGGTGAACGGGTGGTGCCGGCGGCGAAGGTGCACATCTCCGTCCTGCTGGGCCTGCTGGCCCTGCTGAAGGCATGGGCCTACTACCTCGACCGCTTCGGGTTGGTCTTCTCCTCACGCGGGGCGGTGCACGGAGCGTCCTACACCGACACGCACGCGGTACTTCCCGCGAAGCTCATCCTGCTGTTCATCTCGCTGCTGTGCGCGGTGTTGTTCATCTACAACATCTTCCAGCGGGGATGGACGCTGCCCCTGCTGTCCGCCGGAATACTGGTGCTGTCCGCCCTGGTGGTGGGAGGTATCTACCCGGCGATCGTCCAGCAGTTCCAGGTCCGGCCGAACGAGGCCTCCCGGGAGGCGCCCTACATTGCCCGGAACATCGCGGCCACCCGCGCCGCGTACGGGATCGACCAGATAAGACCGCAGCCCTACGACGCGTCCACCACACCCGACACCACCAAGCTCGGCGCGGACTCGGCGACGCTGTCCAACGCCCGCCTGCTGGACCCGAACGTGCTCTCCGCGACCTACGACCAGCTCCAGCAGATCCGCGGCTACTACGGGTTCCCGGCCTCGCTCGACATCGACCGCTACGCCATCGCCGGCTCCGACGGGCGTGAGGGCACCCAGGATTACGTGGTCTCCGTCCGTGAGCTCGACCAGGGCGGTCTCGCGCCGCAGCAGCGGAACTGGATCAACCTGCATCTGACGTACACCCACGGCAAGGGGTTCGTCGCGGCGCCGGCGAACACCGTCGACAGCTCCGGGCGCCCGGTCTTCACCGAGCAGAACCTGCCGCCGACCGGCCCGCTGAACGTGCGGGAGAGCCGGGTCTACTTCGGCGAGATGTCCCCGGACTACTCGATCGTCGGCACCCGGCAGGCCGAGATCGACGGGCCGGGCGACGCCGCGGGCAGCCAGGCGACGACCAGCTACGACGGCAGCGGCGGCGTCTCGATCGGCTCGACGTTCCGGCGGGCCCTGTTCGCGTTGCGCTTCCAGGAGAAGAACATCCTGCTGTCGAGCGACATCACCGACAGCTCCCGGATCCTCTACGTGCGTAACCCGCGGGACCGGGTGAGCAAGGTCGCACCCTGGCTGACCCTGGACGGCGACCCCTACCCGGCGGTCATCGACGGCCGGGTGACATGGATTCTCGACGGCTACACGACCACCGACGGATATCCCTACGCCCAGCGCCGCACCCTCGACTCGGTGACCGCGGACGCGGTGACCACCCGGGTGGCCAACCGGGCCAACCAGGCCGCGAACGAGGTCAACTACATCCGGAACTCCGTGAAGGTCACCGTCGACGCCTACAACGGGACCGTCGCGCTCTACGCCTGGGACGAGGCGGATCCCGTCCTGAAGACCTGGATGAAGGCGTTCCCGGGCAGCGTGAAGCCGAAGAAGGACATTCCCGCGTCCCTGCTGAGCCATCTCCGCTACCCGGAGGACCTCTTCAAGGTGCAGCGGGACCTTCTCGCCTCCTACCATGTGACCGATCCGCGTGAGTTCTACTCACAGGAGGACTTCTGGGCGGTTTCACCGGCCCCGGACGACCAGAACCAGACACAGCCGCCGTTCTACGTCTACAGCCAGCTGGTCGGGCAGTCGCAGCCCACCTTCAACCTGACCTCCCCGCTGCTGGCGCGGGCATCGTCGAAACTCGCCGCCTACATGGCGGTGTCGAGCGATCCCGGCAGTTACGGCGAGTTCCAGGTCCTGCAACTGCCGAAGGGCGTCACGATCAACGGGCCGGTCCAGGTGCAGAACCTCATCGAGTCCAACGCGAAGATCTCCCAGGAGCTCAACCTGCTACGAGGCCAGGGCTCCCGGACCATTCAGGGGAACCTGCTGACCCTGCCGGTGGCGGGCGGGCTGCTCTACGTCGAGCCGTACTACGTCCAGGCGCGGGAGAACGCCGTGTATCCGACCCTGCAACGGGTGGCGGCCGTCTACGGCGAGAACATCGGTTTCGCGCCGACCCTGGGCGAGGCGTTGAGCCAGGTCTTCGGCACGACTCCCGACAGCACGCCCGGCGGCGGTACGGGCGGCACAGGTGGTACGGGACCGGAGAGCCCCCCGCCGGGCGGCGGCACGAACGATCCGCAGATCCGGCAGGCGATCACCGACGCCGACCGTGCCTTCACCGCCGGGCAGGACGCGCTGCGCAAGGACCCGCCCGACTTCACCGCCTACGGCAACGCGCAGAAGGATCTCGCGGACGCCCTGGACCGGTTGGGACGGCTGACCGCGGCGCCACCGCCACCGTCGCCGCCGGCAGGCCCCGAGCCGCCGCCTTCTCCGCCGCCGGCCGCCGCCCCCGACGCCGCGCCGGCCGCGCCACCGACCACCGTGGCGCCGGCCGGGGCGCCGGGAGGGTAGCCGTCCGCCGGGAGCCCGGGAGGACCGTGTGGCCCCGCTGAGGCCGGGCCCACTGAGGCCGGGCCCGGTTCCGCGTATCGCGTGGCCGGGCCCGGCCGTCGGGGCCCGCGGGCGACTGGCTGGCAGCCCATCGGAAGACTCGATCACGTCCGTTTGACACCCCCCACCCCGCGTCTTGTATGGTGAAGGCACACCGACGCGGGGTGGAGCAGCTCGGTAGCTCGCTGGGCTCATAACCCAGAGGTCACAGGTTCAAATCCTGTCCCCGCTACCAAAGAAAATCCCGGAAGTCAGACGACTTCCGGGATTTTCTATTATCTGCGGGCGGTTTGGTGAGCACCGTCGTCCGCAGGGGCGACGCCGTCGAGGACGTACGCGCCGCCCATCGGTGGGTCACACCGACCACCGTGGCCGGCTGGAGGCCACAGTCGCAGGTTCGGCCAGACTCCCCGACTCCGCCCCGGGACCGGCGGGGAACCGCCGAGCGGCGGCTCCTCAGGCCGCCGCGGCGACCATGGACAGAGCGGAATGCCGTCAGATCTCACCTGTTCGTCTCAGGTTCAGATACAAGAACGAGGCTGCTGACACCTTCACGGAGCGCCAGGGGTGTGGAAGCTGTGTGGCTGGGGTTTCAGGTGAATTTCACCGAGCCGCAGGTGAGGTTCTGCGGTGGTGGGGTCGGGGTTGACTGGCCGCGGGTGATCAGGCGGGAGTCGGAGAAGTTGTAGAAGGTGGCGCGGCCCTGATAGCTCCTGCCGTCGGTGCTGGTGCCCGTCCAGATCTCGATCGCGGCGGCCGGTGACTGTGTGCGGCGGCATCCCCATTTCGCCGCGTTCCGCAGCGAGGCGCCGTAGGGCAGCGACGCCTGCTGCCCGTCGAGCGTGACCAGCCGCAGCCGGGAGCCGACATATCGGAAGACCGTTGCCGCCTGCAGCCCCGCACCCCGGTCGACCCGGACGAACACCTCCGCGTGCCCGTCCCGGTCCGCGTCGACCGAGCCGAGTACCCCCTGCACCGTCAGGTCCGGGTTGCCCTGGAAGGGAACCTCGTCGGTGTGGCCGGTCGCGTAGCGGACGCGGAGCGTGCCAGCGGCGGGAAGGGCGATCGAGTCCGTGCGGCCGTCGCCGTCGACATCGCCATCCCGCGCCGGGGAGGCGCTGGCGGACGCCGTTGCCAGCGGCGTGGAGCGCTGCGTTCCCGTAGTTCCCGTCCGATTGCTGTCGGACGACTTCGAGACATGCGACGATCGCCCGCTGGACGAGCGGCTGCTACCGCTGCTGCTACCGTTGCAGCCCGCCACCAGCAGGAGCGCCGCGGCGACCACCAGGGTGACGGGAACAGCGGATGGCACGGACACACGCATGATGCTCCCCACAGCCGTAAAAGCTTTCATCCGGTATATCCGCTGACTCGGATGAATACGAGGTCATCGTGCCGCGGTGAGCCTGTCCGGATATCGACAGCGTAAAATCGCCGTCAGCCTGTTGAGATTCGATGAATACCGTCGGAATGCGGCGGGACGCCGGCCGGTCTTCGTGTCCGGCGGCGAGGGCGGGACGGTTGTTGTTCCGTCACGTCGCGTTCCACTGGGCCGGTGCCGTGGGTCCAGGTGCCGTGGGTTCAGGTGCCGGGGGTGCRCCAGGGGCTTGCGGGGCGTAGCAGGTCGGCCGAACGCAGCAGCACCTCGGCGAGCAGGCGGGCCTCTTCGGGCGTGAGGTAGGCGGCGGCGAGGGCGTCGAGCATCGGGGCGTCCAGACGTAGCAGGATCACCGGAGCCTGTCCCGCGGCGGCCGGTGGTTCGGGCCGGACCGTGATCTCTGCCTGACCGATCCGGGTGGTCAGAACCCCGTCGTGTGGATCGTGATGAACCAGCGCCATGGTCATCCACTCCTCCCGAACCGAACTGGTTCCGGCTGTCGCACATGTTGGACTCTCGTCCACTGGTACTGGTTGCTCCGATTGGACGTCGGTTTTCCGACCGCGGCCGCGGGAACAGCATGATCATCGTGCTGGCGGCGTGCTGGCGGTGTCCGTACCGTGGGGCCACATTGTGGTCCTAAAAGTAGTCATCCGGACACGCAGTTGAATATAGGCGAGAGAGACATCGATCGTAATCAGCGATCAGCAGTGGTGTCGCTACTTTTCGTCTATTTTTGGAGAGGTCGAGATGACGCCGAGCTCCGGAGGCTCCGCCGCCGACACGCCGGACAGGGGCCGCTGTGATCCCTGCCATCCCGCCCTGCTGCGCGGCCTGACCATGCCACGCACATCCACGCGCCGGGGGGCACACAGACGGCCGGTAGCGGGCCGGAGCGGGATCGGGCGGCGGGAGTTCCTCGGCCTGGCCGGCCTGAGCCTGTCCGGCGCGCTGGCCGGCGGTGGCGCCCTGCTGGCGGCATGCAGCAAGGAGCACCCCGCACCGCCGCCGCTGCCCCCGGAACCGAGTCCGCTGCCGGCACGCGGCATCGCCGAGTACTGGGCCGGCCGGACACCGGCCGGTCATTTCGACTTCGCGAACTGGCCGCTGTACATCGACACCTCCCCGGGCCAGCCCAACAGCCATCCGACRCTCGACGTCTTCACCAGCACAACCGGCATCACGGTCTCCTACCGCGAGGCCATCGAGAACGACGAGTCGTTCTACGCGGGGATCCGACCGTTGCTGGAGGCGAGCCGCCCGACCGGCTACGACCTGATGGTCATCCCCAATGGGCAGGTGCTCGCCGACCTTATCCGGCGCAACCACCTGGCGCCGCTGGACGCGGGCCGGCTGCCGGCCTTTTTCGCCAACGCGGACGAGAGCGTGGTGAATCCCTCCTACGACCCGAACAACCGGTTCACGGTCGCCTGGCAGTCGGGGATCACGGGGATCGCCTACGACCCCAACCGTACCGGCCGGGAGATCAACAGCTTCCGTGACCTGTTCGACCCGGCCTTCGCGGGCCGGGTCGGGATGTTCGGGGACGCTCGGGACCTGCCGAACTTCACCCTGGTAGGCATGGGGATCACACCGGAGACCTCGACGCCGGCGGACTGGCAGAAGGCCGCGGAGCTCCTGCGCCGGCAGCGGGACGCCCGTATCGTCCGCGACTACTACCAGCAGGATTACATCGAGCCACTCAAGAAGGGGGACATCTGGCTGTCCATGGCCTGGTCCGGGGATATTTTCCAGGCCAACTCCGAGGGCGCCGACCTGCGTTTCGTGATTCCCGCCGAGGGCGGCATCCTGTGGACCGACAGCATGTGCATCCCGGTCACCGCGCCACATCCGGTGGACGCCATCACCTTCATGAACTTCGTCTACCAGACCGACATCGCCGCGAAACTCGCCGAAGGCATCAACTACATCACCCCCGTCCCGTTCGCGCGGGATAAGATCATCCGGGACGCGGGCGCCGCCAGCGGACCCGCGCAGGCACAGATGGTCGCCACCGCCGACAGCCCGCTGGTTTTCCCGGTCCGCTCGGATCTTTCCCGGCTCCGGCGCTACCGCGTCCTGACCCAGCTCGAGGCCGTCGAGTGGAACAGTCTGTTCCAGTCCGTCTACCAGCCCTGACGTCTACCAGCCCTGACGGCCCCGGCCATCAGGGCCTGATGGCCGGCCCCGCGCCCGGCAGCCGCCACCGGTGCGGGCCCTGTCGGGCGCGGGGCCGACGCGGGCTTCGGGCCCGGATCGGATGCCGGAGCCGGATCAGGCCCCGGGACCGGGGCCGGCGTCGAGGGCCGCCCGCAGCGCGTCCGACAGCGTGTCCACCTCGGCGAGGTCAACGACCAGCGGCGGGCAGAAGGCGAGGGTCGACGCGCCGATCGGACGGACGATGACACCGTGGGCGAGCATGCGGTCGCGGGTCGCGGTGGCGTCCACCCCGGCTGGCAGGTCGACCGCCCACATGGCGCCGCGGCCGCGCACGTCGGTGAGGCCGTGCGTCCGCGCCACCGAGCGCAGCCCGGCCGCGAGGCGGTCACCTATCGCGGGCGCCCGGTCGATCAGGCCCTCGGACTCCAGCAGGCCGATGTTGGCGAGCGCGGCCGCGCACGCCGCCGGATGCCCCGCGTAGGTGCCGCCGTGCCGCAGCACCACATCCGGACGGCCCAGCGGCTCGTGCACGGCAGGGCCGAGGAGCACCCCGCCGAGCGGCTGGTAGCCGCTGGTGACGGCCTTGGCGAACGTGACGATGTCGGGCCGGACGCCGAAGTGGCCCGCGCCGAACCAGTTCCCCAGCCGCCCGAATCCGGTGATCACCTCGTCGAGGATGAGGAACGCGCCATGACGGTCGCACAGCTCGCGCAGTCCGGTGAGGTAGCCCGGCCGCGGCGGGTGGACGCCACCGGCACCGATCACCGGCTCGGCGATCACCGCGGCGACCCGGCCGTGGTTGYCGGCCAGCACCGCGCCCACCGCGTCCAGGTCGTCCTTGCCGACCTGGACAACGTCGCCGACCCCGGGGCCGAATCCCTCCCGGTTGGCCGGTAGGCCGGTCAGGGTCATCCCGCCGTAGGTGACGCCGTGATAGCTCGGGGAGCGGCTGATGATGATCGTCCGCTCCGGTCGGCCCGCGAGGGCGTGCGCGAGACGGGCGATCTTCACCGCGCTGTCCACCGCCTCGGACCCGCCGTTGGTGAGGAAGACCCGCGCCTGTGGCATGGGCGCGAGCGCGGCGAGCCGTTCGGCGAGCGCCTCGGCCGGGGCGTTGGTGAACCGCTCGAAGAGGTGGAACGCGTCCAGCTCCCGCAGTTGTGCCGCGATCGCCTGGATGATCTCCTCGCGGCCGTGTCCGACCGCGCAGTACCACAGGCCTGCCATCCCATCGAGGTAGCGACGGCCGGAGTCGTCCGTGACGTACGCGCCCTGGCCGGAGACGATCCGCAGGAACGACCCCGCGGGCGTCGCCGGACGCGCGAACGGGTGCAGCAGCGGCCCCGGTCCCGCCGGTTCCTCCACCGTGGGATGTGACTGGGCGGGGTGCGGCTGAGCGGCGGATCGCGGCTGGGTGGGGTGTGACGCGGGCGCGGGGTGTGGCATGCAGGCAAGTAGCGCACGTCCCGGGCATCGTCGCAACAGCCCCGCCGTCCCGCCGGCTCGTTCTGCCGGCTCGGTCCGGCTGGGGCTCCGGCGCGTGATACGGGCATGGCGCAGGCACGGTGCGGGTGTGGCGCGGACGCGGTGTGCGCACCGCCTGTCGGGTGCCTGTCGGGTGCCTGTCGGGTGCCTGTCGGGTGCCTGCCGGGGCCCCGCCCGGATGATGATGGCGGGGCAACGCCGTCCCTGTGGGGCCTCTCCGCATCGGACCGGGCGAACCGGGAGTAAGCATGACTTGTTTTGTCGGATACTTCCGCAAGTAACTGGCAGTCCGTAAGTAATAGGAATTCCGTAAGTAGCGGGAAGTCTGCCGGAGTGATTCATCCGGTATGGGCCCGGTATTTCCGGGCCGGTGGTCGGCGCGGATTCCTAGTGCTTCGCGCCAGGCCGGCGGTAGGACGGTCCTGTCTTTTGCGCGTCAGCCGTGGACCGGGTCGGCAGGTGCCGGGCGGGCTACGCTTTCCATACCGAGCGCCGGTGGTCCGAGTGGCCCGATCGAGTCCTCGCGATTTCCGGATTCCCAGGTCACTGGGAGGAAGCGAGGTCACTGGGAGGGGGCGCAGCACATGGCCGGAACAGCGTCCGAACCGAAGGAAGGCGCCTTGTCGGCCCGTCGCGACGAGCGGGTGGCCGCCCTGACCGAGCGTGAGGAACTGCGGCTACAGGCGCGCACCCCGGGCTCACGGGCGATGCACGCCCGGGCGGTGCGGTCGATGACCGGTGGGGTTCCGTCGTCCTACCAGGCCCGTGATCCCTGGCCGATCTACCTCACGCACGGGCGCGGTTCCCGGGTGTGGGACGTCGACGGCAGCGAGTACTGCGACTTCCACAACGGCTTCGGGTCGATGGTGCAGGGGCACGCGCACCCGGCGATCGTCCGGGCGGTGCGGGAGCGGATCGGGCTGGGCAGCCACTTCGCCATGCCGACCGAGGACTCCGTGATCGTCAGTGAGGAGCTGGCCCGTCGTTTCGGCCTGYCGCAGTGGCGCTATCTCAACTCGGGCTCGGAAGCGACGATGGACGCGATCCGGATCGCCCGGGCCGTCACCGGGCGCGAGACGATCATCAAGATCTTCGGCTCCTACCACGGCCACCACGACTACGTGATGGTCTCCATCGGCACCCCGTACGACGAGATCGGCCCGCCCGACAACATGGCGTCCCTCGCCTATGGCGAAGGCATACCGCGGGCCGTCGTCGACCTGACCGTGCCGGTGCCGTTCAACGACGCCCCGGCCATGGAACGGCGGATCGAGGCGCTCGCCGCCGACGGGCGACCACCGGCATGCGTGATCATGGAAGCCGCGATGATGAACCTCGGGGTGGTCCTGCCCGAGCCCGGCTACCTGGAAGCCGTCCGGGAGATCACCCGGCGTCACGGCATCGTGCTGATCTTCGACGAGGTCAAGACCGGGCTGTGCGTGGCGCCCGGGGGAGCGACCGAGCGGTTCGGCGTCCGGCCCGACATGGTCACCCTTGCCAAGGCGCTCGGCGGTGGCCTGCCCTCCGGCGCCGTCGGCGCGACCGTCGAGATCATGGAGGTGGTGGCGTCGGACCGGGTCAAACAGGTCGGGACGTTCAACGGCAACCCGCTGACCATGGCTGCGGCCCRGGCGAGCCTGCTGGAGGTCCTCACCCCGCAGGCCTACGCCTACCTGGACCGGCTGTGTGAGCTGCTGATCGCCGGCTGCGACGAGATCCTTCGCCGGCGCGGGCTGCCCGGCTACACGGTCGGGATCAGCTCGAAGGGCTGCGTCCACTTCACCGACGCGCCGATTCGCGACTACACCTCCTTCATGGCGCACCAGAACGCGGCGCTGCCGGAGCTCGCGTGGCTGTACAACGCCAACCGAGGCGTGCTGATGGCGCCGGGCCGGGAGGAGGAGTGGACACTGTCGGTGCAGCACACCGAGGCCGACGTCGACCGCTACCTGGACTCCCTCGACGCGCTGGTCCGAGACGTCACCTCATGACGGAATGTAACCGGCTGACGGAATATCACCGACCGACGGAGTATCGCCTACTGACGGAATGTCACCTCATGGCCGGAGGGCGTCACCCGCTGACGAAAACCACTGACCTGTGGGAATCGTCGGGCCGCCGGCGAGGGGCTCGCGGGCGCGTGGACGGCCCGATCGGTCGCCCGGGAGTGCCCGCGGGCGCGGTGGGGGATACCGAGGGAGGGCTGAGGATATCCGAGGGACTTCCTGAGAGGTGACTTAAGGATGACCAGGGATATGGCGCTCAAGGGATACTTCGGTATGATTTCCTCGCCAGATCCTTCTGACGAGGACGCAATCCGTGGTCTAGTCTGCCTGTCAGTGGCCTGCTCGCGCCCGGGGGTTCCGCGACCGGCCGAGGAACGCGCGTCCACAGCTCTTCTCGCGCACTCGGAGCCCGGCCRGGAACCTGATGCCGACGCCGGGTGGCAATCCGACCGACGCCGGCACGGTCCCAGGTCCGTTCGATCCATATTGGCTACCGGAGTGTGCGTATGGACAGGATTCTGACGAACTTCATTGGCGGTACCAGCGTTCCGGCGACGGGCGGCCGCACGATGCCGCTGGTGAACCCGTCCACCGCGGAGGTCTTCGCCGAAGCGCCCCTGTCCGGCCCGTCCGACGTGGACACCGCGGTCCAGACGGCCGCACGCGCCTTCGAGTCCTGGCGCGACAGCACGCCGAGCGAGCGGGCCAGAGCGCTGCTCAGGCTGGCCGACGCGGTCGAGGAGCGCGCCGCGGATCTCGTCCGGGCGGAGTGCGAGAACACCGGCAAGCCGATCGAACTGACCATGAACGAGGAGATCCCGCCGACGGCGGATCAGATCCGTTTCTTCGCCGGTGCCGCCCGGCTGCTCGAGGGCCGCTCGGCCGGGGAGTACCTGGCCGGTCACACCAGTTTCGTCCGCCGTGAGCCGGTGGGGGTCTGCGCGCAGGTCACGCCGTGGAACTACCCGATGATGATGGCGGTGTGGAAGTTCGCCCCGGCGATCGCCGCGGGGAACACCGTGGTCGTCAAGCCGTCGGAGACGACCCCGGTGAGCACGCTGCTGCTCGCCGAGATCGCCGCCGAGTTCCTGCCGCCCGGCGTCCTGAACGTGGTGTGCGGGGACCGGGACACYGGCCGGGCGCTGGTGGCCCACCCGCTGCCCGCGATGGCGTCGGTGACCGGCAGCGTCCGGGCGGGCACGGAGGTCGCCCGGACGGCCGCGGACTCCCTCAAGCGGGTCCATCTGGAACTCGGGGGCAAGGCGCCGGTCATCGTCTTCGACGACGTCGACGCCGAGGAGGTGGCGGAGGGGATCGCGGGCGCGGCCTACTTCAACGCCGGCCAGGACTGCACCGCCGCCACCCGGGTGCTGGCCGCCCCGGGCATCCACGACGATCTTGTCGCGGCCCTCACCGAGCAGGCGCGGGCGACGCGGACAGGGCCACCGCAGGAGCCGGCGGCGGCCTACGGCCCGTTGAACAATCTGGGCCAGCTCGGCCGGGTGCACGGCCTGGTGGAGMGCAGGCCGGCGCACACCGAGGTGCTCACGGGCGGGGAGCCCCTGGACCGGCCCGGGTTCTTCTACCCGGCGACGGTGGTCGCGGGCCTGCGCCAGGACGACGAGATGACCCAGAACGAGATCTTCGGCCCGGTCGTGACCGTCCAGCGGTTCAGCTCCGAGGACGAGGCGGTGGCCTGGGCGAACGGGGTCGAGTACGGGCTTGCCTCCAGCGTGTGGACGCGCGACCACGGGCGGGCCATGCGGGTCGCCCGCCGGCTCGACTTCGGCTGTGTATGGATCAACACCCACATACCGCTGGTGGCCGAGATGCCACACGGAGGCTTCAAGAAGAGCGGCTATGGGAAGGATCTGTCGATCTACGGTCTGGAGGACTACACCCGGGTCAAACACGTGATGAGCAACATCGAGTTCTGACCGGTTCGGGCTGTTGGAGGCCGGCCGGGTCGTGACGGTGCCACGGGCGGGCATCCCGCCACACCGCGCGGTACCCGGCCGACCGATGGCGAATGGTCGGAGGACGGCCATGGATGAGATTCGCACTCGTACGGCGCACGACCTGATCAGCCTGCCGGGTGACGGCCGGGACGACCTGGCCACGGCGGTGGACGGCACGGATGTGACGCGAGCCGTCCAGCCATCGGTCTCGTCGGGCTATGCCACCCGATATGTGACGGTGCACGGATATCGGAGGGCCTATATACGGGTGGGCCGTGGCCCGGCGTTGCTGSTCATCCACGGAGTCGGGGACAACTCGCAGAGCTGGCGCGGCATCGTTCCGCTGCTCGCGCGGGGGCGGACGGTGATTGTGCCGGACCTGCTCGGTCACGGTGAGTCCGACAAGCCGCGCGGTGACTATTCCATCGGCGGATACGCGTGCGGGATGCGTGACCTTTTGACGGTGCTCGGTATCGACCGGGTGACAGTGGTCGGTCATTCCCTGGGCGGCGGCATCGCCATGCAGTTCGCCTACCAGTTCCCCGAGCGTTGCGAACGGGTGGTACTGGTGGCGACCGGCGGGGTGTGCCCGGATCTGCATCCGGTACTGCGGACCGTGGCGACCACTCCCGGGTCGGGGCTGGTGCTTTCGCTGGCCACCGCGTCCCCGCTACGCCAGGTCGGCTGGGCRGTGACCCGGACGCTGCGATGGCTGCGCACCGATCTGGGCCGGGACGCCGACGACCTGATGCGGATGTTCGACAACCTGCACGTGAACACCGCCCGGGCGGCATTTCTGCGGACGCTGCGCTCCTCGGTGGACAGCCACGGCCAGGCAATCACCATGCTGGACCGTTGCTATCTTGCCGCCGGAATGCCATGTATGATCATCTGGGGTGAGCATGACGCGGTGATTCCGGTCGAGCACGCGCGGATCGCGCACGCGGCGATGCCCGGCAGCCGTCTCGAGATCTTCGAGGGTGCCGGGCATTTCCCCCATCACAGCGATCCGGAGCGCTTCCGAGCGGTACTGGAGGACTTTCTGGCCACCACCCGTCCGGCAACGTACTCCGCCCGGCAGTGGCGGGATCTGCTGTGCTCACGGGGACGGGTGGATCAACGGCCCACCCATGAGCGGGACATGGTCGGTTGCCGGTGACCGTCGGCGGCCGGTTCATCGGCGTCCGGCACCGGCAGCGCCGCYGGCACCGGCGGCACCGGCGGCACCGGCGGGGTGATGATGCGGACGGAGGCGGATCTGCCTGGCCACGGGGCCGGCCGGGAACCGGATGACCGAACCACGGTGAAGAAGGTGAGCTGGAAACGAAGACACGTCGATGCTCCGGTGGCCGGTGGTGAACGCACGGCGGTTGTCGCTTCAGGTTGTCGGCGTGCCGCTCGTGGGCATCGTCTTGTCAGGAGTTGTGTTTGAGTCGTACCCGCAACGGTTCATACTGGTGACAGCCTCGTGCTGTTCCCGGGCATGAACAACCGTGGGCCGGTTGGTCCAGTGGCCGTGATCAGCCAGGTATGATGGCCTGCCACGACGCCGCCGCCGGCCATCACGTCAGATCGTCGAGACAGATGCCACTTCTATGTTCCAACCCGGTGTCGTATTGGGTCGCCGACGCCCGCTATCGTGGAGTTCGTCGAGCGCGGTCATGCCAATATGGCCTATCCTTGTCGTAGTAACTGAAGTCAGAGATATATCGGAGGTCGACCGTTGGCACGTCGTGCGCGTCTGAGCTGGCCAGAAGAGCGTCGCCAGGCAAGTGAGGTCGTCGTCCGCCGGGTGGACCCCGGTCGCGGCTGGACCCTCGAGCAGGCCCGTGACCTGGTACGGCAGGGTTACTCTGTCGAGCGTGTAGCGGAACGCACAGGATTTCCGCCGCAGATGTTGAAAGTCGCCGAAGTCGCCGCCGACGAGTGAGTCGGCCGGTCACCATCCGCTTCGGCCGCGAAATAAGCACGCTCCGCGACGCCTATAGCGACAGGCTCCGGTGGGGTGCCCCGAGCTGGCGGGGCGGGGAAGCGCCAAGCGCCGTACCGATGCCCCGGGCCGTCACCCTGCGGAGCCTGGCAGCGACCCGGGGGGCGAGGCCTTCCGGCAGCGTGTAAAAAGCGTGGCCACGTCGCTTTTGACCTGCTGGATTGCGCCGGCATCCGTGGCCCGGCCCTAATGTGGGCCCGGTGATTCGCGCCGGTCATTCCGCCAGCGAGGATGATTGATCGCTCTCATCCGATCGCCTGCCGTCGACGTCATCCGCGTCCGTGATTGTCGTATCGCTGCCCGTGGCGCGAACAAGCCGGCCGAGGTAGTCCGAGTAGACGCCGTCCAGGCCGAATCCCACCAGCCGGTTCAGCGTCCCGGACGTCTGCGCGTGCCAGCCGAAGGCGAGCAGCCCACCGGCGTGCACCACCGGCACCATCGACGCGGTCCACTCGTTGGCCCGCAGGTTCAGCACCGTGGCGCCAGCCGCCGCGGCATCGCGCACGTACGCGTCCAGCAGGCCGTCCAACAGGTCACTGCCGCCGCGGCCACGGCCGCGAAAGCCGGCATCCCGCGCGGACGCGGAGTTGACCAGTCGCACTGGCTCCGGCCCAACAAAATCATCGAGCGACCGCCAGTGACGGATCGCCGGCAGGCTGCCGCACAGCCACAGCCGTCCCGCCGCGCTCGCGGCCCGGGCCACCGCGACGACGGCCGCGACGGCCCGCCCGGCGGCCGGCGGGGGATCCTTCAGATCCAGGCTGAGCTCGAAGTCGCTGCCGCAGGTGGCGTAGAGGTCGGCCAGGGTGGGCAGCCAGCCCGGTAACCGGGCCGCTGGCAGGTCACCGATCCGGCGGCGGCGGCCCGGTGGCCCGAGCACGCCGTCGTGGTGGAGCACCGGGACGCCGTCGGCGGTGAGCCACACGTCCGACTCCAACCCGCCTGCGCCGCCGGCCAGCGCCCGGCTGAACGCGGCCAGGGTGTTCTCCCGCCGGAAGCGGCCCGGCGCGCCCCGGTGGGCGAACCCGATCGGGGCCGCCCTGGCGGGACGGGTCACCGAACGGCGGGCTGGGCGGGCTGGTTGAGGATGTCCAGGGCCCGGGTGTGCAGACGGCCGTTGGTCGTCAGGATCGAGCCACCGCCGGGCCCACGGCGTCCGGTCAGGTCGGTGAAGGTGCCACCGGCCTCCTCGACGATCACTTGGAGCGCGGCCATGTCCCAGAGGGAGACATCGGGCTCGCAGGCGAGGTCGACGGCACCCTCGGCGACCATCATGTGGGACCAGAAGTCGCCGTAGGCGCGAGTCCGCCACACCGCGTCGACCAGGCCCAGGAAGGGCGCGAGCCGCCCGGCGGCCGACCAGCTCTCGACCGAGGCGAAGGACAGGTAGGCGTCGGCCAGGTCCGCCACCGCGGACACGGCAAGGGAACGGGTCTCGCCGACCGCGGTCCGGGTGTGCGCGCCCTGGCCGCGTGCCGCCCACCAGCGCCGGCCCATCGCGGGGGCGCTCGCCACCCCGACGACGACCTCGCCGTCTACCTCGAGGGCGAGCAGCGTCCCCCATACCGGCACCCCACGCACGAAGTTCTTGGTGCCGTCCACCGGGTCGACCACCCATCGGCGCCGGGTGTCGGCACCGATGAGCCCCTGCTCCTCGCCGAGTACCGCGTCGCCGGGCCGGGACTCGGCCAGCCGCGCACGGATCATCGCCTCCACGGCGGTGTCGGCGTCGGTGACCGGGGTGGCATCGGGTTTCGCCTCGACGCGCAGGTCGACGGCCTGGAAACGGGCGAGTGTGATTGCGTCGGCGGCGTCCGCGAGGGCGAGGGCGAGGGCGAGGTCGTCACCGATCGGGTGTCCGGTGGTCGCGTACCCGTCGACGGTGGGCCGAGCGCCGCTGGAAGCTGGCTGTCGGTCTGATCCCGGCAGGTCCGTCCCCACGGCTTCCAGGGCGTCTGTTTGGGCGGCATTGGTCACGCGGGGAGCCTACCCGCGTGCGCCTCACCCGGACGGATGGCAGCCTTCGTGAACGAGGCCCACCAGGCGTGGCGAAGACGACGACACTACCACGGGCGGCCACGGACGATCTCCCGCTCCTCGGCCGGCACCGGGAGACGAGCGGTACCGCAGTATCCAGTATCGCGGCACCCGGCATCACCGCCGGAGGGCTCACCGTAGCCGCGCCCACCGTAGCCGGTTGCGGTCGTCATGACGGGTCGGCGCCGAAGCGGGCGGCGAGCAGCCGGCGCAGGCTGGCCAGCCGGGCCGGGTCCGCCTGGCCGTCCGCCACCGCCTGATCAAGCGCGCAGTCGGCGAGGCCCGCCAGATGGGTACAGCCGCCCGGGCAGGCCGCCGTGGCCGGCGCCAGATCGGGGAAGGCCCGCAGCAGCCGGTCGGTGGAGACCGCGCCCAGCCCGAACGAGCGCACCCCGGGGGTGTCGACGACCCAGCCGCCGCCCGGCATCGGCAGGGCGATCGCCGCGGACGAGGTGTGCCGGCCACGGCCGGTGACCGCGTTGACCGCGCCGATCGTCTGGGCGGCGTCCGGTACCAGTCGGTTGACCAGCGTCGACTTGCCCACCCCGGAATGGCCGAACATGACGCAGACGTGGGCCGCCATCAGGGCGGTCAGCCCGGACAGACCGGCGTCCGGCCTGGTGGTCACCATAGGTAGGCCAAGTGGCGCGTAGAGTGCGCGCAGAGGTGTGTCATCGGCGAGGTCGGCCTTGGTCAGGCACAGCAGCGGCTCCAGACCGCCGTCGTAGGCCGCGACCAGGCAGCGGTCGATCAGCCCCGACCGCGGCGGCGGGTCGGCGAGGGCRCAGACGATGACCAGCCTGTCGGCGTTGGCCACGATCGGGCGCTCCACCGGATCGGTGTCGTCGGCGGTACGGCGCAGCACGCTGCGGCGCTCGGCCCGCCCGACGATCCGGGCAAGGCTGCCGGGACGGCCGGAGACGTCCCCGACCAGGGCGACCTCGTCACCGACGACCACGCTGGTCCGGCGCACCGAGCCACCGCGGACGGCGGCCACCAGCGCCCCGCCGGCCTCCGGCGCCGGCTCTCCTGCCGGTCCCGGCGGTCCCGGCGGCGCCACCCCGACGAGATGGCAGGTGTAACGGCCGCGGTCGACCGCCACCACGGTCGCTGCCACCGCGTCGGCGTGGTCGGGACGGTCCCGGGTACGCGGCCGCGACCCGCGCCCGGCCCGCACCCGGACGTCGTCCTCGTCGAGCTCGCGGGGCATTCAGCCGCGCCGTTCGAGGTGACGTTGCTCGGGATGACGTTGCTCGGAGTGGCACTGTTCGGAGCGGTGCTGTTCAGGGCGGTGCCGTTCGGGGTGGCGCGCCGGGCCACGCGGTACGGGGTGGTGCTGTTCGGAGCCGGACAGCGCGGGGTGACCCCGTGTGCGGTCGTGGCGGCCGGTTCTCACGGGCGTGGGTCCGCCCCGTCGAGCATCCGCGCCCACAACTTGGGGAAGTACGGCACGGTCTTGCCGGTCGTGGCGATGTCGTCGACGAGCACCCCCGGCACGACCAGCCCCACCACGGCGTAGGCCATGGCCAGGCGATGGTCGGCCCGCGGGTCGAGGCGGGCGCCGGTCAGCGGCGCGGGGGAGACGGCCAGCCCGTCGTCGGTCACGGTGATGTCCGCGCCCAGACGGCCCAGCTCGGCCGCGAGCGCGCCGAGCCGGTCGGTCTCCTGCAGGCGCAGGTGGGCGATGCCGCGCAGCCGGCTGGGCGAGTCGGCGAGGACTGCGAGCGCCGTGAGCGTCGGGGCGGCCTCGCCGTAGTCGCTGAGGTCGACGTCGATGCCGCGCAGCCGGCCGGGCCCGCGGACCTCCAGGCCGGCCGCGGTCAGGGTGCAGACGCATCCCATGGCGGTCAGCAGGTCGGGCAGCATGCGGCCGGGCTGGACGGTTCCGCCCGGCCAGTCGGCGAGCACGACCCGGCCGCCGGTCGCCGCGGCCGCGGCCAGGAAGGCCGACGCGCTGTTGATGTCGGGTTCGATGACCCGGTCGTGGGCGTGCAGCGGCCCCGCCGCCACCGACCAGCGCGCCTCGCCGCCGGGGCGGCGGTCGACGTCCACCTCGACCGTCGCCCCAGCGGCGCGCAGGTCCGCGACGGTCATTTCCAGATACGGCCAGGACGGCAGCCGCGCGCCGACATGACGGACGGTGACCCCTTGATCGTAGCGGGGGGCCGCCAGCAGCAGACCGGAGACGAGCTGGCTGGAGGTGGACGCGTCCACCGTCACCGCGCCGCCGGGCAGGTGCCCCCGGCCGTGCACGGTCAACGGCATCCGGTCGCCGTCGACGGCCGCGCCCAGGGTCCGCAGCGCGTCCAGCAGCGGGGTGAGCGGGCGTTCCCGCATGCGCGGGTCGCCGTCGAAGACCACGTCGCCGTGCGCCAGCGTGGCCAGCGCGGGGGTGAACCGGGCGACGGTGCCGGCGTTGCCGCAGTCGACCCGGGCAGCTGGGGCCGCCTGGAGCGGGTAGCGGCCGTGGACCAGCCAGTCATCGTGGTCGTCGGCGACGGCCACGCCGAGCTCGCCGAGGGCGGCGGCCATGAGCAGCGAGTCCCGGGAGCGCAACGGCCTGGTCAGCCGGCTGGTGCCGGCGGAGATCGCGGCGAGGATCAGGGCGCGGTTCGTCGCCGACTTGGACCCGGGCATGGTCACGGTCGCGTCGACCGGCCGGTCGGCCGTCGGCGCCGGCCAGGGATCCGTGGGTACGTCCGTGGTGACGGTCACCCGTTCAGCATGCCGGACGCGGGACGCGGAGGGCCGGCGGCGTCCGCCGGCGCACTTCGGCCACGGCTGGAACGGCGTTCCAGCCAGGACGGCGTTCCAGCCAGGACGATGCTCCACAGCGTTCCGGTCAGGACAGCGGGACTCCAGCCGGGACGGCGGGGCTTCAGTCGGGGCGGCGGGCGCTGGCGACCAGGTGGATGCCGATCGACTCGCCCTCGCGTTCGGCCGACAGATCGACCTCGGTGCGGACCAGGGTGGGAAAGCAGGAGACATCGGAGGCGACCGCGCGGGTCACCGCCTCGGCCGAGAGCACCGTCCGCGGCCGGATCCAGTCGACGTCCAGGCCGGCGCTGGTCAACAGGGCGCGCAGCTCCTCCGGCCAGAAACAGCGGGTGATGGAGCCGTCCTCGGCCGGGACGAGAACGACGTCGGCCCGTGGAACATCGGACAGCTCCGCCCAACGGTGCTGTTCGGCGAGCCGGGCCAGGCCCAGCAGCAGCGAGTCGACGCACAGCAGCAGCCGTCCGCCGGGGCGCAGCATGCGGTGGATCTCTTCCAGGGTCGTCTCGGTGGCCAGGCAGAACGACAGCGCGCGGCCTTCGGCCAGGACAGCGTCGAAGCTCTCCGGTGCGAACCAGTCGAGTGACCGGGGGTCACCGGCCACCTGCACCAGCCGCCCGGGGCCGGTAATGTCACCCAGCCGGACCGTGGCGGGCCCACCGGCCTCGCCGAGACGGAGAGAAGCCCCACCGAAGCGGGCATGGCCGTCCGCGCGCCTGCCGACACCGCGGGCACCCAGACGGTCCGGGGCCGGCACGACGCGCACGACGTCGTGTCCCGCCGTGACCATCTGGCGTGCGAACCTCGTCCGTGGGCCGGAGACGTCCAGCACCCGGATCCGTGGCATCGGCAGCCAGCTGGCCAGCTGGGTCGCGGCGACATCTTCGTAGAACGCCCAGTACGGATCATCACTGTCCGTGGGGGCCTCGTAGACGAGGGTCGGCGTTCGTCCGCGCGGCTGATCTGGCTCGGCGTCGAGACGCGGCAGCATGGACCTTTCCTACCCTTCAGGGGGGAAGATGCGAAACAAGTCACACACACTCACGGGAAGTCTGACAGATGCACACGGGCAGCGGTGACATTTTTCTCCCGGGTACGGCCATGGCCGACGCCTCCTCCACCGATCGGACTTCCCTGGATGTCGACGGCGCACGGGTGTTCCTGGTTCCCGCGACACGGGCGTCGATAGGATCCGTTGTCCTTCTGCACGGTGCTGGCAGTGGAACGGATGTCGGTGTGTTGTCTGTGCTCGCCGCGCGGCTGCCGGGGCGCGGGATCGGCGTGGCCCGCCTCGAGATGCCCTACCGCGTCGCCGGACGCCGTGCGCCGGATCGTCCGGCACGGCTGGACGCGGTGCTGCACGCGGTCATGGACGCCCTGGGGCGGCCGCGGCCCGTCGTCCTCGTCGGCCGTTCCATGGGATCGAGGGTGGCCTGCCGGTGCGCCCGCACGACCGGAGCCGCCGCGGTAGTGGCCTTCGGCTTCCCCCTGTGTCCACCGGGAAAGCCCGCCGCCCCGGCTAAAAAAGATCTCGGGGAGGATGTCGGTCACGACGGCGGACGGGAGCCGCTGGGGAGCCGGCCGTCACGCCTGCCCGAACTGCTTGCCGTCGGCGTCCCCGTGCTTGTGCTCCAGGGGGACCGGGACACGTTCGGCATGCCCGATCCGGACCCGGCCCGGCACATCGAGGTGCACGTCCTGGCCGGCGCCGACCACGCCATGCGGACGCGCCGCAAGGACGGCCGCGACGAAGCCGAGGTCGTCGACGAGGCTGCGACCGTCGCGACAGAGTGGATCATTGCCCGGCTGGCTTCCACCGGGCCGTGAGTACCCGGCGGCCGCCGAGGCACCGTACGCCCCGCCCTCCGCCTCGCGCTCCTCGCCTTGCCCCATGGCGATTAGTAGTGATTAGTGTTGATAAATAACATTCTATTGACTTTTGCATGTTCTCATGTTGCTCTTCCAGCGTATTTATGGAGGCGTGATGATACCTCTGTCGTCCGTTCGCCGAGGTCGGGGCCCCGGGTCGTCGCCGGGAATCCGACGGCTGGTCGGGCAGTTACGCCACCTGCAGGGATTCTTGGAGCCGTCCGTGACGCAGGAGAACGACGGGCCGAGCTGATCGTTTCTTGATCCGCAGGCCGTTATGATCGTTTTGCTTCCGGTCGGCGGGGACATCCGTTCGGAGGTTCGATGACTGCCCAGTTCGCAACCGGGCTGGCGGGCCGGTGGCGACGCGACRACGTTCGCGACGGTATGCCTGTTGCGTCGGCCGCGGCTGTATCGTCCGCGGCTGTGTCGGCCGGAGCCGCGGCCCCTGGGTCGCTGGTAACCTGTGCCCGCGCCACCGCGTCGACGCCCGCTCCGGCGCCCCGGCCGCATGATGGGCCGATTGACCCTTCCGCCCGGTGGCCAAGCGTCCCGGAGTCGGCCGGTACCGGTGGTTTTTCCACACGCGCGTACGCACCTGCCAGGGTATCGTCCGTTCCAGGGGCCGCCGGCACGTCCGTGAGCCGGTATCCCGCGGACGACCCAAGGAACGAGGGAGTGGTCCTGGTCGACGAGACCGTCGAGGAGCGCAGCAGCCGCTTCGAGCGAGACGCCCTGCCTTTTCTTGATCAACTTTATGCGGCGGCGCTGCGGATGACGCGTAATCCGGCCGACGCCGAAGACCTGGTGCAGGAAACCTTCGTCAAGGCGTTCGCCGCCTTCCACCAGTTCCAGGAAGGCACAAATCTCAAGGCGTGGCTCTACCGTATCCTGACGAACACGTTCATCAACACCTACCGCAAGCGTCAGCGCCAGCCGTTGCAGAGCCCGACCGAGCAGGTCGAGGACTGGCAGCTCGCCGACGCCGAGTCGCACACGTCCAGCGGTCTGAAGAGCGCTGAGACCGAGGCGTTGGAGCATCTGCCGGACAGCGATGTCAAGGAGGCGCTCCAGGCGCTGCCCGAGGATTTCCGTATTGCGGTGTATCTTGCGGATGTCGAGGGGTTCGCCTACAAGGAGATCGCGGAGATCATGGGTACCCCGATCGGTACCGTGATGTCACGCCTGCATCGTGGCCGTCGCGGGCTGCGTACCGCTCTTGAGCACTACGCCCGGGAACGCGGCCTGGTCCGGGCCGGCAGCTCCGAGATCGACGGTGGTGGATCGTGAGCTGTGGGGACCCGCACGCGGTCGACTGTCGGAAGGTTCTGGAAGCGGTCTACCTCTATCTCGACGGTGAGATCGACTTCGATCACAAACATCTGGTTCGTTCCCACCTGGACGAATGCTCTCCGTGCCTTCGGGAGTTCGGGGTGGAACACGAGGTGAAGCTGCTGGTGGCCCGCAGATGCGGCGGGGAGCGCGCTCCCGAGTCGCTCCGGGAGAGCGTCCTGGAACGGCTGCGGGCTGCCCGCATCGACGCCGACACCGCGGAGTTCCGCGCCGAATAAGGCCGAACAAGAGGGTTGGCCATGACAGCCGACCGTCCGACTGGCGGTTAGGCTCTTGTGCCGTGCGTATCCTCGTCACCGGCGCGGCCGGTTTTATCGGTTCCACGGTCACCGACCGTATGCTCGCCGACGGCCATGATGTCGTCGGGGTCGACGACCTGTCCACCGGTCGGCTTGAGAACCTCGGCCCTGCCCTGCGTGACCACCGGTTTTCCTTCGAGAAGGTGGATATCACGTCCGCCGAGCTGATCGGTGTCGTCGAGCGGATCCGTCCCGGCGTCGTCCTGCATCTGGCGGCCCAGATCGACGTGCGGGTGAGCGTCAGCGACCCGCTGCTCGACGCCCGGCTGAACGTGCTCGGGACGATCAACGTGCTGGAGGCGAGCCGGCTGGCCGGCGTCGGGAAGTTCGTCCACACATCCTCCGGCGGCTCGATCTACGGGACGCCACAACACCTGCCGGTGGACGAGACCGTGCCGGTGGCCCCCGAGTCGCAGTACGCCGCGGGCAAGGCGGCCGGCGAGCTCTACCTGTCCGTGTACCGGTCCACGTACGGGCTGGCCACGACGGCGCTGGCGCTGGGGAACGTCTACGGGCCCCGCCAGGATCCGCACGGCGAGGCCGGCGTGGTGGCGATCTTCGGGACGGCGATGCTCGAGGGTCGTCCGACGAGGATCTTCGGTGACGGCACGACCACCCGTGACTACGTCTTCGTCGGCGATGTCGCGGACGCCTTCGCCCGGTCCGTCCCGTCGGATGCCGCCAACGGCGAACGCCTCAACATCGGTACCGGCACGCAGACGACCGTCCGGGATCTGCACAGCGCGATCGCGGAGATCGTCGGCGTGGCGGACGCCCCCGAGTTCGCCCCGTCCCGGCCGGGTGAGCTGCAACGGATCGCGCTCGACATCGGCAGGGCGGCCCGGCTGGTCGGCTGGCGGCCCCAGGTCGATCTGGACAACGGGCTGCGGCAGACCGTGCAGTGGCTACGGACCCGTACCGCCACCGGCTGACCAGCGCCTCTCCCGGCCATCCCCGCAGCCTCCCCGCCGTTGGGCGGCGGGTTCGCCGCTCGTCACAGGCCGGCGGACGCTGTGTCCCGGCCGGTGTTGCCGACCATCCGGTTGGTTCTGGCCGGTTGGTTCTGGCCGGTTGGTTGTGGCCCGCTGGACTGGGCTGTGGCCCGGTGGGTCGCCACCGGGCCGTTGCCGCTCCCGGCAGGTGGCTTCGCGGCCGCACACGGGATGCGAGCAGTGTGACAGATCCGTGACTGTCCGCGTCTGAGCTCGCCCGTGGCCCGAAGAACGTCATCCGAGGAACGTCAGGTGCTCGTGGGGATCAGGTGTTCGGGCGCTTGCCGTGGTTGGCCTTGCTCTTGGCGCGTGCGCGCCGCTTGCGCTTCTTCTTCGCCACGTCGGGAACCTCCTTTCCGCTCGGGCCATCCTGCCAGACCGCCACCCCCACCCACCGCAGCCGACCCCGCCCGCCCGCAGACCACACCCACCGACGCCCACGGCCCCGGCCACCCGGCCCATCCGAACGATGTGGATCAGCCCATCCACGACACCGAAACACCTTCCCCGGTCACACCCGAAGCCCCCTCCGGCCCCACGCCCAAAGCCCCCCCCGCGCCCCCGGCGAGACCGCGGGACCGCGGGCCGGCCACGGGCCTTGGTGGGCCGAAGCCCCCGCCCCCACGGCGAGACCCCAGGACCCCCACGGCGAGACCCCCAGGACGCCCCACTCCTTTTCCTTATCGATCATCATCAGATGATCGATAAGCCCGCGCGACGACCAGCCACTCCGCCAGGGGTCCCCAAATAGTGGCAAAGCCACTATTTGGGGGTCAGGCGGGACTCCAGGGTGCGGCGTGCCCGTACCGGGGCGACCGCGCCGAACATGCCGACGCCGGCGGCGGCCAGGACGTCGCCGATGCTGATGACGGCCCCCGCGCCGGGGAACGCCAGCGGGATCACGTCGGTGGCCGGGCGCAGGACGGTGTTGTCACCGCCCGGTGTGTGCTGGGCGGAGGCGTATATCTCGCTGGCGGACACGCCGGCCCGTTCGGCCGCCCACAGTGACACCGGCATCTGACCGCCGTTGGCGAGGATCACGACGGTGTTCAGCGCGATCCCGGCCCACAGCAGGCCGACGCCGGGCAGTCGGGAGTTCGCCGCGGCGAACAGCGCGACCGCCACCGTGGCCAGTACCCACGCGGCCGCGTACAGGCCGGGGATGAACCGRCTCACGCTCAGGGCCGCGATCGTGGCCAC
Source organism: Protofrankia sp. BMG5.30 (assembly GCF_001983005.1). Lineage (NCBI taxonomy): Bacteria > Bacillati > Actinomycetota > Actinomycetes > Frankiales > Frankiaceae > Protofrankia > Protofrankia sp. BMG5.30. Next base: position 4,564 of record NZ_MOME01000002.1, on the reverse strand, counting down.
GAACATCCWCGGGCGTGACACATAGACACGAACCAGAGCGTCCAGCGTGCCACCGCGGATCAGTCCCACGGTGACACCGCCCACCAGGGCAAGCACAAGGAGAACGAACACACTCGTAGTGTGCGTTGTCCGCGGGGCCTTCGATCGCAGGCGTGGCATTCCGGCATGTCCGGGTCGCCGTCGCGGGTTCTCCGCTGCCGCGTCCCCGGCTGTGCGGACTGGCCGCCCGCGCCGGTTTCCCGTCCGTCCAGCGAAGATCGTTGGTGGGCTMGGAGGGAGCCTGGGGCGGGAGTTGTTACCACCGTGTCAAGAAATTGGGTGGATCGGTGGTCGAACGGGGACTTTCTTTGTCGACGTGGCGCGCAGCGGTCGGGCGTCGACGCACACTACGCTCACGCTGTGCACATGTCCGCGCCGGAGCGGGAACGCTCGGAACAGGGAAGGGGAGCCGTGGCCGAGGAAGTTCGGGCTGAGATGGTGGCCAACGTGTGGAAGGTCGTGGTCGGTGTCGGGGACACCGTGTCGGCCGGTGACACGCTGGTGATTCTCGACTCCATGAAGATGGAGATCCCGGTACTCAGCGAGGACGGCGGCCTGGTCGCCCAGATCGCCGTGCGGGAAGGGGACGTCGTTCAGGAAGGCGATCTGATCGCCCTCCTCGACCAGCTTCCGGTGGCCTGACCGTCAGGCCTGTGACGAGCGGGCCCGGGGACGAGTGGGCTGGGGGTCAGCCCGCGATCGTGCCGTGTTCGACGCAGCTGGCCGTCCAGCCGGTCGGGGTGACCTGGACGATCATCCGCCGCCGGCAGGTCTGGCAGAACCGTGGCGGTTCCAGCAACCGGGCCTGGACGCAGCTGTCGTGYCCGCTGTCGGCCAGCGGCCGCCCGCACCGGTCGCAGAAGGTCGTCTCCGCCGCACCGGGTGACCCGGGGAGCGGGCTGCGTCGGACCTCCCGGATCGGCTGTGCCGGTCCGGGAGGGGCCCCGAGGGCGACAGAAGCATGATCAGGCTGCCGGCGGTCTGTCGGCGCCCCGGGTGCGGCAGAAGCGTGATCGTGGCGCCTCTGACCCTCGGTAGTCATGCTTCCGAGGGTAGAACATCGAGCGGCCCAGCCGATGTTCTACCCTCGGTCGTTCTACCCGGACCCGCCGGCCCGCCACCCACCACCGCGCGGCCGGTCGCGGCTCCACCGGCGCGCCCTGCGCCTCGGTCGTCCCGGTCGTTGCGGTCCGGCCCGCAACGACCGGGACGACCTGTGATCAGAACGTGGACTGCATGGACTTGATGGGCATCTTCAGGTCGGCGAGCATTTCAAGATCTGCCTCGGCGGGCCGTCCCAGCGTGGTGAGGTAGTTGCCGACGATGACCGCGTTGATGCCGCCGAGCATCCCGTCGACAGCGAGATCGCCAAGAGTGATCTCGCGTCCGCCGGCGTAGCGCAGGATGGTGCGCGGCAGCGCGAGCCGGAACGCGGCGATGGTGCGCAACGCCTCCTTCGGGCCGACCACCGGAAGATCGGCGAACGGTGTGCCCGGCCGCGGGTTGAGGAAGTTCAGCGGGACCTCGTCGGGTTCCAGCGCGGCGAGCTGGCCGGCGAGTTCGGCTCGCTGCTCCAGCGTCTCACCGACCCCGATGATGGCGCCGCAGCACAGCTCCATGCCGGCGGCCCGCACCATCTCGCAGGTGTCCCACCGCTCCTGCCAGCTGTGCGTGGTCACGACCTGGGGGAAGTGCGAGCGTGCCGTCTCCAGGTTGTGGTTGTAGCGGTGGACGCCCAGCGCGGCGAGCTCGTCCACCTGTTCCTGGGTGAGCATCCCGAGCGAGCAGGCGATGTTGATGTCGACGGCGGCGCGGATCGCCTCGACCCCCGCCCGGACCTGGCTCATCAGACGCTTGTCCGGTCCCCGGACGGCTGCGACGATGCAGAACTCGGTCGCGCCGGTCTCCCTGGTCGCCTTCGCGGCCTCGACCAGCGACGGGACGTCCAGCCAGACCGAGCGCACCGGTGAGTCGAACTTGCCGGACTGGGAGCAGAAGTGGCAGTCCTCCGGGCAACCGCCGGTCTTGAGGCTGACGATCCCCTCGACCTCGACTTCCGGGCCGCACCAGCGCATCCGCACCTCGTGCGCCAGCGCCAGCGCCTCGCCGATCCGGTCTTCGTCGAGCCGTAGCACCTGAAGGGTCTGTTCGGTGGAGAGCCCCTGGCCATGCTCCAGCACCTGCTCACGGGCGACCTGGAGGATGTCGGTGACCGGCGCGTTCCCGCCGGGTCGCCCGACGGCTGTCGGCTGGTCGACTGCTGGTTGGTCAGCCGCCGACCGGGCCGGTGTCGGCGGTTGCGTCGGCGAGGGCACGGGCACGGTGACTACTGACGGCGGCAAAGCGGTCTCCCTGTGGTAGGTAGGTTACGGACCGTCGATTCGTCCGAGGATCCGGGTGGCCCAGGTCCGCGAGGTCCCCGGGATGGCTGACGAACCGAGAGAGTCACGGTCTGTGACTCTCTCGGAAGTCGTGGGCGTTGAAGGTGCCGCCGAGAGCGGGCGCCAGGCAGGCCCGGGCGGTGGCGCGAAACGCCGCGGCGTCGGTGTGCCCCGCCCCCGCTGGCACCGCTCCGGCGAGTGGACGCGCGGCAAGCATTTCCATGTCCACGATGTTCGAGCGACAGGCGAGATCGGGGCTGGCCGGCCAGGAGCCGATGACGAGCCCGGCGAGTTCCAGCCCACGGTTGGCCAGCGCCTCCAGGGTCAGCGCGGTGGTGTTGAGCGAGCCGAGCCCGGCCTCGCTGACCAGCAGCACCGGCGCGGCCAGCGTACGGGCGAGGTCGGCAACGGTGCTGCCCTCGTCGTCGTAGCGGACCAGCAGCCCGCCGGCACCCTCCACCAGGACGAGCCGGTGGCGCTCGGCGAGCTCGCCCACATGCCGGGCGACGTCGCCGAGCTCCACCGGGGTACGCCGGTGCAGGCGGGCCGCGGCAGCCGGCGACAGCGCCGCCGGGAACCGGGCGTACTCGTACAGCTCCTCGACCCCGGACAGGGCGCGCACATGGTCGAGGTCGCCGGGCTCACCGGGCTCGACGCCGGTCTGGGCGGCCTTCACCACGGCGACGTCGATGCCCCGATCCCGGGCGAGGGTGGCCACCGCCGCGGTGACGACCGTCTTCCCGACCCCCGTCCCGGTCCCCGTCACCACGAGGACCGTCATCCGGGACAGCCGGGTGCGCCGATGGCCGCGGCGAAGGCGTCGGCGGCCCGGGCCAGGTCGGTGGCGGTGAGGTTGGCGCGGGCCGCGACCCGCAGCCGGCTCGTGCCCGGGGGCACGGTCGGGGGGCGGAAGCAGCCGACGGCCACCCCGTGCGCACGGCAGATCTCCGTCGCCCGCACCGCGCGTTCCGGTTCACCGAGGACGACCGAGACGACCGCGCCGGCCGGTCGGGGCGCGCCGGTGAGGTCGGCCAGGTGGCGGGCGTGCCGTCGGACGCCGTCCGCGAGATCCGGGGTGGTGGTGAGGATTCCGAGCGCGGCGAGCGCCGCGCCGGCGCAGGCCGGCGCCAGGCCGGTGTCGAAGATGAACGTGCGGGCGGTGTCGATGAGGTGCGCGCGTACGGCTGGCGGGCCCAGCACGGCACCGCCCTGGCTGCCCAGCGCCTTGGACAGGGTGACGGTGGCGACCACGTCCGGCTCGCCGGCGAGCCCGGCGTCCGCGAGCGCGCCTCGCCCGCCGGGGCCGACGACGCCGAGACTGTGGGCCTCGTCCACGACCAGCAGCGCGCCGCGGGAGCGGACGACCGTGTGCAGCGCGGCCAGCGGGGCCAGATCGCCGTCGGCGGAGAACACCGAGTCGGTGACCACGACCGCGTGTTGCCACGACCGTTCGGCCAGCGCCGCGTCGACCGCTTCGACGTCGGCGTGCGGGACGATGATCACTTGTGCCCGGGACAGCCGGCAGGCGTCCACCAGTGACGCGTGGTTGCGCTCGTCCGAGACGATGAGGTCCTCGGGCCCGGTGAGCGAGGTGAGCACACCCAGGTTGGCCGCATACCCGGAGGCGAAGACCAGCGCCGCGGCGAAGCCGGTGTGCTCGGCGAGGGCGTCTTCAAGGTCGCCGTGCAGGGTGGTCGTCCCGGTGACCAGCCGGCTCCCGGTGGAGCCCGCACCCCAGGTGCGCAGTGCCCGCACCCCGCCCTCGATCACCTCGGGGTGGCGGGACAGGCCCAGGTAGTCGTTGCCGGCCAGGTCCAGCAGGCGGGTGGGATCCCCGCGTGCCGGGTCGCCCGGCGCCCCTGAGTCGGGCGCACGTGGGCGCACGACCCGGCGCAGCCCGGCCTCTTCCCGGCGCCGGGCATGGCTGTCCAGCCAGCCAAGCGGATCGGCGACCGCCTTGGTGGTATGCGGATGCACACCAGGAAGCCTAGGTCAAAGGCGACGCGATCATGGTTTTCGTGTTGCCGGAGACACGCAAGTCGGTCCGTCGAAGGCAGCGCGATCGTGGTTTGTCGCGCTGCCGGAGACGCTCAGCTGGCTCGCTCGAAGGCAGCGCGATCGTGGTTTGTCGCGCTGCCGGAGAC
>NZ_MOME01000001.1:0-59379 GCF_001983005.1 Protofrankia sp. BMG5.30 | reverse complement strand
GAAGGCAGCGCGATCGTGGTTTGTCGCGCTGCCGGAGACGCTCAGCTGGCTCGCTCGAAGGCAGCGCGATCGTGGTTTGTCGCGCTGCCGGAGACACAAAGCCGCTGGCGTCAGAGATGATTCGATCATGATTTTCGCGTTGTCGGGAGAGTGGCCGGATCATGGCGGTGCCGGGATCCGGGAAAGCTGATCGGGCACACATGCTCCGAGCCGGCGCCGCGTCTGGCAGTCTGCCTGCGTGGGAACGCTGGCGGACCTTCTACGCGAGAGCACCGATCTTGGTGCGGACGACATCGACCACCTGCACGCCCTGGTGGCCGACTGGGCGCTGTTGGCCGACCTGTCCTTCGCGGACCTGCTGCTGCTCGTGCCCAGCCGGGCCACGGCGGCCCGCGGCGGAGCCGGCCCGGGGGCCGAGTTCCTGGTGGTCGCGCAGGTGCGGCCGACCACCGGGCCGACGGCGTACCACAACGACGAGGTCGGCAGCGTTGTGATCAACAGGTGGGTGGTGCAGAACTCGTGGCGCGAGCGCCGGATCGCCCGTGAGGGTGAGCCGGAATGGGACGGCGGGGTGCCGGTGCGTACCGAGGCGATTCCGGTCCTGCACTCCGACCGGGTCATCGCCGTGCTGGCGCGGGACACCAACCTGGCCACCACCCGGACGCCGAGCGCGCTGGAGTCGGCGTACCTGCAGTGCGCGAACAACCTGGCACTGATGATCGCCGAGGGGGCGTTCCCGTTCCGGGGCAGCAACGCCGAGTTGCCCGAGGCGCCGCGCGTCGGTGACGGGATGCTGCGTCTGGACGGCTCGGGGAAGGTCATTTTCGCCAGTCCGAACGCGCTGTCGGCGTACCGCCGCCTCGGTTACACCGGCAACGTCACCGGTGAGGACCTGCGCTCGGTGCACCGGACGCTGAACCTGCCCGCGACCACGCCGGCCGTGTGGCACGCGATCGGGCGTCGCCGGCCGGTCGAGGTGGAGCTCGCGGTCGGGAGCACGGTGGTGCTGCTGCGCGCGATCCCGCTGTTTCCCGGCGCCACCCGTGAGGTGCTGGTCCTCGTCCGCGATGTCTCGGATCTGCGGCGCCGGGAGGCGCAGCTGCTGAGCAAGGACGCGACCATCCGCGAGATCCACCATCGGGTGAAGAACAACCTGCAGACGGTCGCGGCCCTGTTGCGCCTGCAGATGCGTCGTACCAAGGTGGACGAGGCACGCCTGGCATTGCGGGAGTCGGTGCGGCGGGTGACTTCGATCGCCGTCGTGCACGAGACCCTTTCGCAGAGCCTCGGCGAGTCGGTGCCCTTCGACGAGATCGCCGACCAGATCACATCGGTGACAGTGGATCTGGCTTCGACCGGGACCCGGGCGAGCACGACCCGCAGGGGATCGTTCGGCCGGCTGCCCGGTGAGCTTGCCACGCCGCTGGCACTTGTGCTTTCCGAGCTTCTACAGAATGCCGTCGAACATGCGTTCGATGGTTCCGCTGGTTCGATCGAGCTGCGGGTCCGGCGGTATCCCGACCGGCTGGACGTGGTGGTCGCCGACAACGGCGCCGGGTTGCCTGAGGACTTCCAGTTGGAGCACTCTCCCCGGCTCGGTCTGCAGATCGTGCGCCAGCTCGTCCTCGGTGAGATGCAGGGAGCAATCCGTCTTCAGGCGGGAGCGGAGCGTGGCACCGAGGCCCTGCTCTCCATCCCGTTGCGGGACTGAAAAATTTTTCCAAGATCGGTGTTATGAGGACCGTCGAGGTGGGTACAGCACCACCGTGCCTGGCGCCGTCCCACCCCGTCCTGGCCTGTCGTTTCCTGCCGTCTCAACACCGGTACAGCGAGTTCCGTCGGCTTCGCTGGCAAACGATGCGGACACGGACAGGAGCAGCTCCAAGGCGCACGACAGCACCCCGGTGACCGATACCTCACGGCATGGCCATCTGGGAAGTCGTCGTACGGCTCGAGCTGGTGTGGTGCTGGTGGATACTGCTCAGGCGGTGYGAACGCGGGTGCGCGCTGGGCGTTTGAGCGCTCGGCGTTCATCCTCGCTCAAACCGCCCCAGACCCCGGAGTCCTGCCCGGTGTCAAGAGCCCAGCTCAAGCAATCACTTGTCACAGCACACCGCCGGCAGACGGCCTTTGCTTCTTCGACCTGGCGTTCAGYCGGACCGGTAGTACCGATCGGGAAGAAGAGCTCGGGATCCTCGTCGCGACAGAGCGCTCTGTGGCGCCAGTCCATGCGTACAACTCCCTCTCTCGTCTCGGGCCACACTGCACGTGAGACGCTTTACGAGCCGCCACGGTTGTGTCGCACTTTCCGGCGGCCAAACGGCTGCCGGGTCCGCGCGGCTTCTCGATCTTTCAACCGGATGCACCGTCGCGTGTGAACCCGAGGTGTGTGGGTCCATCCACCTCGGACATTCGCCACCCTCCCACCGCAACTGGCATGGGCGCAAGGACCTGCAAGTGGCTTCCCGCCCCTTACCGACCCCTGACCACCTGGCTTCGTCCGTTAGAGACACAGGTGGACCACTCTTTGCGGCGGATCAGACGACAGCGACACACAGACCGTCCTAGTACCGCCAACTCAGTGAACACGCACGCCCGGCAGAGGCGGACAACATGCCGAATTGGCATTCGAGGTTGTCATCCTGGGTTTCTCGCTCAGTTCCCGAGTCCGGGCCTCCCGGATCTCTGGCTGGCTTCCGGCTCATGGGCGTACCAAGCCGTGATCACGCCGCTTTTGGCGTTTCGACGCAGCTGGCCTCGGCGGCCCTGGCGTTACCGGGGGCGTGGCCGTGATGGCATCGTTGGCGCATGCAGGTTCTTGGTCACCGCGGTAGCCGGGTTCCCGGTCCGGAGAACACATCTGAGGCGGTGGAYGCCGCGTTGCGCGCCGGCGCTGATGGTATCGAAGTGGACGTACGGCGCAGCGCCGACGGGGATCTGGTCTGCGTCCATGATCCTCGGCTGCCGGGGCGGCTGACCGGCCGGGCCGTGATACGCCGGACGACCCGCGAGCTCACCGGTCTGGGTGTGCCCACCCTGGCCGAGATCCTCGACGCCTGGGACGGCCGCGGCCGCCTCGTCCTCGAGATCAAGAATCAGCCGGGCCAGCCCGACTTCGACGCCCCCCGGGAACGGACCGCCCGGGCCCTGGTCGAACTCCTGCGCTCCCGTGGGCTCACCCGGACCTCCGGCGGCGCGTCCGGGGCCGTGACCGTCTCCTCGTTCGACTGGTTCGCGATCGAGGCGGTGCGCGACGCCGGGATCGGCGTGTCCACCGCGTTCCTCACCATGCCGCGGATGTCGGTCAGCGGCGGCATCGCCTATGTGCGCTCCGCCGGCCATCAGGAGCTGCACGCCCACATCTCCTCGGTGCTCGGCTCCCCGGACGTGCCCGAACGGGCCCGGGCAGCCGGCGTGGGCCTGGTGACCTGGACGGTCACCTCGGTGCGGGACGCCGACCGGCTGCGGGCCGCCGGTGTGGACGGGGTGATCTGCGACGACCCGGCCGAGGTCGTCCGAGGACTGGGCCGGGGAGCGGCCTGAGCGGACGTTCGCGTCCGTCTCAGACGATGACGCGCAGCGCCCTCGGCTCGGATCGCAGCGTCACCTGAGCCTGCGGGCCGATGTACTCGCCGTCCATCTGGAACGGCAGCTCGCGCGCGGCCRTCAACGTGATCGTGTGCTGGTCGTGCAGCGCACGGACGTTCTTGCCGTGGGGGCCTCGAGCGCTGTGCAGCATCTGCAGGCCGGCGTGGGCCGTCCGCGCGAGCGTCAGCCGGCGCAGGCCGAGAAGATCCAGGCCGGTGTCGAACGAGGCCGCCGGACAGGCACGTACCAGCCGGGAGTCGAGATACGTCCAGGGCGTCGTGTTGCACACCACGACGGCCTGGACGGTGCCGGGCCGCGCGGTGCCCGGGTCGGCACCGTCGGCGGCTGCCCCGGCTGCCCCGGCTGCCCTGGCTGCCCCGGCGGTCTGGCCCGGTTCGTCGGTGGTGATGGTGATGGGCGGACGGTGGCGCCCGGCGCCACGGACGAACTGCCCGAGTGCCGAGCGCAGGTACAGCCCCGGGGTGTTGCGGCGTCCGCGTACCCGCTTGCGCTCCACCCGTTCGACCACGGCCGCGTCCACGCCGAGGCCGGCGCAGAACATGAACCAGCGGGACTGGCTGATGCCCGACCGGCTGGTGAAGGTGGCGTGCCCGAGGCCGATCCGGCGACTGCGGCCTTCGCGCAGTGCCTCCAGGAGTTCTCCGGTGGCCTCCACCGGGGAGGCGGAGTAGCCGAGCGCGCGGGCGAAGACGTTGGTGCTCCCACCGGGCACCACAGCCAGCGCGGGCGCGCCCGGAACCGGCCCCGCCCGCAGGAGACCGTTGGCGATCTCGTTGACCGTTCCGTCGCCGCCGAAGGCGACGACGAGGTCGACACCGGCGTCGGTGGCGCGCTCGGCGAGTTCGATGGCGTGGCCGCGGCCCTTGGTGGYGACGGTCTCCAGGTGCAGATCGGCGGCCAGGGCACTGACCAGGACATCCCGGATGCGCTGGGTCGTAGCCGTGGCGAGGGGGTTAACGACCAGCAGCGCACGCATGATGTCTACGTTAGCCGTTCAGGGCTTTCCAGGYGTCATGACGTAATTCTTGCCACCGGTGGAATCCCGTGACCGGTGGAATCCCGACGCCGGCGGACATCCGCGTGTCAGGTGGGGGCCCGTCAGGCATACCCACCGGGGTTACGTGGCCGTGGGGAACACGTACTGTCGGCATGTGGGTTCCAGGGCTGGATCCGAGCGGATCATACCGACGCCGGCGGGCGGTCGACAACACGACGATGCCCGGCATGGCGCCCGGCGTGCCGTACGCGCGTTGCGGGCCGCCGTGGTACTGCTGGCCGCCGAGGGGCTGTTACTCGTCTCCCTCGGCGTCTTTCTGGTGGTGCGGGGTTTCGGCGCGGACACCGACGACCGGGGCCGGGCCGAGCTCGGCGGCCTGTTCGCGGTTGTCGCCGGAGTTGTTCTGTGGCTGCTCACATGGGCGTTGCTCGCGCGCCGACAGTGGGCCCGTTCTCCGCTTGTTGTTGTTCAAATTTTGTGTATTCCGGTTGCTGTTGGCCTTCTGCAGGCCCACCGCTATGGCGAGGGTGTCCCGCTGGTCGTGGTCCCGGTCGGGGTGCTGGTGCTGATCGGTCTGGCCGGTGCCTACCGCCCGCACCAGCCCACGGGCCCGGGTGGTTCCTCTGAATGACCTGGCACGATCTGGCACGAGCGGGCCACCGCCGCCGGGGGCGGCCCGCTCGGCCGGGAGCGAGGGGGCCGAGCGGCAGCCGCCTGGCCGCGCGGTGAACGCTCGTCAGGTGTCGTCCAGCAGGCCGCGGCGCAGTTGGGCCAGCGTGCGGGCGAGCAGCCGCGAGACGTGCATCTGGGAGATCCCGAGCTCGGTGGCGATCTGCGACTGGGTCATGTTGCCGAAGAACCGCAGCAGCAGGATGCGCTTCTCCCGTGGGGGCAGCTTCTCCAGCAGCGGCTTGAGCGACTCCCGGTACTCGACTCCCTCGAGGGACTCGTCCTGGACGCCCAGGGTGTCGGCCACCGCCGGGGCCTCGTCGTCGCCGGAGTCCGGTGCGTCCAGGGAGACCGCCGAGTAGGCGTTGGCGGACTCCAGGCCCTCCAGCACCTCCTCCTCGCTCATCTGGAGATGAGCCGCGATCTCGCTGACCGTCGGTGAGCGGCCGAGCGTCTGGGAGAGTTCCGAGGTGGCCTTGGTCAGCGCCAGCTTGAGTTCCTGGAGCCGCCGCGGGACCCGGATCGCCCAGYCCTTGTCCCGGAAGTGCCGTTTGATCTCGCCGACGATCGTCGGCGTCGCGTAGGTGGAGAACTCCACGCCACGCTCGGGATCGAAGCGGTCCACCGACTTGATCAGGCCGATCGTCGCCACCTGGGTCAGATCGTCCAGGGGCTCGCCGCGGTTGCGGAAACGGCGCGCGAGGTACTCGACGAGCGGCAGGTGCATCCGGACGAGCTGGTCGCGGATCTCGGCTCGCTGCTGGTCCCCCTCGGGAAGGGCGACCAGTTGGGTGAACAGCTCCCGGGCACGCACCCGGTCGTTGGTCTCACCGGGATGGTCATGGCCGGAATGACCGGCGTCGGCATCGGGGTTGGAGTGATCATTTTTGGGATGGCCCTGGGCCGCGACCGTCGCCCRCCTGGGCGAGCGTGGCGTCAGGGCGGCCTCCGCCACCGGCGTGCCGGGCGACGTCTCGTCCGTGGCCTCCTCGTCCGCGGCGAGGAAAAGATCGTGGCTGTCGTCGAGAAAGGCCTTCGAGCGTTGCCTGGTCGTGGCCACGGCGTCCTGAAACGGTCGGGTACGCCCTGCGGTCACGGCGTGCCCACCGGTCCGGTGGCCGGCGCGCCGGCGTTCTCGGTCCACGGTGCCATGGGGGCCGCTGCCGCGGGCGCTGGTGTTTCGGGCGCCGCGGCCCGGGGACTGTGGATGTGTTCCTCGGGTATCCCGCGTCGCTTGCGTAGCACGATGGTGACTCGCGAGTCCGCGTCCACGGAAGAGGACACCTCGTCGGCCAGCGCGGTCAGGACCGTCCAGGCGAACGTCTCGACGGACGGTGGCTCGCCGTCCAGGCTGAGCACCGTGACCGAGACGTCGATGACGCCGGGGGAGAGCTCGAAGGTGCATTCCAGGCCCGAACCGGGAACGGCCGACAGCAGCAGCAGAGCGCATGCCTCGTCGACGGCGATCCGCAGGTCCTCGATGTCGTCGAGGGTGAAGTCCGCGCGGGCCGCCAGCGATGCCGTGGCGGTCCGCAGGACCGACAGGTAGGCACTCGCGGCGGGCAGGGTGAGCTGGACGACGTCTCGCAGCCGTCCACCGGGGACCCCTGTCCCGGGGACACCGCCCTGACCGCTGGTGGTTTCGGTCCTCGGCGTTGTGTCCACGGTGTTACCCCCTTGTGTGCCTTGTGATTCCGTATCCCATTTGATCTCTTGACCCCCACCTGGGCAGCGGTCGTGCCGGTCAAGGCTGGAGACGTCCGTGCCCAGTTCATGCCACGTGGAGACCACCGTACCCAGTGCCGAGGCGCCACCGCAGGTCGGGTGATCGATTCTGAGGATTGTGTGGGTGATGCCGACTACGTCCCGTCGTCGTTCGGGGATGCTCCTGCCCGCGGGCTCCGGCCGGAGCCGGGATTGTGATCAGCAGTAGTGGCAGCGTGCTCTGTGGCATGCTCCGCGGCCAGCCTGGTAGATCTTCCGGTCCGGTAGATCTTCATTGTCGCGACCGGCCGGGCCGGGCCGTATCGCGCAGAGCCCGGTTCCCCGGGCCACCAGCGAGCCGGCAACAGGCAGTCATGCTTGTTCCGGTCATGCCAACTCGTGGTGCCGGAAGCCCGGGTTCCCGGATCCCTGCGCGGAGGTTACGCGGCCCACATGGCCCACACGTGTGGCCTGGATGTGGGTGTCCCGCGCGGCCATGCGGCCTATGCGGCCTTGGTCTCCCAGAAGATCGTGGAGATCCGCTCGATGAGGTCGAGCAGTTTCTGCCCGTCGGCCGGGTCGACCGAGCCCTTGGCGCCGGCCGCCCCGGCCGCCTTGGTGGCCTGCCAGAACAGGTCGTGGAGCTCGGGGTACTTCTCGAGGTGGTTGGGCTTGAAGTAATCGGTCCACARCACCCACAGGTGCTGCTTGACCAGGTCCGCCCGCTCCTCCTTGATGGTCAGGGCGCGAGCGCGGAAGGCCGGGTCGTCGTTGCTCTGGTATTTCTCCTGGATCGCCTTCACGGACTGCGCTTCGATCTTCGCCTGGGCCGGGTCGTAGACTCCACAGGGCAGATCACAGTGGGCGCTGACCGTTGTCTTCGGACGTAGGAGGCTCATGCTGCCATCCCTTCTCGTCTCGTTGGACGCCTGAGGCAACTCTCGGGTGGGTRCGCATGCCGCCTGGTCGAAGGCCGGGACGCCGCGGACGTGCCCCAGCGGCCCTCGGATGGTGTCGATGCATGGCTCCACCTTGTGGCAACTTACCCGGGTGGGCCGACATGTTGCCGTGCGGATGGTCTCCGTCAGCGGCCGCTCCATGACACCGACGCTGCGGGACGGGGACGCGTGCGTGGTCCTGTGGGGAATGTCGCCACGAGTGGGTGACGTGGTCGTCGCACGGTTACCCGGCCGTGGGCTCGGGGTGAAACGGGCCGCCTTCGTCGAGCCGGACGGGTCGTGGTGGCTGCGATCCGACAACGTGGCGGCCGGCACCGACAGCGCGACGTTCGGCTCGGTCCCGGCCGAGGACGTGCTGGGCCGGGTGATCGCACGTTACTGGCCGCGGCCCGCCTGGATCCGCAGGGTCTCGTAGTAGGCCGTGCACGCGCTGTAGGACGGCAGCAGGCCGGCGGCCTCCGCCTCCTTCAGCGACGGAGCCCGCGCGTCCTTCTCGGACAGCAGCGGAGTCACGTCCCGCGGCCAGGGCAGCGTCAGGTCGGGGTCGAGCGGGTCGATGCCGTACTCGCGCGCGGGGCTGTAGGGCGTCGAACAGATGTACGATATCGCCGCGTTGTCGGTGAGCGCCATGAAGGAGTGGCCGAGTCCTTCGGCGAGGTAGAGGCCCTTGCGGTCCACGTCGTCGAGCAGCACCGCCTGGTGCGTTCCGTATGTCGGCGAACCGAGCCGGATGTCGACCACACAGTCGAGAACCCGGCCATGGACGCAGGTGACGTACTTGGCCTGGCTGGGCGGTACGGCGGCGTAGTGGATGCCGCGCAGCGTCCCGCGCCGGCTCACGCTGTGGTTCGCCTGGGBGAGGTGGAGCGGGTGGCCGACCGCCTCGACCACGGTCTCGGACCGGAACCACTCCAGAAAGGTGCCCCGGTCGTCGGTGTGCTGGCGGGGGGTGAACACCCAGGCGCCGGCTATCTCGAGTTCGTGAACCTCCACGAACGCGCACCGTACCCGGTAACGATGCCCCATGGGGGCCAATGCGCCCCCACCTGCCAGGTGGGCATCCCGGCCGGCGCACGAGGACCACGCCGGCCAGCGCCGGCCATCGCTGATCGCCGCTGATCGCTGCTGGTCACCGTTGGTCCGTGCCTGTTCCGGTATCGATCCATTGGTGTTCCGGTACGCCGGGCCGGCCACAAAAACTATTCGGGACACCCGGGGCACGCGCATGCTTCAGTCGAGGACATGGGGTGTCCGCGCAGGAGGCGGCGGGGCCCGCATGTCATATTGGAAGGCATCCCCGGGCGATCCCCGGACCTGCCGTCCACGCCTCCCACCCGTCGAGGCATCTCGTCCGAGGGAGTAGTGATGACTGCCACAACCGATCATTCTGTCAACCAGGCCGTTCCCGACGCGCTGGGGGATCTGCCGCCGGCCGTGCCCCGGCCCGCCGTCKAGTCGGATGGGCCGGGGTCGCTGGCCCGTGACATCGACCCCGTGTTCACCCTGCACAGGGGTGGCAAGATCGGCATTGCGCTGACCGTCCCGCTGAACGACCGGGAGGATCTTTCGCTTGCCTACACCCCCGGGGTCGCGCGGGTCTGCACGGCCATCGCGGACGAGCCGGGCCTGGCGGACGACTTCACCTGGCGGTCGAACGTCGTCGCGGTGGTGACCGACGGCACCGCCGTGCTGGGGCTGGGCAACATCGGCCCGGCCGCGGCCCTGCCGGTCATGGAGGGCAAGGCGGCGCTGTTCAAACAGTTCGCCGGGGTGGACGCGATCCCGATCTGCCTGGACTGCACCGACACCGAGCAGATCGTGGAGACGGTCGCCCGGCTGGCGCCCAGTTTCGGCGGCATCAACCTGGAGGACATCTCCGCGCCGCGCTGCTTCGCCGTCGAACGGCTGCTCCAGGACCGTCTCGACATCCCGGTCTTCCATGACGACCAGCACGGGACGGCGATCGTGGCGCTCGCCGCGCTGGAGAACGCGGCGCGGCTGACCGGCCGGCGGTTGGACGACCTGCGCGCGGTGGTCTCCGGCGCGGGCGCCGCGGGCCTGGCGGTGACCCGTATCCTGCTCGCCGCCGGCATCGGGGACATCGCGGTCGGTGACAGCCGGGGGATCCTGCACCCGGACCGGGCCGATCTCACCCCGGTCAAGGCGGAGATCGCGGCCACGACCAACCGAGCCGGGATCTCCGGTTCGATCAACGCCGCGCTGGCCGGGGCGGACGTCTTCCTCGGCCTGTCCTCGGGCACGGTGCCCGAGGCGGCCGTGGCCTCGATGGCGCCGGACTCGATCGTGTTCGCGATGGCGAACCCCGACCCCGAGGTCGATCCGGAGGTCGCGCGCCGGCATGCCCGGGTCGTCGCCACCGGGCGCAGCGACTACCCGAACCAGATCAACAATGTGCTGGCCTTCCCCGGTGTGTTCCGCGGGGCGCTGGACGTGCGCGCGAGCCGGATCACCGAGTCGATGAAGCTGGCGGCGGCGGACGCGCTCGCCGCTGTGATCGCGGACGAGCTGACCGAGGAGCACATCATCCCGAGCGTTTTCGACGACCGGGTGGCGCCGGCGGTCGCCGCCGCGGTGGCCCGCCAGGCACACGCCGACGGGGTGGCCCGCCGGTAGACGCACCACGCGCCGCTGGTGGATGTGCTGTCGGCCGGCGCGTGGCCGGTGGCGCGTGGGGCCCCCGGCCGGGGTCGTACCGCGGAGGCGTCCTGCGGCGGCCTCGGACAGCCGGGACAGGCCGTCCGCCGCGCCGCCACCGGGCCCCGGCCTCCCGTCACCCTGGCCGCGGTCGGAGCGGGCCGCTCAGACCCGGCCGCAGCCGGGGCACTGCCGGTTCTCGGACACTTCCGCCAGCGGCCGCAGCGTTCCGCATCCCTTGTAGGTGCAGGAGACGAAATCCGTCACGGAAACGACGATCGTGGTGCCGTCGGCGTAAGCGGTTGGCGCAGGATCGGCCACCGACACGGGTATTTGCTGTCTCCGGCGGAACCACCGGGACACACCCGAGCTGGGCTCCTGCACCCGCCTGTGTGTCGTCACGTTGAAGAGTGGAGCACAGCCGCCCCTGTCGTGCGACGCAGGCGGTGTAGCGCACATGGTTTTTCATGTGTGTGTAGTTATCTAGTAGTTTATTTGTTGTTTTTCCGATGGATGTGGATGGAGAAAATTCCGGCCACTCCTCCCGATCGATGTGATCACGAGCGTCACGCCGGCCGTGGCTTTACTGTTGGTTGGTGCTCGCTGTCGCCGCTGTGTCCCAGAACGCCGACGACCCCCTCTCTGCTCTGGACGTCGGTGAGCAGCCCGCCCCCGACGTCCCCGACGGTTGGACGACCGTGTCCGTCCGGGCCGCGACGCTCAACCATCATGATCTTTTCAGTCTGCGCGGGGTCGGGCTGCCCGCGGACAGGCTGCCGATGATCCTCGGCTGCGACGCGGCCGGGGTGAGCGCGGACGGCGACGAGGTGATCGTCCACGCGGTCATCGGTGACCCGGCCGCCGGCGGCGGGGACGAGACCCTCGACCCGCGGCGGACGCTGCTCTCGGAGCTGTACCCCGGCACCCTGGCCGAGGCGGTGGCGGTACCGCGGCGCAACCTGGTGCCCAAGCCGCCCTCGCTGTCGTTCGAGGAGGCCGCCTGCCTGCCGACCGCGTGGCTGACGGCCTACCGGATGGTCGTCCACCGGTCCGCGCTGCCGGCCGCCGGGGGCGGAACCCTGCTGGTGCAGGGCGCCGGCGGCGGGGTGTCCACGGCCGCGATCATCCTCGGGAAGGCCGCCGGCCACACCGTTCTCGTCACCTCCAGAGACGCCGCCAAGCGGGAGCGGGCACTGAAGATCGGTGCGGACGAGGCGTTCGAGCCCGGCGCGCGGCTGCCGGTCAAGGTCGACGCGGTGATCGAGACCGTGGGGGCGGCGACCTGGGGACACTCCCTGYGGTCGCTACGGCCCGGCGGCCGGATCGTCTGCTCGGGCACGACCACCGGTGCCAACCCACCAGCCGAGCTCAACCGGCTGTTCTTCCTCCAGCTCTCCGTCGTCGGCTCCACCATGGGCACCCGGGACGAGCTGGCCGAACTCGCCGCCTTCATCGACCGGACCGGGGTCCGCCCGCTCGTCAACGACGTCCGTCCGCTCGCCGACGCTCGCGCGTCGTTCGCGAAACTCGTCCGCGGGGACGTCTTCGGCAAGCTCGTCCTCACCGTCTGAGCTGTCTGGATCATTTGAACCATCTGAAACAGGCGAAAAACGGTACGAAAAAGGCAGGGGGCAGATCGAAATCGGTCTGTCCCTGCCTTTTTCTTTCGGCTGTTCGGCTCGGGGRGCCGCACCGTGGGAGGCCGGCTGGCCGGCGCGGTGGCCAGGGAACGGGTGCCCCTGCCGCTATGCCGGCCGTCCGCCTCAGTCGTCCAGGTCGTCGAGGCGGGCCAGGTAGGTGGCCAGTTCCTCGACCGCGTCCTCGTACTGGGGATGCAGGTCGACGAACGTGCGCAACTGGTCGGCGAGCCAGTCGAGCGTCACGGACTCCTCACCGCGACGCTGCGACAGCTCCTCGACACCCCGGTCGGTGAAATACACCGCGTACTCCGCCCCACGCTGAGATGACAGCCACGCTGAGATGAGAGGGAAGGCTAACCGGCGAACGCCTGTCCGAGCAGCTCCGCCTGCTCCTTCTCGTGCCGCGAGGAGGAGCCGGAGGCTGGCGCGGCCGACGCGTTACGGGAGGCCCGGCGCAGCACCAGGCCGGCGGGCAGCGCCTCCGGCAGATGGATGGCCATGTGCGGGTAGGCACCCTGGTTGGCGGGTTCCTCCTGCACCCAGGTCACCTCGGTGAGGTTCGGGTAGGTCGCCAACACCGCGCGCAGCTCCGCGACCGGGGTCGGGTAGAGCTGTTCGACCCGGACGAGCGCGGTGTCGGTGATCTCCTTCTTGGTCCGCGTGGCCAGCAGGTCGTAGTAGACCTTCCCACTGGACAGCAGCACCCGGCGGATGCCGGCGTGGTCATCGACGCTCGCGTCGTCGATGACCGGCAGCCACGACCCGCCGGTCAGCTCCTCGACCGTCGACGTCGCCGCCTTCAGCCGCAGCATCGACTTGGGGGTGAAGACGACCAGCGGGCGGCGCACGGGCGAGAGCGCCTGCCGGCGCAGCAGGTGGAAGTAGCTCGCCGGGCTGGACGGGGCCGACACCAGCATGTTGTTCTCGGCGCACAGGCTGAGGAAGCGTTCGACGCGCGCCGAGGAGTGGTCCGGCCCCTGGCCCTCGTAGCCGTGCGGGAGCAGCAGGCCGACCGCGCTGCGCTGCCCCCACTTGGCCTCGCCCGCCGCGATGAACTCGTCGATGATCGACTGGGCGCCGTTGGCGAAGTCACCGAACTGGGCCTCCCACAGCACGAGCGCGTCCGGCCGGGCCACCGAGTAGCCGTACTCGAAGCCCATCGCGGCGAACTCGGACAGCAGCGAGTCGTGGACGTAGAAGGTGCCGGCGCCCGACTCGACCTCCAGCGACTTCAGCGGCGAGTACTCCTCGCCGGTGTGCCGGTCGACCAGGACGGCGTGCCGCTGGCCGAAGGTGCCGCGCCGGCTGTCCTGCCCGGCGAGGCGGATGGGCCGCCCGTCCAGCAGGATCGAGCCGAACGCGATGGTCTCGGCGCACGCCCAGTCGATCGCCCCGGTGGCGACCATCTGGGCCCGGCGCTCGAGCTGCGGGCGCAGCCTCGGGTGGACGGTGAAGCCATCCGGCAGCGTGGTCTGGGTGTCGATGATCTTCTTGACGACGTCCAGTGACACGGCGGTGGACACGGCGGCCGCGGCGGCGGCCTCCGCCGGGGTCGTCACCAGCCGGGGCTGGCTGGCCGGCCGGCTGGTGGTGTCGCGGGTTTCCGCGAACGCCTTCTCCAGCTGCGCCGAGTAGTTCTTCATGGCCTGCTCGGCCTCGGCCGGGGTGATGTCGCCACGGCCGATCAACGCCTCGGTGTAGAGCTTGCGCACCGACCGCTTGGTGGCGATGGTGTCGTACATCAGCGGCTGGGTGAACGACGGCTCGTCCATCTCGTTGTGGCCACGCCGCCGGTAGCACACCATGTCGATCACGACGTCCTTGTGGAACGCCTGCCGGAACTCGAAGGCCAGCCGCGCGACGCGCACACACGCCTCGGGGTCGTCCCCGTTGACGTGGAAGATCGGGGCCTGCACCATCCGGGCGACGTCGGTGGCGTACACCGACGACCGGCTGGAGACCGGCGAGGTGGTGAACCCGACCTGGTTGTTGATGACGACGTGCACGGTGCCGCCGGTGCGGTAGCCGCGCAGCTGGGAGAGGTTCAGGGTCTCGGCGACCACGCCCTGGCCGGCGAAGGCGGCATCCCCGTGGATGAGCACGGGCAGGACGGTGAAGCCCTCCGGGCCCTTGTTGAGCAGGTCCTGTTTGGCGCGGACGACACCTTCGAGCACCGGGTCGACCGCCTCCAGGTGGGAGGGGTTGGACACCAGGGAGACCGCCACCTGGCGGCCGTCGAGGGTGGTGTAGGCGCCCTCGGCGCCGAGGTGGTACTTGACGTCACCCGAGCCGTGCGCGGTCTGCGGGTCGACGTACCCCTCGAACTCGGCGAAGATCTGCCGGTAGGACTTGCCGATGATGTTCGCCAGGACGTTGAGGCGGCCGCGGTGGGCCATCCCGAAGGCGACCTCGTCCATGCCGGCCTCGGCGGCCCGTTGCAGGACCTCGTCCAGCAGCGGGATCGCCGACTCCCCGCCTTCGAGGGAGAAACGCCGCTGCCCGACGTACTTGGTCTGCAGGAAGGACTCGAACGCCTCGGCCGCGCCAAGACGTTCGAGGACGTGCAACTGCTCGGCGGGGTCGGGGCGCTCGGCGGAGCGTTCGACCCGCTGCTGGATCCAGACCCGCTCGTCCGGCTCCTGGATGTGCATGTACTCGATGCCGACCCGGCGGCAGTAGGAGTCCCGCAGGACGCCCAGGATGTCGCGCAGGGTCATCGTCCGCTGGCCGGCGAAGCCGTCGACGGGGAACTCGCGGTCGAGGTCCCACAGGGTCAGCCCGTGGCTGATGATGTCGAGGTCGGGGTGGCTGCGGATGGCGAACTCGAGCGGGTTGGTGTCGGCCATCAGGTGGCCGCGGACCCGGTAGGCGTGGATCAGTTCCAGCACCCGGGTGCCGTGGTCGAGATCGCCCTCGTGGGACGAGGTGATGTCGGCGACCCACTGCACCGGCTCGTACGGGACGCGCAGTGAGCGGAAGACCTCCTCGTAGAAGTCGTCCGCGCCCAGCAGCAGCTGGTGGATGCGGCGCAGGTACTCGCCGGACTGCGCACCCTGGATGATCCGGTGGTCGTAGGTGCTGGTCAGGGTGATGATCTTTGAGACGGCCAGTCTCGACAGGGTCTCCTGGGAGGCGCCCTGGAACTCGGCCGGGTACTCCATCGCGCCGACCCCGACGATCGTTCCCTGGCCCTGCATCAGGCGGGGCACCGAGTGCACGGTACCGATACCGCCGGGGTTGGTCAGCGTGATCGTCACGCCGGCGAAGTCGTCGGCGGTGATCTTGTTTGTCCKGGCGCGCCGGATGAGGTCCTCGTAGGTGAGCCAGAACTGGCTGAAGTCCATCGTCTCGGCCTGCTTGATCGCGACGACGACCAGCTGGCGCGAGGAGCCCTTGACCAGGTCGATGGCGATGCCCAGGTTGACGTGTTCCGGCGTGACCAGGGCGGGCTTGCCACCGACCTCGGTGTAGGAGTGGTTCATCACCGGCGTGGCCTGCAGCGCCCTGACCATGGCGTAGCCGATCAGGTGCGTGAAGGACACCTTGCCGCCGCGGGAACGAGCCAGATGCCGGTTGATGACGATCCGGTTGTCCGCGAGCAGCTTGGCGGGCACCGCCCGCACCGACGTCGCCGTGGGGACGTGCAGGGACGTCTCCATGTTCGCGACGACGCGGGCGGCGGCGCCTCGCAACGGTGACGTCGGGACGCCACCGTCCGCGGCGGGAGCGCTCTGGCCGGCCGCTGGTGCGGCTGTTGCCGCTGGCGCGTCGGCCGCGGGGGCCACCGGGGCCACCGGGGCCACCGGGGCCACCGGGGCCACCGGGGTCGCGGTGGCCGGCTGGCCGGCTGGGGCCGCGTCGGGGACACCGCCCGCGGCCAGTACCGCACCGTCGGCGACGGCTGGCGGGATGGGCCCCGCCACGCCTGGCTGGCCGTTGACACCCTCTGGCCGGTAGTCGGAGAGGAACTCGCGCCACTGCGGCGAGACGCTCTCTGGATCGGCGAGGTACTGCTGGTAGATCTCGAATACCAGCCACTCGTTGGGGCCGAAGTCGGGGCCGGACTCGGGTACCGTCGGTGCTGTCACGGGGGCGTTCCCCTCTATCCACCTTCTGCTGGGGCCCGAGGCGCGGGCCCTTCCGCTGCCGTGTAATCAGGCTACTCGTCACCTTCACCTGTATGTGTCTGAAGGTCGTGGCCCGTGATCCGGGCCACGAGCGATCCAGGCGGCCGTAGGCGGCTGTAGTTTGTGAGTTGGGTAACTGGTGGCCTGCTGGTTTGATGACTGCGGCCTGCCTGTTGATTACTGATGGTCATTAGCACTGTTACCGTCGGTCTTCATCCTGGGCGGTGCCGTAGGCGGTCCGTCCCGGACGGCTGGGAGCGGGCCGCCGCGACATGCCAGGATCGCCACGTGGCGGTGTGGCTCGGTGTCGACGTGGGTGGGACCTTCACCGATCTCGTCGCGGTCGGCGACGACGGTCGGATGATCTTCGGGAAGGTGCCATCGGTGCCCGCCGACCCGTCCGAAGCGGTGCTCGACGCCGTCCGCGGAGCCGGTCTTGCCGGCCCTCTTGCCGGCCCCGGCTCCGGCCGGGGCGGAGCAGCCGGGGCCGTCGAGCGGTTCGCCCATGGCACCACCGTCGCGACGAACGCCCTGCTCGAGCGGCGCGGGGCGCGGACAGCCCTGGTGACCACGCACGGGTTCGCCGACATCATCGAGATCGGCCGCCAGAACCGGCCCGCGCTCTACGACCTCACCCGGGACCGCCCACCCCCGCTGGTGCCCCGCGAACTGCGGTACACCGTGGTCGAGCGCACCGGGCCGGACGGGGTGATCGTCCCGCTGGACGCCAACAGCCTGCGGGACGTCGTCGCCGCCCTCACCGCACTGTCGGCTGTTGCCGAGGCCGGCGGGACGCCGGCTGTTGCCAGGGCCGGCGGGGTGGTCAGGCCGCTGGCGGCCGTCGCCGTGTGCCTGCTGTTCTCCTTCGCCCATCCCGAGCACGAACGCCAGGTCGCCGACGCGCTGCGGGCCGCGCTGCCCGGCGTGACCGTGGTGGCCTCCCACGAGGTGCTCCCACGGTTCCGGGAGTACGAGCGGTTCGCCACCACCGTCGCCGACGCCTATCTGACGCCGACGCTGTCGACCTACCTTGGCGCGCTCGCCCGCCGGTGCGCCGCGGCGGGGCTGCCGTCCCCGCTGGTCATGCGCTCCTCAGGGGGAGTGGTGGAGCTCGCGATCGCCGCCGAGCACGCCGCGGCGTGCGTGCTGTCGGGGCCGGCCGGCGGCGTGGTCGGCGCCGCCTACGTCGCGGCCCGCTCGGGCCTGGCCGACCTGCTGACCTTCGACATGGGCGGGACGTCGACGGATGTCGCCCCGGTGATCGGCGGTCGGGTGCAGACCACGGCCGAGGCGGTGCTCGCCGGCATACCGGTCACGTTGCCGACGGTGGACGTCCACTCGGTGAGCGCCGGCGGTGGATCCGTCGCCTGGGTCGACTCCGGTGGGGCGCTGCGGGCCGGGCCCCGTTCGGCCGGCGCCGATCCGGGCCCGGCCTGCTACGGCCGCGGCGGTGTCGAACCGACGGTGACCGACGCGGACCTGGTCCTCGGCTATCTGGCGGACGGGGCGAGCCTCGGCGGCGAGGTCACCCTGTCCAGGGCGGCCGCCTTCAAGGCGCTGGCCGCTCTGGGCGCGCTGCTCGGGTCCGGCCCTCACGGCCTGTCGGTGGAGGAGACGGCGGCCGGGGTGGTGGCGGTCGCCGACGCGGAGATGATCCGTGCCCTGCGGGTGGTCTCGGTGGAACGCGGCCTCGACCCGCGGGAGCTGACCCTGGTCGCCTTCGGCGGCGCCGGCGGGACACACGCGTGCGCGCTGGCCGAGGATCTCGGGATGCGCCGGGTGCTGGTGCCGCTGGCCTGCGGGGTGCTCTCCGCGCTGGGGCTGGCCATCGGCGACGTCCGCCGGGACTATCTGCGTCCGCTGCACAGCCCGCTGGCAACGGCCGGCCTGGACGCCGCCTTCACCGAGCTGACCCGGGCCGCCCACGCGGACACCCCCGCCGCGGACGTCCCCGCGCTCGTGATCGAACACCAGGTGGACTGCCGGTACGTGGGTCAGTCACACGAGCTGACGGTGGTGGCCACCGCCGACGGGGGTGGTGCTGGCGGTGGTTTTTCCGTCGCGCGGATACGGGCGGCCTTCGAGGCCGAGCACCTGCGCCGCTACGGGCACACCGCGCCCGACCGGGAGGTCGAGGTGGTGGCCGTACGGCTGGTGGCCACGGTGCCGGGCCGCCGACCCGAACTGCGGGCCCCGGCCGCCGACCCCACCGCCGCCCGTACCCGTCGTCCGATCTACCTGGACGGCTCCTGGCGGGAGGTGGACGTCGTGCCCCGCGCCGCCCTCGGCCCCGGCGACACCGTGACGGGACCGGCCGTCGTCGAGTTCCCCGAGGCGACCTGCCTGATCCGCCCCACCTGGCACGCCCAGGTCGACCCCGCCGGCTCCCTCCTGCTCACCCGCGTCCACTGATACAGACCGAATTTCTCGCAGCCGGCCGTGGGTGAGCCCAACGGTGCGTGTCACGCAGATGGGTTTCGAGGTCGGCGTCGACAAGGGCCGACAAGGTGGGTAGCGTTCCCGCGCGGCCCGGTCGGGTTCGTCCACGAGCGCGGTCCGCCGGGAGACCACGGCTGCCGGCGGACAGGTCAAGAAGCGGGCGAGAGGCCGTCCGAGAGCGTCTGACAGCCGGAACGGCTCCAGAGCGTCGAGGTGACGGGATCCGCCTTCGGCTCGTCCGAGAGCGGATCTCTTGAGGGAGATCTTCGATGCCAGTTCCGCCTGCGTGAGACCGGCTGCCAGCCTGGCCTGAGCCTGGCCTGCCGGACCCGCTCACCGACATCCGAGCACTGCCGCACGGGCTCCATCTGTGCGCTTCTCCCACATCGTCAGTTCCCGTGTGGCGATGCCCCCCGGCCCGCGCGCCGAGATTGTCGCGCGGGTTCCATATGGGCAGATGAGGGGACCGCAACGTGTCGGAAACATATGTGTCATATTTCACTGCGACTCTGACGCCCGTGCCGTGTCTGCCGTGTCGTCACCAGCCCGTTGGGCAGGAATCTGGCGGGTTACGCCGCTCCTGTCAGGCGATGTTCGGAATGGCCGTGTTCCCGACCGCGTCCCTGGGCAAGCTCCTCGACGCCGGGTGCTCCGACGCTGGGCGTCCTGGCACCGGGCGCCGCGGGCGGCAGTCCCGGATGTCACGGTAACGGCGTCGTGGCGCTACAGCCCGGCAAGGGCAAGATGGACGGCAGGCACTACCTGCCGTCGACCCCGGAGACGATCCTGTGGGGGCGGCTGCCGACCGCCGACACCCGACCCGTACTGAGCGTGGAGTCGGGGGCCACGGTCACCATCGACACGGTCAGCCAGGAGGGAATCCTCGACGATCAGGGACGTGACCCGGACGCCTTCTTCGGCCGTTTCGGTGTTCCGGCGTCCGAGGTCCTCGACGACGCCCGGATGATCGCCTCCTCCGGGATTCCGCACCGGTTCGGGGTGGACAGCCCGCACCTGGTGACCGGGCCGGTGTTCGTACGCGGTGCCGAGCCCGGCGACGTGCTGCGGGTGGACGTCGTCTCGTTGCATCCGCGGGCCAGGTACGGGGTGGTGTCGACCCGGCACGGTGCCGGGCTGCTCACCGGGGAGTTCCCCGAGAACGACCCGCCCGGCCCGGACGCGAACGCCCGGAACTGGGCGGCCTTCCGGACGACAAGCAGCTTCTGCGCTGTCGAACGGCGCCGCGGCAGGCTCTTCGGCGCGCTGGAGGTCTCCAAGGGGCGGAAGGTGCGTTTTCCGCTGTCGCCGTTCATGGGGATCATGTCGGTCGCCGTCGACAGCCCTGGCCCGGTCCGCTCGACTTCCGTTGGGATACATGGCGGGGCGCTTGACTGCGGCGAGTTAGTTATTGGCTCTCGTTTGTTTCTTCCAGTGCGGGTTGCCGGCGCGCTGTTCGCCGTTGGCGATCCGCACTATTCTTTAGGTGACGGAAAGGTTGCGACGGGTGGCCTGGAGGGGCCGCTGCGGGCGACGTTCCGCCTGACCGTCCTGAAGGAACCCGCCGCCCGGGCCGCTCTCGGGACGTTGCGCGAGCCCTTTGCCGAAACCGACACCCACTGGGTGCCGCTGGGGGCGCAGGCCGATCTCACCGACGCCGCCCGTCAGGCCGCCCGGTCGGCGGTGCTCTTCCTGTCCAGCCGGCTGGGGATGGACCGGGCGGACGCACTTGCCTACCTGTCCGCGGCGGCTGTCTTCGGCATCGGCCGGTCGGGCAGCGATCTACAGACCGTGTACTGCCGGATCCGCCGGGCGGACTTCGGCGAGCCGGCCGCCGCCAAACCCCGTCTGGTACGCCCCGGATTCGGCCGGGCCGCCCCCACCCCCGCTACTGACAGCTCCGCTCCCGGCGGCTCTGTTCCTGCTACCTCCGTTCCTGGCGTCTCTGCTCCTGGTAGCTCCACCGCCGGCTCCGGCCCTCCCGCCTCTGTCGCAGGCCCCGCGTCCGCGGACGAGCGTTCCGAGGAGCCGCCGGCCGCGGGCACGGCTCACGAGCCTCCGGACACGCCACGGCCGGCATCGGACGCGTCAGGCCCGGCGGTCCCGGATCCGGCCGCCGCGAGCCCGGCGGCTTCGAGATCCGCGGCGGACACGTCCGCGCCGCCGAACGCGCCCATCGCCGAGCCCGACAACGCCGGGCCTGCTCCCCAGCCGTAGGTGAAAATCGTGGCAATGGCAGCGTTTTCCACCTACGGCCGCGGGAGCTGTAGGTGGAAAACGTCGTCACGGCAGCGGTTCTCACCTACAGCCGACAGACCTGACAGCAGGCAGGCGTGGCGCCGCGTGGGGAAGGAAAGGGGCGCCTGAGCGATCGGCATCAGCGCGGGCTGTGCCGTGGTGCCGCGTGGGGAAGGGAAGGGGCCGCGGTCAGCCTGGCGCGATCTGGTCGGGGGATGGCGCGGTGATGTGAGGGGGCACGCCGAAGTCCGAGTAGGTCACCGTCCGGACGATCTCGCTGCGTCCAGCGCTGGTGTCGGCGTCGGTGCTGGAGGTGGCGACGGTGACGCGGAGCTGGCGGATGAGCCCGTCGGCGTCGATCCATGCCTCGGTTGGCTGGATCGCCGTCCCCAGGGTGTTCTTGTAGTACTCGACCGTCGTGGCGCTGATGTTTCCCCGGGTGGCGGCGGTGTCCAGGTTCACGGACAGCGTGTAGTGGGTGGTCGTGACACCGTCGATCGTTTCCTGGCCGACGGTGGTCGCCGGGGCCGAGGCCCCGCTGAGGAAGCCGAGCCGCAGCGCAAGGGCGTCACCGGTCGTGGGCTGGGTGGTCGGTGTCGGAGCGGGCGTCGCCGGGCGGCTGCCGCTGGCGCCGGGGACGACACGGGTCCATCGAGGCGGGTTCGGCACGTCGGCGGGCGGGACGCTGCGCTGGTAGAGATCAGAGCCGACGATCAGCAGCTCGCTGCGGCCCCCGCCGGCCACGTCACGCACGGTCTGACTGGCGCTGTTGACGAAGTCGACCGTGCCGGTGCCGGTGATGGAGATCTGTCTGCGCCCGGACGAGGAGACGAAGTTCGCCTGGTCGCTGAAGCGGATACGCGCGGTCCCTCGGTTGATCGTCGCCTGGTAGGCGCCGGCGAGGGGCGCGGGCACCCCGTTGATTTCGGTGGGTGCGACGTTCGTCGGGATCGCCGGCGGCGGTGCGGGGGAGTCGTCGGACGAACAGCCGGCCGCGGCCAGCAGCAGGCCCGGCGCCAGCAGCGCGAGCGCGGACGCCGTGACCCGCGCGGCGCGGGAGAAGTCAGAGCGGGAAAAGCCAGAGCGGGAAAAGCCAGAGTGGGAAAAGCCAAAAAAGCTGGGCCGGCCGAACAAGCGGAAAAAGCTGAAAAAATGGAGAGCGTACAAAAAACGTGACTGTGTCGCCCCGGGCCCGCTGATGGTCATCACCGTCCGTCCTCCCTGGCCGTCCGTGCCGGCCGACGCGGGCCGTGTCACGCGTCGGCCGGCACGGTGGCCAGTGCCATCGGCCGGGTCCGGGCCATGTGATCGTTGTGACCGCGGCGTCGGGAGTCCCGGTGAAGATACGTGGTCACCGCACCACCGGATCGCCAGCCGCGCCCGCGTTATATGCGCCGGAAGATCAGCGCACGCTTGACCTCCGCGATGGCCTTGGTGACCTGGATGCCACGCGGGCACGCGTTCGAGCAGTTGAACGTCGTCCGGCAGCGCCAGACGCCTTCGCGCTCGTTGAGGATCTCCAGGCGTTCGTCGCTGGCGGCGTCCCGGCTGTCGAAGATGAAGCGGTGCGCGGCCACGATGGCGGCCGGCCCGAAGTAGTCGCCGTCGTTCCAGAACACCGGACAGGACGTGGTGCAGGCCGCGCACAGGATGCACTTGGTGGTGTCGTCGAAACGTTCCCGGTCGGCGGCGGACTGCAGCCGTTCCTTGGTCGGCTCGTGCCCCTCGGGAATGAGGTAGGGCTTGACCGCACGGAACGCGTCGAAGAACGGCTCCATGTTGACGATGAGGTCCTTCTCGACCGGGAGCCCCTTGATGGGCTCGATCGAGATTTYCGAGCCGAGGTCCTTGACCAGCACCTTGCAGGCGAGCCGGTTCGCGCCGTTGATCCGCATGGCGTCCGAGCCGCACACGCCGTGCGCGCACGAGCGCCGGAAGGACAGCGAGCCGTCGAGGTTCCACTTGACGTAGTGCAGGGCGTCCAGCAGTCGGTCGCTGGGGACGAAGGGAACCGCGAAGCTCTGCCAGTACGCCTTGTCGCTCTCCTCGGGGTTGTAGCGCCTGATCTTCAGCGTGATGGTCCGCCCATCCGAGGTACTGGGACTGGCGCCGGCCGGTACAGTGGTTGATAGATCGTCTGTGACAGTCACGCCGGACCTTTCTCACATCGGACCCACAAGGCGGGTCGGCAAATCATAGACCGTGCCGCCGGTCTCCCGACCGTCGGTGCCTCGCTCCCCGAGCCCGGAGGAATACCGGGCCCGGGATCGTGGCCGCCGTCCGGGAGTGCCGGGGCACGCTGGTGCGGGTACGGGTGGCCGTGCTGACCAGCACCCTTACGACGTCTTCCTGTCTCTTTTCAGCCGTCTTCCCGCGGCTGCCACCCCGAGTACCCTCCCGCGTTTTCCCACGGTCGTCGAGGCAGCGGCATCACCGCGCGGAACGGGTGGCCGGCCAGATCCTGGCGGGGTCCCGAGCACCGGGGCCGGGTCCCGCCAGGACCGCCCGCCACCCGGCGCGCGGTTGGTAGCGGTCAGTACTTGCGTTCCATGGGCTGGTAGCGGGTCATCGCCACCGGCTTGTAGTCCAGCCGGATCTCCGAGTCGGGTGAGGCGGCGGCCAGCGGCCCGGAGCGGTAGGCCATGGTGTGCCGCAGGAAGTTCACGTCGTCGCGGTTGGGGTAGTCCTCGCGGGAGTGCCCCCCTCGGGACTCGTTGCGGGCCAGGGCACTGGTGACCAGGCATTCGGCGAGGTCGAGCAGGAAGCCCAGCTCGACCGCCTCCAGCAGTTCGGTGTTGTAGCGGCGGCCCCGGTCGGTGACGCCGACGTTCTGGTAACGGGCCTTGAGCCCGGCGATGTCGCCGACCGCCTGCTTCAGGGTCGCCTCGGTCCGGTAGACCGACGCGTTGACGTCCATCGTCTCCTGGAGCTCACGGCGGATCGCTGCCACGTTCTGCGTCCCGCTGCCGTCGCGCAGCCGGCTGAGCAGGCCTTCGACGAAGCCGGCGGGATCGTCCGGGAGCTCGGCGTGGGTGGGGACCTCGTTCGCGTGCGCCGCCGCGGCGATGCCGGCGCGACGGCCGAAGACGTTGATGTCCAGCAGCGAGTTGGTGCCGAGCCGGTTCGCGCCGTGCACGGAGACGCACGCCACCTCGCCCGCGGCGTAGAGCCCCGGGACGATGTCGGTGTTGTTCCGCAGCACCTCGGCGTTGATGTTCGTCGGGACGCCGCCCATGGCGTAGTGGGCGGTCGGCTGGATCGGGATCGGGTCCGTGTAGGGCTCGATGCCCAGGTAGGTACGGGCGAACTCGGTGATGTCCGGGAGCTTCGCGTCGAGCTGCTCCGGGGGCAGGTGCGTCAGGTCGAGGTAGACGTGGTCGCCGTCGACGCCACAGCCGCGACCGGCACGGATCTCGGTGTAGATGGCCCGGGCCACCATGTCCCGGGGGGCGAGGTCCTTGATGGTCGGCGCGTAGCGCTCCATGAAGCGCTCGCCGTCCTTGTTGCGCAGGATGCCGCCCTCACCGCGGGCACCCTCGGTGAGCAGGATGCCCATCTTCCAGATACCGGTCGGGTGGAACTGGTAGAACTCCAGGTCCTCCAGGGGCAGCCCGCGCCGGAAGATGATGCCCATGCCGTCGCCGGTGAGCGTGTGCGCGTTCGAGGTGACCTTGAAGACCTTGCCGAAACCGCCGGTGGCGAACACCACGGACTTGGCCTGGAAGACGTGCACCTCGCCGGTGGCCAGCTCGTAGGCGACCACACCGGCGGCGACACCGCCGTTCAGCAGCAGATCCAGCACGTAGAACTCGTTGTAGAACTCGATGTCGTGCTTGACGCACTGCTGGTAGAGGGTCTGCAGGATCATGTGGCCGGTGCGGTCGGCRGCATAGCACGAGCGGCGGACGGGCGCCTTGCCGTGGTCGCGGGTGTGGCCGCCGAAACGACGCTGGTCGATGCGGCCCTCGGGGGTCCGGTTGAACGGCAGGCCCATCTTCTCCAGGTCGAGGACCGCGTCGATGGCCTCCTTGCACATGACCTCGGCGGCGTCCTGGTCGACGAGATAGTCACCACCTTTGATCGTGTCAAAGGTGTGCCATTCCCAGTTGTCCTCCTCGACGTTGGCCAGGGCCGCGCACATGCCGCCCTGCGCCGCGCCGGTGTGGGAGCGGGTGGGATACAGCTTGGTCAGCAMGGCGGTGCGACACCGCTTGCCGGATTCGAGTGCCGCGCGCATGCCCGCGCCGCCGGCACCCACGATGACCGTGTCGAACTTGTGAATCTGCACCGCTTGGACCTCCGCCTTCCCAGGCGCTATCAGGAGATGTTCGGGTCGAACGTGAAGATGACCAGTGATCCCAGGGAGATCACCAGGAACGCCGACACGTACAGCAACATCTTCAGCCAGAACCGKGTCTGTGGCCGCTCGGCATAGTCGTTGATGACGGTGCGTAGGCCGTTGGTCCCGTGCAGCTCGGCGAGGACGAGCATGAGCAGGTCCCAGGTCCGCCAGAACGGCGAGGCCCAGCGGCCCGCGACGAAACCGAAGCCGATCCGCTGCACACCGCCGTCAAGAATGTTCATGATGAACAGGTGACCGAGCACCAGGAAGACCAGCAGGATGCCGGAGACCCGCATGAACAGCCACGCGTAGARCTCGAAGTTCGTCCGCGCCTTGGTGCGTACGGGCCGGCGTTGTGGGCTGCGCGGAGCCTCGATGGCCGGGGTGGCCGCGCCGTCGATCGTTGTCGCCATCAGGACGCGCTCCCGAACAGGGTCTCGACCGTGTGTTTCAGCATGTAGAAGGTGCCTGGAACGACCAGGATGACCCACAGTACGATCTCGGTGTACAGCATCTGGCGCTGGAAACGGGGGCCGGACGCCCAGAAGTCGATCAGCACGATCCGGATCCCGTTGAGCGCGTGGAAGAGAACCGCCGCTACCAGCCCCACCTCCAGCAGGTTCACGACCGGGTTCTTGTACGTCGCGATCACGGTGTCGTAGGACGATGGGGACACCCGCACCAGCGCGGTGTCCAGGACGTGGGCGAACAGGAAGAAAAAGATCAGTACGCCCGTGATCCTGTGAGCAACCCAGGACCACATACCCTCGCGGCCGCGGTAGAGCGTGCCCGCTGGTGCCTTCGGCACTGAAAGCTCCTCCGGACCGGCCTTCCGACAGGCTGGTCCTGATGATCCGTCCGATGACTCATGGTGGCTTGTCCGGCCAAAGATGACACGGCTGTCATGGCCCCGCCAGTTCACGAGCGTGGCACAGGGGGCCGCGCTCGAGCCGATGATCCGGGCAGTGATCTGACGGGCAGGCAGCTCGCGTCACCGAGGAACCAGGGCACCCGGAGACATCATGATGTGGACGACGGTTTGTGTGCACCCGATGCTAGTGCTGGCCTCCTGGCGGGGCATGCYGGCTTCCGTGACACTTAGGTGAGGTATGTCACAGATAGTGATCGTCTTCATTGTGTGACGAAGCGCTCTGAAGGGTAAGGGGCCTCGCCGTCAGGGGCCTCTGCCGGAGGCGCGGCATCGTGACATCAGGCCCCTCCGGCAGGCGGCGGTGCTCCGCCGGACGGCGGAGGGGGCGGGGGCTCGGTGGGCGGCGTCGATGGTTCCTGCGTTGGCGTCCTGGGGGGCGGGCTCGTTGGCGGGGCCGGAGTGGTCGGGCTCGCGCCCACCTGCGTCGGCGAGGGGGTCACGGGCGGCGGCTCGGTCGCGGTAGGCGGCGGCTCGGCCGGTGTGCTTGCTACGGGCGGTGACGATGGGCGGGAGGTGGGGATCCTGTCCACCCCCACCGGGGCTTTCAGGCTGGACGTGAGCGCGGAGGGGTTGACGCTGCGCTGCCCGGCGACCCCGCTCGCCGACGGGCTGGTGCCCCCGCCAGGCTGCAACTGCACGTCGGTCTCGGGACCTGAGCGGAGCACCGTACCGATCACGAGCGCCACACATATGACCACGGACGCGGCCACCGCCGCGAGCGCACCGCGGTGCAGGGGAGTTCTGTCACGCCACCAGCCGGTTGACGTTCGTCCGCTTCCCAGGTGATCATGAGTTGTGCTGTTGCCGGGCGGGCTACCCACGGCACTGCTGGTAACCGGTAGCAGACCGTCATCGGGGTCGTCCTGGCTGCCGACGCCGTACCCGCCGAAGTCGAACGGGGGCGGGGTGAACCGGTTGCCGGCCAGGGTGGTTGCGGCCGAGGTGTCCAGCAGCGGGGCGCCGCCGGCACGCGTCCGGACCGCCACCGCGGTCGCCGGCTCCTCAGGACTGCCAGCACGGTCACGCCGCGCGGACGCCGCCGGGGCGCTGACCGCCCGGCCGGTGCTCGGCGCGTCCGTTCCCACCGTCGCGGCGGCGGCCGTCCTCCTGGCGACCAGCGTCCCGGCCTCGGTCGGATCCTCGGCCGCGCCGCCGGCCACCGCGCCGCCATCCTCGGCCGGGCCGCCCACCGACCGGTCCACGGTCGCCGGGTCGGCCGTGGGCGCGCCGGTGACGGGAGGAGTTACCCGCGGGCCGCGGGCCCGCGCGTCCCCGCCGGATGCCGGATCGCCGCTGGCGTGCTCCACGGCACCCACCGCGAGCCCGGGGCCGGACTTCCTCGCCGTGTCCGCCACCGCTTCGGTCACCGGTTCCGCGTCGGGTCCGGTGACCGAAGCCGGCACGGGCACGGCCCCGCCCGCGATCGGGCGCAGCCGCCGACGTACCTCGGCCACGTCCGGCCTGCTCTCGGCCGGCCGGTCAAGCAGGTCGCCGAGCAGGCCGCGCAGGGGGCCGGCGAGCTGGAACGGGCGCCGGCGCCCCTCCACCACAGCGGTCAGAACGGCGTAGGTCTCCGGCCCCTCGAACGGTGGCTGCCCCTCCACCGCCGCGTACAACGTGGCACCCAGCCCCCACAGGTCACTCGCGGGGGTGCCGGAGGAGCCACGCACCCGTTCCGGGGCGATGTAGGCGGGGGAGCCGACGAGCGCACCCGTGCCGGTGAGAGTCGCGTCGCCTTCGGTGGCCGCGATGCCGAAGTCGGTCAGCCGGACGTGGCCGTCCCGGCCGAGCAGCACGTTGCCGGGCTTGATGTCGCGGTGCAGCACGCCCGCCGAGTGGGCGGCGGCGAGCGCTTCGGTGAGTGTCAGCCCGATGGCCGCCACCTGGTCGGGCGGCAGCGGCCCCTCGGCACGGATGACCTCGCCGAGGCTGTCGGCGTCCACCAGTTCCATGACGATCCAGTGGCGCTCGGCCTCCTCGACCACGTCGTAGACGGAGACTATGGCCGGGCTGTTCAGCCGGGCGAGGGCGCGGGCCTCCCGCAGCACCCTCGCTCGCAGCCCGTCGCGCTCGACCTGTGAGCCGGTGTGCGGAATCAGAATTTCTTTGACCGCGACCGGGCGTTGGAGAAGCTCGTCCTCACCGCACCAGACGACACCGGCGCCACCTCGTCCGATTGGAGTATCCAGACGGTAACGCTGAGATACATATCGGGGTGTGTTGTGGCGCGCGGGGTCTCCGGGCGGCGGTGCCGATCTGGCCATCACCGTCAAGTCTTGCAGATGCACGGCCGGACGTGCAGACAGCCCTCATCTGGCCTGGCCCGGCGCGCATG
The DNA here is from genome assembly GCF_001983005.1 of Protofrankia sp. BMG5.30. NCBI lineage: Bacteria > Bacillati > Actinomycetota > Actinomycetes > Frankiales > Frankiaceae > Protofrankia > Protofrankia sp. BMG5.30. The sequence continues at coordinate 30,737 of NZ_MOME01000001.1, read as the reverse complement.
GTCGGACATCGGCCCGGAAGACGGTCAGGGGCCGGGCCGGAACGTCGAGAAAAGTTGCCACATCAACGGAAGGTCCATTTCCCAGCGGGAGTCCGCGGTACGCCAGTACAACGCGTAGCCRTGGCCATTGCGCACAAATCCTCGATTGAGAACGTGCACCGTCTTTCCGCCTGATGTGTACGTGAACTCCCAGTCTGCCTGCATTGCCCCGTCCCCGCCGTCACTCGGTGCGATCTTCACTCGTCGGTAGTCGGGCACCTGGGCGCTCAGACCGTCCTCGTGCGCCGTCCAGTCCGCCAGCGCGGACGGATTGGCCTGCTGGGTGATGTCGATGTGCAGGTAGGCGCCGGTTTGCGGATTGGTGAAGTTTCGCCCTTCGTTTCCGGGCGCGGGCCGTTCCTYCCAGCCCTCCGGATAGGCGATCGACCAGCCCGACGGGCCGGAGTAGGTACGCCAGCCCGGTGGCGGGGGCGCTGGCGTGCTGTCCAGCGGGGCCACCCCCGGATCGGCTGTGACCGTGGCAGCCTTGATGCTCGCGCCAGGTGACGCCTGGGCGGAGGTCGGCGGGCCGGTGATCGTGGGAGTGGCCTGGCCCGTGGTGGTCCCGCCCGAGGCCCCCTGGCCGGTCGCGGCCGCGGCCGGCAGCCGGCCCGCCCCTGGCCGGTCCGGATCCGATGTCAGCGCCGCGGCGAGGACGATGACCGTACCCGCCAGCACCGCCGCGAGGACCGCGGCGATCACGCCGAGGCGCCGGCGGTTGGGCCGGTCGGCCGCCACGGCGCCCGTCGGCCCCGCGACGCCCGGCCCGCCTGGCTCGCCCGGCTCGGCGGCCGTGGTCGTCCTGGCCGTCCGGACGGACCCGGGCGTCTGAGCCGCTCCGGCGGTTGCTGCCGCCGCGGCTGTTCCCGGCGTTGCCGCTGAACTGACCGTCCCGGCCGGTTCAGCCGGTTCGGATGTCTTCGCTGGTCCGGGACGCGCGGCGGGAAGCTGACCCTGGAGGCCGGCCGGCGGGGTGGCCGTCCCGGTCGGTTCGGCCGCTGTTTTCGCTGGCCCGGAGCGTGCGGGGGGAGCCTGCTGCCGGGTGTGGGCCGGCGGCGTGGCCGGCTCCTCGGTTTTCCCGGTAGGGGACGTGGCCGGTTCCCCGGCAGGGGGCGCGGCCGGCTGCCGGGCGGCGGCCGCGGCGCTTACCGCCGCCTGGATGTCGGGAGCCGGGGCGTCCAGCGTCGGGATGTCGAGTGCCGGGGTGTCGACGGGACGGCCGGCCCGCTGGTGACCGGCTTCGGTGCTGTCGGGCGTGGCGTCACCGGCAGGGGCAGTGCCGCCGGCCGGCGGGGTGCCGCCGCCGGCCGCGGGGCTGCCAGCGGCGGGGCCGCTGGTGGAGGCCGGTGTCGCGCCCACCGGGTCGTCCGCCCCGGTCGTACGCGCCGGATCCTCTCCAGCGGGGACGGTGCCCGCCGGGATCGTGCCGGGCGCGGCGCCGGTGCGGCCCGCCGGTGCCCGCGGCGGACGCTCACGGTCGGTACGGCCCGCGCGGGTGCCCGGCAGCCGCCGGGAGGCCTCCCGTTCGCTGACCTTCCGCAGCCGTCGCCGGGTCAGGGACAGCGACGGGCGGTCAGCGGGCTGCACCGCCAGGAGGTCGGCGAGAATCGGCGCGAGGGCCCCGGCCAACCGGAAGGGATGGCGTCTGCCCTCGACGATCGCCGTCAGCGTCGCGATGGCGCTGTCGCGCTCGTAGGGCGTGCCACCCTCGACCGCGGTGAACAGGGTCGCGCCCAGCGCCCAGATGTCGCTGCCCGGGCCGCCGGCCTCCCCACGAGCCCGTTCCGGGGCGATGTAGGACGGTGAGCCGAGCAGGATGCCGGTGCGGGTCAGGGTCGGATCCCCGGCGGACAACGCGATGCCGAAGTCCGTCAGCCGGGCGCGCCGGTCCGCGCTGATCAGGACGTTCGCCGGTTTGACGTCCCGGTGGACGATCCCGGTCCGGTGCGCGGCCTCCAGGGCGTAGGCGAGGCTGATGCCGATCCGGGCCACCCGCTCACGCGGCAGCGGGCCCTCGTCGTAGATGATCTCTGCCAGGGAGCGGCCTTCCACGAGCTCCATGACGATCCACGGGCGGCCGTCCGCCTCGAGCACGTCGAAGACCGGGACGAGCCCGGGATGTTGGACCCGGCCGGCCGAGCGCGCCTCGCGCAGCACCCGCTGGCGCAGGATCGCCCGCTCGTCGGCGGAGATCGACGGTGGGAGGCGGATCTCCTTGACGGCGACGTCCCGCCGCAGCAGTTCGTCGGTGGCCGCGTACACCACACCGAAACCGCCGCGGCCGAGTTCGGCGCCGAGCCGGTAACGACCCGCTACGAGCTGGCCGGAATCCGGTTCCTGTCCGGTTTTCGACGTCGGGTGGCGTTCGAGCGGCATCCGGCCGTCCCACCTCCTCGTGGACTTTGCTCGTGGACATTGCCCCTGGACATTGCCCGTGGACTTCGCTCGTGGGCTTCGCCCGTGGACTTCGCCCGTGGACATTGCCCGTACTCGTGGACATCGCCCGTGGACGTCGCTCGGCCTACTTCATCACACGTCGACCGCACCGGTTCAGGGCGCGTTGTATACCGGCGCCACGAGCTATCCAGCAGAGGACGTCCAGCGCGGGGTGTCACGGAAGGCGCCAGACGTACACGCCACCGGTGAGCTCCGGCGGCTGCCCGGTCAGCGACGTCACCGTGTCGCGCAGGCCGTCCCGGTGCCTTGCCGGGCCGAGCACGACCGCGCGCACACCGAGCTCGGCGAAGTCGGCGCGGCTTCGGGCGATCTGTGCCGGGGCCACCGGACCGGTGAAGCTGCCGCTTTCGATGTCGTCAAGTAACTGAGCTGTCACCGTCGGCTTTTTTCCGCCCATGTAGGCCTTCCCGTCGTGGCCCGGACCGATGAAGTAGCCGCCCGGCATCGAGAAATGGAAGTCCGCCGCGGTCTGCCAGGACATCGCGGTTGCCCGCAACCCGGTCGGATAGGGCAGGAGAAGCCCGTTGGAGCCGGCCGGAAGGGTTTTCACGGCGTCGGTGGTGAAGAACGCGGGCACGTCGGGTGAGCGTTCGACGGTGTACGGCCGAGGAATCAGTGGGAGCACGCAGGCCACGGCAAGGGCCACCGCTGCCGGGACACCGGCAGCTGCGAGCCGGGCAGTCGCCGGGACACCGGCAGCTGCGAGCCGGGCAGTCGCCGGGACACCGGCGGCGGCGAGCCGGGCAGGCAGGCGGTCCAGGGCGCAGGCGAGCACGAGCCCGGCCATCAGAGCGGTGCCGAGGGAGAACCGGTTCGGCAGGGCGGCATCGAAGACCGGCAGGCCGGCGACCAGGCCCCAGGGCAGCCGCAGGCCCGTCTCCACGTTGTTGACCAGCAGCGTCTCGCCCAGGGAGAGGACCGCCAGCACCGCGCCGGTGAGCCCGGCTATCCGTATCCGCAGGTCGCGAAAGCCCAGGACGACGGCGCACACGCACACGCTCAGCAGGGGCCAGCCGAGGAAGCTCATGTACTCCGGCGCACCGCCGGGGAACTCGGCCGCCCGCGCGCTCTGCGCGGATGTCGCGAGCCACTGGCGTTCGGAGGGGACGTACAGGCCGGTCAGATCGCTCTTGAAGAAGTTCGCCAGGAACGGGCTGCCGTGGGCCCGCAACGACCCGAGGAACTGGATGCCCAGCGGCACCGCGGTCAGCGCCAGGCAGGTCAGGAAGGCGATCGCGAACGTGCGCAGCGGCCCGCCGGTCAGGCGGAGGTACCCCGGCCGGCTCACCAGCAGCAGGACGATCCCGACGGCGGCCGTCACCGCGGTGATGAACAGCACCTCTTCGCCGGTCAGCAGTTGCAGGCCGGCGCCGACGCCGAGCGGTACGCCGGTCCGTGCCGGCCGGTGCGTCCCCCGGACGGCGTCCACGACAAGGCCGAGCAGCAACGGTACGGCCGGCGCCAGTGCCAGGCTGAGATGCCCCGTCCCGGCCGCGACGAGCGCCGGCGAGAAACCGTAGACGAGCCCGGCCACGTAGGCCGCCGCGGTACGCACCCGCAGTTTCCGCGCGAGCAGGTAGGCGCTGAACGCGGACAGCGAGAACGCCAGCATGACGAGCAGGTTGTAGGAGGCCACCGGTCCGGCGGCCCGGGTCACCGGCGTCAGCAGCAGGCCGGGGACCAGTACGGACGTGTTCCACAGCGCGTTTATCCCCTCCGGCGCGTTCGCCAGGTGCGTGACGAAGGGGTTCGACAGGTTCGTGACGGCGTGCGCGGTGTGCGCCAGCCACCAGCAGTACAGGGAGGTGTCGTTCGGGTTACCGGCGATGATGTTCCGGGTCGGGTCGGACCACACCCGGGCGGTCAGCAACAGGGCCAGCAGGAGATAGCTCGACCCGATCAGGGTGTGCGTCCGGAGGCGCCCGCGCCGCCGCCCGCGGACGGCCGTACCGCCGGCTGCGGCCGGCTCCGTGACCGGCTCCGTGACCGGCGTTGCGCCGGGCTCTGGGGCGGGCGCGGCCCGGCGGACGGTCAGCGGCGTGGCTTTCTCCCCGGTCGCAGGCGTGTCCGTGTCGGCGGGATCCAACGCGTCCTCCTGTGGCCGACAACGTGTGAGCGCGGCCATACCGTCCGTTTATCAGGGCGTCGTTTGTCGATCGAACGCTCTGTCCGCGACCGTTCTTACTCTGCGAATCAGCAGCATTACATCAGTCGCTGTCACCGCAGGTCCGACAGTCGCCGTCCGGACAGTCGCCGTCCGGAGAAGCGCCGTCCTCGACACCGGGAGCCCTGTGACCGGCGGGCCGGCAGTAGCGATCATGTTTCCCGCGTGGCCGGCGGCCCGGGCCGGCGAGCGCCGGGCAGGCCTGGGCCGCGAGTGTGTTTCTCCGCACGGCCGGGAGTCGGCTTCCCGGGGCGTCCGGGTGGGGCATGCTGGACTGTGCGCTGTCACCCGGGAACGGGTCCAGGCCTCCGGGAGGTGTCGCATGGCAGCAGGAAGCGCTCCTGGGGGTGGTCCCGCGGGCGGCACCGGAGCTGGTCCCGCGGGCGCGTCCGCGGTGGATGCCGTCGACTGGCGGTGGCTGCGGGCCGAGGCGGCCCGGGTGGCGGCCCGTGCGTACGCCCCGTACTCACGGTTGCATGTTGGTGCCGCCGCCGTGGTGGACGACGGCAGACTGGTCGTGGGCTGCAACGTCGAGAACGTCTCCTACGGTCTCACGCTGTGTGCTGAATGCGTGCTGGTGGGCGCTCTGCACACCGCAGGCGGCGGCCGGCTGGTGGCGTTCGTCTGCGTGACCGGCACCGGTGCGCCGGTGCTGCCCTGTGGCCGCTGCCGACAGTTGCTGTACGAGCACGGCGGCCCGGATCTCCTCGTGGCGACGGCCGGTGGCCCGCGCCGGCTGGCGGATCTGTTGCCGGACGCCTTCGGCCCCGCCGACCTGCCATCCACCGACCTGCCATCCACCGACCTGCCATCCACCGACCTGCCATCCACCGACCTGCCATCCACCGACCTGCCACCGCCCGCTACCCGCGCCACCGGTACAGGCGCAGAGACCGGACGGGACGCCGGCACAGGCCAGGACGATGGTGACTTTCGGTGACTTTTCACGTCGTCGACCTGATCCGGACGAAGCGGGACGGCGGCCGGCTGCCCGACGCGGCCGTGGACTGGCTGATCAGCTCGTACACGGCGGGCGCCGTCCCCGACGAGCAGATGGCGTCCTATCTGATGGCCGTGGTGTGGCGCGGCATGCGGCCGGCGGAGCTGTCCCGGTGGACCGCGGCGATGGTCGCCAGCGGCGAACGGCTCGACCTGTCCGGGCTTGGCCGCCCGACCGTGGACAAGCACTCGACCGGCGGTGTCGGCGACAAGGTCTCGCTGGTCCTGGTGCCGCTGGTGGTGGCCTGTGGCGCGGCGGTGCCGCAGCTCGCCGGCCGCGGGCTCGGCCACACCGGCGGGACCCTGGACAAGATGGCGGCCATCTCCGGCTGGCGGGCCTCGCTGGCCCCGGAGCGGATGCGGTCGGTGCTCACCGACGTCGGCGGGGTCATCGCCGCCGCGGGCGCCGGCCTGGCCCCGGCGGACCGGAAGCTGTACGCGCTGCGGGACGTGACCGGCACGGTCGAGTCGATCCCGCTGATCGCCTCGTCGATCATGAGCAAGAAGATCGCCGAGGGGACGTCCGCGCTGGTGCTGGACGTCAAGGTCGGCTCGGGCGCCTTCATGACGGCCCAGGCGCCGGCCCGGGAGCTGGCCGAGACCATGGTCACCCTGGGTGACGCGGCCGGGGTGCGCACGGAGGCGCTGCTGACCGGCATGGACACCCCGCTGGGGCGGACCGCCGGCAACGCACTCGAGGTCGACGAGGCGGTGGCGGCCCTGCGCGGCGGCGGCCCGGCCGATCTGGTCGAGGTGACGGTCGCGCTGGCCAGGCGGATGCTCACCCTCGCCGGGCTGGCCGGCGGCCCGGACCCGGCGGACGTCCTCGCGGCGGGCCGGGCGCACGACGTGTGGCAACGGATGGTCACCGCGCAGGGCGGCGACCCGGACGCGCCCCTGCCCGTGGCCCGGCACGTCGAGACGCTGCCCGCGCCCGCGACCGGTTTCCTGCGCCGGCTGGACGCGCGCGCCGTCGGCCTGGCGGCCTGGCGGCTGGGGGCGGGCCGGGCGCGCCAGGACGACGAGGTGTCGGCGGTCGCGGGTGTGCGGTGGTTCGCCGGCCCCGGTGAGCGGGTCGTCGCCGGGGCACCGCTGCTGGAGCTGCACACCGACGACCCGGCCCGGCTGGCCACCGCCCGGGCGGCGCTCGCCGACGCCGTCGAGATCGCGGACACGCCGCAGTCCGTCCAGCCGCTCGTCCTCGCCCACGTCCACCTGTAGGCGGCCTACCTGCAGGCGCTGGCTGGCGGATGCCGGTCACCGGCATCCCGGATACCTACCGATGGTTTTCGCCGGTGATTTCTGCCGACAGATCTTTCCGCGGTTCCCCGCCCGTTTCGGTTCTTTCTGGTGGATTCTCCCGGGTGGCTCCCCCGAGTAGATCTCCGTTGCCGGGATTCGCTGGTAGATCCTCTGTTCGGCTCACCATCTGGGCACAGGACCTGGGGAGGACGGCCGCGCCTTCGGATATATGTTCGGACGATGACCGTGTCCGCGCCGTCCCCGCCCACGCTGGAGGCCATCCGGCGGGTGCCCAAGGTGCTGCTGCACGACCATCTCGACGGTGGGCTGCGGCCGGCGACCGTCGTCGAGCTCGCGGACGAGGTGGGCTACGGCGGRCTGCCCACCACCGACGCGGACAAGCTCGCGACCTGGTTCCGCGGCGGCGCCCACAGCGGGTCTCTTGTGCGCTATCTGGAGACGTTCAGCCACACTGTCGGGGTGATGCAGACCCCGGGCGCGCTCGCCCGGGTCGCCCGCGAGTGCGCCGAGGATCTTGCCGCCGACGGTGTCGTCTACGCCGAGGTCCGTTTCGCCCCCGAGCTGCACGTCGAGCGGGGGCTGGCGCTCGATGCGGTGATCGAGGCCGTCATCGACGGGTTCCGGGCCGGCTCGGYCGGTACCGGGCTGAAGATCCGCGCCCTGCTGACCGCGATGCGCCACGCGGCCCGCTCGCTGGAGATCGCCGAGGCCGCCGTCCGATGGCGGGACCGGGGGGTCGTCGGTTTCGACATCGCCGGGGCCGAGGCCGGCTACCCGCCGACCCGTCACCTCGACGCGTTCCAGTACATGCAGCGGGCCAACGGCCACTACACGATCCACGCCGGGGAGGCGTTCGGGCTGCCGTCCATCTGGGAGGCCCTGCAGTGGTGCAACGCCGACCGGCTCGGCCACAGCGTCCGGGTCACCGACGACATCACCGTCGACGCCGACGCGAACGCGATCCTCGGGCAGCTGGCCAACTACGTACGGGACGTCCGCGTGCCGTTGGAGATGTGCCCGACATCCAACGTGGACACGGGCGTGTGCGCGAGCATCGCCGAGCATCCGATCGGCCTGCTGCGCAGGCTGCACTTCCGGGTGACGGTCAACACCGACAACCGGTTGATGAGCGGGGTGACGCTGTCGAGCGAGTTCGCCGCGCTGGTGGACGCCTTCGGGTACGGATGGCCGGACATCCGCTGGCTGACGGTGAACGCGATGAAGTCGGCGTTCATCCCGTTCGACCAGCGGCTGACGCTCATCAACGACGTGATCAAGCCCGGGTTCGCGCCGGTGTGCGGCGATGGGTGACCCGCAGCCCGACCCGTCCGCCCCAACCGGCCCGGACGCCGGCTCCGGGCGGGCCGGGGCGCCCGGCGGTGCCGTGACCGGGCCGGACGGGCGCCCGCGCTGCCCGTGGGCGCTGTCCGCGCCGGAATACATCTTCTATCACGACGACGAATGGGGACGCCCGGTCCGCGACCGGGCCGGGCTTTTTGAACGGCTCAGCCTGGAGGCGTTCCAGTCCGGTCTTTCCTGGCTCACCGTCCTGCGTAAACGGGATGCCTTCCGGGCCGCGTTCGCGGATTTCGACCCGGTGGCTGTCGCGGCTTTCGGCCCGGCCGACGTCGAACGGCTGGTGGCGGACGCGGGAATCATCCGCAACCGCCGGAAGATTCTCGCGACAATCACCAACGCCCGGGCGCTGCTGGCGCTGGACGGGTCGTTCGAAGAACTGATCTGGTCGTTCCGGCCCGTGACCACGGCAGTGCCGCTGGTAACGGCGGACCTGCCGGCGGCCACGGCCGAGTCGGCGGCGCTGGCCCGGGAACTGAAATCCCACGGCTTCGTCTTTGTCGGCCCCACGACAGCGTATGCGCTGATGCAGGCGTGTGGTCTGGTCAACGACCACCTTGCGGCCTGCGCGGTCAGGAGCTTGGGGGGCTGACCGGCCCCCGCGTCGCCGGTGTCTGCGAGCCTCTCCGCGCTCCGGCCGCGCCGCGCGTGAACCGGCCGCACCGGGCCGCTCCGCTACCATGGCTGATCATGTCGGACGTGATGGTACTTGCGATTGTCAGTGTTGTCGTCACCGRCATCGGCGCGCCGGGAATCACCGCTTTCTCCGGCCGTATGGAAACACGACGATCACATCGTCTCGCCGTTCAGAAAGAATGTCGTGACGTGTTGGACTTCGCCGCCGAGCAGCTGACCCGGTCCCAGCTGGTAACTGCCTACTGTATTTCACTGTGGTCCCGGGGAATCATGGATGGCGACGACGAGGCGATAGAATATCTGAAGCGCCGGAACCACGCGAACGAAATGGCCCGGACCGCCTACGGGCGGCTGCGCGTCAGATTCGGCCCGACCGCCCCGGTCACCCGTCACTACGACGACGCCGTCGAGTGCATGCGACGGCTGACCGACGTGCTGCGGGGCTACCGGGCCGGCGACACCTACGGCGCCTGGGAGCAGCAGGCCGGCGCCGAGTCCGCCGAACTGACCGCGGCCGGCACCAAGTTCCTCACCGCCGCGAAGAAGGCCCTCTCCGCCCAGCGGTAGGCGCCGCCGCGGGGCACCGGCCCTGACACGGGACCGTGGCGCTACTCCGGGACAGCGGCCCTGACGCGGGACCCGGCGCTTACTCCGGGACACCGGCGAGCACGTCCCGGGTGGCGGACATGCCCAGCCTGGTCGCGCCGGCGCCGACGAAGGCGAGAGCCTGTTCGGCGGTACGGATGCCCCCGCTGGCCTTGATCCCGAGCCTGCCGCCGACCGCCGCCGCCATCGCCCGCACCGCCCGCAGGCTCGCCCCGCCCGCCGGATGGAAACCCGTCGAGGTCTTCACGAACTCCGCGCCACCGGCCTCCGCGGCCCGGCAGGCCGCCGTGATGCTGGCGTCCGGCAGCAGCGCGCTCTCGATGATCACTTTGAGGATCACGTGCGGTGGGACGGCCAGCCGCACCTCGGTTATCTCGGTCTCGATCGACCGCCAGTTCTCCTCCATCGCGCAGGCCAGGTCGATCACCAGGTCGATCTCGTCCGCGCCGTCGGCCACCGCCCGGCGGGCCTCCTGCGCCTTGACCGCCGTCAGGTGGGTGCCGTGCGGGAACCCGATCACCGAGGCCACGGCGAACGCCGGGTCGTCCGCCGCCGCCCGCTCGTCCTTCGGCCGACCCCGGCGGGCCGCGGCGGCGGCCAGGTAGACATGGGTGGGCGCCACACATACCGCGCCGACGCCCAGCTCGGTGGCCTCGCCGCACAGCGCGAGGATTTCCTCCCCGGTCGCCTCGGGGCGCAGCAGGGTGTGATCGATCATCCGGGCGAGTTCGGACCGGCGCGGGGCAGCGGGAGGGCCCGGCACCGTCGCACCGGTTCCACCGGTTCCACCGGTTCCGGCGGGACGGTCCGCTCCGGCTGGAAGGCTCGTCATAGCGTCCATCATTACGGGTGAAGTGGCAGCCGGAGTTCCACCGGGCCAGGTGAAGGCCCTTGGACGGCGGGAGGCAGTTGTGCGGGTCGACGTCGTCGAACATCCTCTGGTGGCAGCGCGGCTGACCGTGCTGCGCGACAGGGGGACGCAGCCGCCGGTGTTCCGCGCGGCGCTGCGGGAGCTGTCCACAATGCTGATCTACGAGGCCGCCCGGGAGTTGCCGGCTGTCCAGCACACCGTGGCCACCCCGCTCACCCCGGCCGTGGGCAGCCGGCTGGCCACGGCGCCGATCGTCGTGCCGGTCCTGCGGGCGGGGCTGGGGATGCTGGAGGCGGCCCTCGGTCTGCTGCCCGAGRCCCGGACCGGCTTCGTCGGCCTGGCCCGGGACGAGCGGACCTTCCAGCCCCACGCCTACCTGGAGTCACTGCCGGCGAACCTCGCCGACTATCCCGTGCTGCTCCTCGACCCGATGCTCGCCACCGGCGGATCAGCCGCGCACTGCCTGAACCTGCTGGCCGAGCGTGGGGCGAAAGGCATGGTCCTGGTCTGCGTGCTCGCCGCGCCCGAAGGGGTCGCCGCGCTGGACGCGGGCGATTTCGACGTGCGGATCGTCACCGCCTGCATCGACGAACGGCTGGACGACGACGCCTTCATCGTCCCTGGCCTCGGCGACGCAGGCGACCGCCAGTTCGGCGCGGTCTGATCAGCGGCCGAGGAGGAACTGGCGGACGGCGTCGCCGAGTGTGGCCAGGCGGGTGCCCGCCTCGTGGCGGGTGAGCGCGAGGCTGTCGGCGTCCGCCGTGGGCTCGACCGGGACGGTCACTTCCAGGTAGGCCTTGATCTTCGGTTCGGTGCCGCTGGGACGGACGACCACCCGCCCTCCGCCCGCCAGCCGAAAAATGACTACGTCCGCGGACGGCACCTCGTCCCCCGCCGTGCCGGTACGGGCAGACCCATCGGCGAGGGCGGGCATACCTGTTGTCGTGGGCGCGGCGGCCGGCGCAGGCCCGGTGGCTGGGGTGGGTGTGGTGGCGAGGTCGTGGATGTCGAGCACGTCGACGGTGCCGATCCTCGCCGGGGGCTCGGCGCGCAGCGCGTCCATCACGGCGGAGATCCGCGCGCTGTCGGTGACCCGGACGGACACCTGGGCGGTGGCGTGCAGGCCATACCGGCGGACGAGATCGTCGAGCCGGTCGAGCAGGGTCCGGCCGTGGCGTTTCTCCGCCGCGGCGATCCCGGCGATCGCCAGGGCCGCGGTGATCCCGTCCTTGTCGCGCACGAGCGTCGGCGCGACCGCGTAGCCGAGCGCCTCCTCGTAGCCGAAGACGAGGCCGGCGTGCGCCCGCATGATCCATTTGAAGCCGGTGAGGGTCTCGAAGCAGGGGACATCGTGTGCGGTCGCGAGCGTCGCCAGCGCGCCCGAGCTCACGATCGTCGTGGCGACCGGGCCGGGCCGGGCGCGCAGCACCTCGTCCGCGAGCAGCAACCCGACCTCGTCGCCGGTGAGGACCCGGCTGCCGACCGCGGCCGCGCAGCGGTCGGCGTCCGGGTCGTTGGCGATGACGACATCGGCGTCCACCGCTCGGCCGAGGGCGAGCACCCGGTCCAGCGCGCCGGGTTCCTCCGGGTTCGGGAACGCGACGGTCGGGAAGTCCGGGTCGGGACGGGCCTGTTCGGCCACCACGAACGGCGCGGCAAGGCCGGCACGGGTGAACACCGCGGTCAGGGTGTCCGCGCCCACACCGTGCAGCGGCGTGTACGCCACCCGCAGGTCAGCGAGATCGCCTGCGGCCAGATCTCCCGCGGCGAGGCTGCCGGTGGTGCCGGTGCCGGGCGGCCGCAGCGTGGCCGCGGCCGCGGCCACATAGGCGGTGTGGATCTCCGGGCCGAGGTGGATCCAGCCGTCACCAAGGGGGAGGGAGGCGGCCGGTCCGACGGCGTCGATCGCAGCCTCGATCTCGCTGTCGACGGGAGCGACGATCTGTGCCCCGTTCGCCGGATCGCCGGGCGGCGCGCCCAGGTACACCTTGTAGCCGTTGTCGGTCGCCGGATTGTGACTTGCGGTGACCATAATGCCGGCGTCCGCGCCGAGCCGGCGGACGGCGAACGCCAGCACCGGCGTGGGCACCGGGACCGGCAGCAGAGCCGCCCGCACTCCCGCCCCGGCGAGCACCCGGACACTGTCGAGGGCGAACCGTTCACTGCCATGCCGGGCATCCGCGCCCACGACGACCAGCGGAGCCGGGAGATCGCCGTCCGCTGACGCTCCCGGGCCGGCCTGCCGGGCGAGCAGCCAGGCGGCCAGGCCCGCCGCCGTTCGCCGGACGACCGCGGTGTTCATCCCGGCCGGGCCAGCGCGAAGCGGCCCACGAAGCCCGGCCGTGCCGAAGCGCAGGGCGCCGGAGAACCGTTCACACAGGGTCGCGAGGTCACCGGTGGCGTGCGCGGCGTCGACCAGGGCGGTCAGTTCGGCCCGGTCGGGCGGCCACGGGTCGTCGGCGATCCACCGCCGGGCCCGGGCGAGCAGGAGGCCCGGGAGGCCCGCGTCATCCCCGGCGGGCGACATGCTCATCCCCGATGGGCACATTCATCTCCGGCAGACGTTTTCGTCGCCGATGGGCACTTTCGCCGCTGGCGGACACGGCCATCCCGGTGGGCGTAGCCATGCCGGCGGGCGCGTCCACCTCCACCGCTCAAAGCCTGGTGACGATCGAGGCGAGCAGCGCGCCCATGCGTCCGGCCGCCTCGGCGCCGGCGGCCAGCACCTCGGTGTGGTCGATCGGCTCGTCGGTCATGCCGGCGGCAAGGTTGGTCACCAGGGACAGCGCCAGCACCTCGGCGCCCTCGGCCCGCGCCGCGATCGTCTCGTGCACGGTCGACATGCCGACCAGGTCCGCGCCGAGCGTCCGCAGCATCCGGATCTCGGCCGGGGTCTCGAAGTGCGGTCCGGGCAGCGCCGCGTAGACCCCTTCGGTGAGGGCCGGGTCGGYGGTTCGTGCCAGTGCGCGCAGGCGCGGTGAGTAGGCGTCGGTGAGGTCGACGAACCGCGGTCCGACCAGGGGCGAACGGCCGGTGAGATTCAGATGGTCGGAGATCAGCACGGGCTGGCCGACCGTGTGGTCCGCACGCAGCCCCCCGGCGGCGTTGGTGAGCACCACGGTGGACACGCCCGCGGCGCAGGCCGTGCGGACACCGTGGGTGACGACCTGGGGATGATGGCCCTCGTAGGCGTGGACCCGGCCGAGGAACAGCAGGAGATGACGCCCACCAAGGGCGACCGAGCGCACCGTCCCGGCGTGACCAGGGGCGCTCGGCGGCGGGAAGCCCGCAAGGTCGGTGACGGCTACTTCGCCGGTCACGGTTCCGGCCGCGGCCAGCACGTCCGCGGCCGGCAGCCATCCGCTGCCGAGCACGACGGCGACGTCGTGACGCCCGACACCGGTGATCTCGGCCAGTTGGGCCGCGGCAGCTGTCGCGTCCGCGGCAGCCCGTGTGCCTGGGTCGGCCGCCGTCCGCGCGCCTGGGCCAGTCGCCGTCTGCGCGGCGGTGGTGTCCCGCATGCGGTGACTCTAGCCTTCCGGCGCGGCCTCCCGGTGCGTCATCGGTTCCGCCACCGTCCTGCCGCTGCTTCATCCTTGTGACGTCATCCTTGTGGCGTCACCGCCCACGCAGGCKACTCAGTAGGTGAGAACCGTCGTTATCGCAGCGGTTTTCACCTACAGCCGCGGAGACCGTAGGTGAAAACGGTCGTCGTGATGACGGTTTCCACCTACGGCTTGCGCGGGAAGACGCCTTGCCCGGGCCGATGGTGAGTGGYCGTCATCGACAGGCAGATCCGCGACCAGGCTGATCCTCCCGACTCAGGAACACCTCTCATATCTGGCGTACCCAATGGGCGATCACCCTGTGAAATTCGAGGCCGGTGTGCTGAAACGCATACCTTCACCGGATCCGGTCCGCCGGCGACAGCCGTCGTCGACGCTGCGATGGTTGTGATTCCGGTGCCGCTGGAACGGTATCCAGGGTCATATGAGCCATGAATCGTGCCACCCGCACCTGGTCAGCGGTGGTCGATGTTCGGCGTGTCCTGGCTGGTCCCGCTTGGGGATCTGCCGCTCCGCGGCGGCCGGTCCAGGCTCACCGACCAGGCGCTGGCAGCGATCACCAGGGCAATCGCGCAGATCTGCCGTACGGTGAGATGTTCGTGGAGTACGGCGAACCCGACGCCGGCACCAACAGCAGGGCCACCCCGAGACCGGTTATGAGGACGGACGGATGCGCAGCCACGGTGTTTGCGTCGGTGGCGGCGGTGACCGGCGCGAGAATGCAGGCTCCGACGGCCAGCGCCACCGTGAGGCCGCTCCAGTCCGGGAACAGATGCCCGACCCGTTGGTTCAGAACCGTGTACCCGGCCCGGCACAGCGCGGCCAGCACGCCCAGGAGGATTCCGAGAAGGCTCAGCGATGGAGCCGAAGCGGTCAGCAGCAGCACACCCGTCAGGGCCAGTAATGCTGCCGCAAGGTGTTCCAACCGGTGGGACAGGACGATCGACAACGTCAGTGGGCCGAGCAGCTCCAGGGTGGAGGCCACGCCGATCTGCAGGTGACCGATTGCCTGGAAGTACGCCACGTTCATTGCCGCGAGGACAAGACCGAGCGAGATCGCGACCCGCCATTGGTGAACCGCGATCCGACGTGGGCGGGGGCGTACCAGCAGTATCATGATCATGGCTGAGAAGGTGAGGCGCATACCGGCCAGAGCCGTGGGACCGACATGGTCGTAGGCTCCCTTGGCCATGGCCGACCCCACCTGCAGACTGGTGATCTGACCCAGTACCAGCACGGGAGCCGCAGCTCTCCCCGCCCGGAACGGGTGGCTGCTCCTCACGGACCGGGCTGTGTCCGGCCGTGGTGGCCCGGTCCTCACGGACCGGGCTGTGCCGGCCACGGCAGCCTGGTCGAGACGGCGTTCTCCTTCTGGAGCGAGTGGATGGTCATCACTGACTGTTCCTGGTCTTTTACGGATCGCTGGTGTCGACGGTCCGGTCACGTCGGGCCGACGCCTGACGGCCGACGGTTGATCATGATTGTGTGTCAGCTGCCAGGGGGGCCGGCGGCGGGCCGGAAGTCGTGGTCCGGGCGTTCCCGGGTGACCGGGCCGTGCGAGTTGCGGGGCCAGTCCCAGGCCACGCCGTAGTGGAGCCCGCGGGAAAGCTCGACGAAGTCCTTGCGGACGTATCCGAGGCTGCTCGGCACAAGCCAGTGCTCCTCATCCTCCGGGTGCAGCCGGGTCTCCGGGCCGAGCACACCATTGAAATACCAGACACGAACCGGTGGTACCGTCGGGTCGAACTGGAGCTGCAGTATGTGTCGACTGTTCTGCTGTGCTTTCGGTACGTAGTTCAGAACTGGTGCCATCTCGCGGTCGGTGTGTACTCGYAGCCGGTACGCGAAGGCAATCCGGTCGCCAGGAGAAAGCGCCGTCGAAAACTCGAGCTCGGTCACCTCGTACCCGTTCGGAGCGAAGGTGGAGCGCCGGACGGCACAGTTCGCCAGCGCTTCGACGGAGATCACCCCGGGGCGCGGGTCGCTGTGATAGCGGGCGGTCGCGACGTAGTGATCGACTCCTTCGTCGAGGGCGACCAGGGACCGGAATATCAGCACCTCCGTCGGGATCCGGCCGGAAAGTCGTACCAGCAGCTCAGCCCGGTCGAGGAGAAACCGCGGCCGGCTGGCGTCGAGGGGGCCCGGTGCGCCGCTGCCGGTCAGGTAGTCCTGCCAGCCGGCACCGGTCCCCAGCTCCGCGACCCGCTGCCTGAGCAGGAGCGCGGCCTCGACGGTCCCCCGATAGAACCATTCCCGTACGGTCCGCTCGTGCCGGCCCCGACGGCGGGCGAGCGCGTCTATCCGGGCTGTCAGGGACGGCTCGTCCGGATTCTCGCCGTCAATATTGAAACCGATCTGGGCGCCGGTCCGCAGTTTTTCCTGGGGGATGGCGTGACAGCACTCGGCTATGATGTTCTGTAATGCGGCGGCGCGTTGGTCGTCCGACCATTCTCCAGGTGCCGCGGGCAGCAGCCGTACCAGTGGTGAACTCCTGAGTTTCTCGACGTTCAAACCCGGCCCCGCCGAGAGCGCGACAAGCTCCGCCCTGATCGTCTCGACGGTCAACTGGGTTATGGTGTCGCCGGTCATGGGCAGCCCCGTTCCCGTCCTGGAAACAACCGATCGGACTCCCGGCGGGTCGCGCCGGCCGGGCAGCGTGAACCCGCGCGGCCGCGCGTCGGTTCCGCCGGTGGTGGCGTGCGCCGTGGAGCCTTTCCATCAACGGTAGACGTAATCGCGGGCACATGTGTGTTTTCCCGGTGAGCGCCGACAAGAATAATCGCTTTTGCCTGCTTTGTGGCCGGACCCGGACGACCGTCGCCGGGGCACGGCCACCGGGTGGCCCCGGCCGGCGGGTCGTCTCGGGACGACGGGACGGCGTGGTGCGCCTCGGGCCAGCGAACCGCTGTCGTCGAATCGCTCCCGGGGACGGCGGTCGGGACGGACAGCGCCACCTGATGTCACCCGCGGTCGTCCGGAGCCGCCCGGTGCGGCGCACGGGCCGGTCGCGCCGAGCGCTCGCGGTGACGGTGGGCGTCGGCACCTGCCTCCCGCCGCCAGCCCGCCGGGCACCGTCTGGCGGAAGGCCAACCCGCCCAGCGGCTCCGCGGACGGCGCCACCCTGCCGGGCGTCGGCTGGCGCATCCGGAGTGGTTCAGCCCTCGCTCCTCGCCAGCGCGTTGGCCATCCCGGCGGCGATCCCGTCAGGCCGTTGCCGTGACAGCGGTGAACCCGGCGCGAGAATCGCGCATGAGTGGGCCGGGTTTCCCTACGATCTGGCCATGAGCGAGCGTCTGTCGGAGTCCGGCCAGCCGATCAAGCCGGTTTACAGTGCATCCGATCTGCCCGCGGGCCTGACGGAGCGCCTGGGTTCACCCGGTGAGTATCCGTTCACCCGGGGCGTCTACCCGACCATGTACACCGGCAAGCCGTGGACAATGCGGCAGTATGCCGGTTTCGGTACCGCCAGGGAGTCCAACGAGCGGTATCACTCGCTTGTCGCCGCGGGCACCGGCGGACTTTCGGTCGCGTTCGACCTGCCAACCCAGATGGGTTACGACTCTGACGACCCGATCGCTCACGGCGAGGTCGGAAAGGTCGGGGTGGCGATCGACTCGATCGAGGACATGCGGGTGCTCTTCGCCGGCATCCCGCTGGACAAGGTCTCCACGTCGATGACCATCAACGCGCCGGCGTCCGTCCTGCTGCTGCTGTACCAGCTGGTCGCCGAGGAGCAGGGCGTCCCCGGCTCGAAGATCACCGGAACCATTCAGAACGACGTCCTCAAGGAATACATCGCCCGCGGTACCTACATCTATCCGCCCGCACCGTCCCTGCGGCTGATCGCCGACACGTTTGCATACTGCCGCAACGAGATTCCCCGGTGGAACACGATCTCGATTTCCGGCTACCACATGGCCGAGGCCGGAGCCACTCCCGCGCAGGAGATCGCCTTTACACTCGCCAACGGCATCGCCTACGTCCGGGCCGCCGTCGAGGCGGGACTCGCGGTGGACGAGTTCGCTCCCCGGCTGTCCTTCTTCTTCGTCTCCCGCACGACCCTGCTGGAGGAGGTGGCGAAATTCCGCGCCGCCCGCCGGATCTGGGCGGACGTGATGAAGAACACCTTCGGCGCGACGAACCCCAAGTCGATGATGCTGCGTTTCCACACCCAGACCGCGGGCGTGCAGCTCACCGCGCAGCAGCCCGAGGTCAACCTGGTCCGGGTCGCGATACAGGGCCTCGCCGCCGTGCTGGGCGGCACCCAGAGCCTGCACACGAACTCCTACGACGAGGCCATCGCCCTGCCGACGGTCAAGGCCGCGACGCTGGCGCTGCGCACCCAGCAGGTGCTCGCCTACGAGACGGACATCACCGCCACCGTCGACCCGTTCGCCGGTTCCTACGCGGTCGAGGCCCTCACCGACGAGGTCGAGCATGCCGCCCGTGAGCTCATGGAGCAGGTCGAGAAGCGCGGCGGAGCCGTCGCCGCGATCGAGCAGGGCTACCAGAAGAGCGAGATCGAGAACTCCGCCTACGCGGTCATGAAGGGCATCGAGGACGGCTCGCGCACCGTGGTCGGCGTCAACCGGTTCCGTGCCGAGCAGGAGGAGCAGTACGACCCGCTGCGGGTCGACCCGGCGATCGAGGCCGACCAGTCGGCCCGGCTGGCCGCCCTGCGCGCCGACCGCGACAACGCCGAGGTGACCCGCCGGCTGGACGAGGTGAAGGCCGCCGCGCAGGGCAGCGACAACGTCCTCTACCCGCTCAAGGAGGCGCTGCGCGCCCGGGCCACGGTCGGCGAGGTCTGCCACGCCCTGCGCGCCGTCTGGGGGATCTACCACCCCGCCGACGCCTTCTGACCTCGCCGGGCGCGGGCGAAACCCCGGCGGCGTTTCTCGTCACCTTGCGTACCCTCCGGGTACGCGGCGGCTCCTCGACCTTGCCGGGCTTCCGCCCGCATCCCGGCGACCGGGCGCGGGCGAAACCCCGGCGGCCCTGCGACGGCGGTCTTGTGATACCTACCGGGCCGTTTGGTATCACAAGGATCCGCCAGCGGTCGGTAAGTATCACAACGCCGAGCCGAGCTCGGCCCGGGCCGGGTGGAGGCGGGTTCGTCCGGGCGGGCATCGGGGACGGCGCCGCGTGGACGTCGGAGACGCTCCCGCACGGACGGTGTCCAGGGGAAGGGGCGAGGTCGGGAGCGCTCAGGAGGACGGGTGGGTGTGGGCAGCCGGCGCCGGCCCCGCGCGGACGGCGTTCGTGGTGGAAGGCTGGACGGTGTGCGCGTACATCCAGCACGGAAGGCTCGCCCGCCGGAGGTTCCGCTGGAGCCGGGGGAGTTCACCGAGGTCGTGCTCCGGGGCCGGCTCACCGACCCCGCCAGCCCGGGCGCGTTCACCGCGCGGGCCGAACGGTTCATCGGGCACCGCCTCGGGACGTCCCGCTGGATTCTGCTCACCACCCGCCGCCTGCTGGTCGTCGCGCCCTTCCCCCGGCCCGGTGACTACTTCGACGTCGCCTTCGACCGGCGGATGGTGTCGGCGTCACAGGGACGCAAGCACGGTGATCTGATCATCATCCCCCTGGCAACCCCCGCCGGCCCCCAGATGCTGCGGGTTCCGGCATCCATCCGCCCCGAAGCCACCCGCTTCATCCGTGCCCTGCGCTCGCGTTAGAGCGTGTCTGACGGCTCCTGGACGGGATCGACCACGGAGCCAGATCGTGATCGCTGTGATGGTCGGGGTGCCGCGGAAGATGTAGCCGCGTTCGGGAACCGAAGCGGGTTGGCATGGCCGGCGATGCCGTATTCATATTCTTTTCCGTGTCGTCCACGCGGCAGGAAACGGTTCCGATCGGCCGAGTATGTTCTGTTTTCGGCGGCGGCGCGAGAAGTAAACGCACAACGGCCCGGCGCGGGCGGTGAGGCCAAATTTCCCTCGGGTTAATGTCCCTGAACGGTCCGGCTAACAACGCCTCGCCAGGATGTCGCGGAGTCGGGCCGGTTCGGATCCGGGCGAAAGAGGTGTTGGTCATGCGAACGGATGCGGGCCGTCGGCTCGTCGTCGTCGGCAACGGCATGGTTGGCCAGCGGTTCGTCGAGGCGTTGCGGGAGCGGGACGTCGACCGTGGCTGGCAGGTCACCGTGCTCGGCGAGGAGTCCCGCCGCTGCTATGACCGGGTCGCGCTGTCCTCCTACTTCGACGGGGTCGACCCGGACGCGCTGGACCTCGTCCCCGACGGTTGCTACGACGGGCGCGACTACGTCCTGCACCTCGACGAGGCCGTCACCGCCATCGACCGGGCGGGACGCACCGTGACGACCAGCAACGGCCGGGCCTTCGGCTACGACGGGCTCGTGCTGGCGACCGGTTCCTACCCGTTCGTCCCGCCCGTACCTGGTGCCGACCTTCCCGGCTGCTTCGTCTACCGGACCCTGGACGACCTGGATGCCATCCGCGCGGCGGCGCTGCACGCAACGGGCCGGGTCGCCGTTGGCGAGACCGACACCACTGGCAGCAAGGCCACTGGCGGCGGAGCCGCGCCGGTGGGCCTTGTCGTCGGCGGCGGCCTGCTCGGCCTGGAGGCCGCGCGGGCGCTGCGCCTGCTCGGGCTGTCCGTGCACGTCGTCGAGATGGCCCCGCGGCTGATGCCGTTGCAGGTCGACGGTGGCGGCGGCGCGCTGCTGCGCCGGCTCGTCGAGGAACTCGGCGTCACCGTCCACCTGGGCACCTTCGCGGCCTCGGTAGCCGGGGCAGCGGCGGCCAGGGAGCCGATGTCGGTAACGCTGGGTGATGGAACTCTGCTGTCCGTGGACCTGGTCGTGTTTGCCGCCGGGGTGCGTCCCCGCGACCAGCTCGCCCGGGCGGCGGGACTGGCGGTGGGCGAGCGTGGCGGTGTGCTGGTCGACGCCGCCTGCCGGACCTCCGACCCCGCCGTCTTCGCGATAGGCGAGTGCGCCTGCGTCGACGGCCGGGTCTACGGGCTGGTGGCACCCGGTTACACGATGGCCACGGTGCTCGCCGACCGGCTCGTCGGCCGCGCGGCCGAGTTCGGCGCGGCGGACACCGCCACCAAGCTCAAACTGCTCGGAGTCGACGTCGCGAGCTTCGGCGACGCGCTGGCGACCGCCGACGGCGCGCTGGAAGTCATCGTCAGTGATCCGGTCGGCGGGGCCTACGCCAAGCTCGTCGTCTCCGACGACGCGACGACGTTGCTCGGCGGCGTGCTGGTCGGGGACACCTCGAAGTACGCGGCGCTGCGGCCGCTGGTCGGCCGGCCGCTACCCGGCGATCCACTCGCAATACTCGCGCCGAGCGGTGACGGAGTGGCCGTCACCGGGTCCCTGCCAGCCGACGCGATGGTCTGCTCCTGCCACGCGGTGACCCGCGACGCGATCGACACCGCGATCGTCGAATCAGACCTCACCACCGTCGCCGACATCAAGGCCCGCACGAAGGCCGGCACCGGCTGCGGGTCCTGCGTCCCGATGCTCAAAACGCTGCTTGCCGAGAGCGGAGTGGCGGTCAGCCCGGCGCTGTGCGAACATTTCGACTATTCCCGCGCCCAGYTGTTCGATATCGTCCGCGTCAACCAGATCAGGACCTTCAGTGAGCTGGTCGGCGAATACGGGCGGGGCCGGGGTTGTGACATCTGCAAACCGGTCGTGGCCTCGGTTCTCGCCAGTCTGGGGAACGGTCATGTTCTGGACGGCGAGCAGGCCGCGCTCCAGGACACCAACGACGCTTTCCTGGCCAACATCCAGCGCAACGGAACCTATTCGGTGGTACCGCGCGTCCCCGGCGGTGAGATCACCCCGGCGAAACTGATCGCGATCGGCGAGGTCGCCCGCGACTTCAGGCTCTACACGAAGATCACCGGCGGTCAGCGCATCGACCTGCTCGGGGCCCGGGTCGAGCAGCTGCCGGCGATCTGGCGGCGGCTGGTCGACGCCGGTTTCGAGTCCGGACACGCCTACGGCAAGGCGCTGCGCACGGTGAAGTCCTGCGTCGGATCGACCTGGTGCCGCTACGGCGTCGGGGACTCCGTCGCGCTCGCCATCGAACTCGAGCTGCGCTACCGCGGCAYCCGCTCACCCCACAAGATCAAGGCGGGGGTCTCCGRCTGCGCGCGGGAATGCTCCGAGGCCAGGGGCAAGGACATCGGCGTGATCGCCACCGAGAACGGGTGGAACCTCTACGTCGGCGGTAACGGCGGCTTCCGGCCTCGRCACGCGGATCTGCTGCTCACCGACGTCGACACCGAGACCCTGGTCCGGACGATCGACCGGTTCATCGTTTTCTACATCCGCACGGCCGACCGGCTGCAGCGCACGTCGAGCTGGGTCGAGTCGCTGTCGGCCGGTAACGGCGGTGACCACGTCGACGGGCTCGCCTACCTGCGCTCGGTCCTGGTCGACGACACGCTGGGTATCGCCGCGGAACTCGACGCGGCGATCAGGCGGCACGTCGCCTCCTACGAGGACGAGTGGGCGGCGGTGCTCGACGACCCCGAGCGGCTGCGTCGGTTCACCTCGTTCGTCAACGCGCCGGACACCCCCGACCCGAGCATCACCTTCATAACAGAACGTGATCAGCCGCGGCCGGTGCCGCTTCCGGCACCGAGCCGGGGGGTCCCAGGCGCCGGCCCCACCGTTCTCGCTGTCCCTGCCGTCCCCGCTGCCCGCGGTGCCGACGACCTGACCGGCACCGCGGGCGGGGCCGACGGCGACGAGCCGGCGCGAGCGGCAGTCGCGGTCGGAGACGCCCCGGCCCCCGACGCGTTCCGATGACCGCCCCGARCCAGATGGACGAGGACGCCGACACGATGTGGACCGCGGTGTGCCGTTATGATGAACTGCTGCCCGAGCGTGGGGTGGCCGCGCTGGTCGGTGAGATCCAGGTCGCGCTGTTCCGCGCGCATGACGGAGCCCTCTTCGCGATCGGCAACCAGGACCCGTTCACCGGCGCGTGGGTGCTGTCGCGGGGCATCGTCGGGACCAGGGCGGAGCGTCCGACCGTCGCGTCCCCGCTGCACAAGCAGGTCTTCGATCTGCGCACGGGGGAATGCCTGGACAACCAGGACGTCGCGGTGCCTGTATACGAGGTCCGTGCCCGCGCGGGAATGGTCGAGGTGAGGGTTGCGTGAGTGCTGGACCAGTCCGTGACCGTGCCATCCGTGATGACGGTGCCGTCCGTGATGCCGGCGTCGAGCCGCTGGCCGGCTACACCGTCGGGATCACCGCGGCACGCCGCCGGGAGGAGTTCGGCGCCGCGCTTGAGCGTCGCGGTGCGCGGGTCCTTTACGGACCGGCGATCCGAATCGTGCCACTGGCGGATGACACCCAGCTACGGCACGCGACCGAATGCTGCCTGACCGCGCCGCTGGACGTTGTCGTCGCCACCACCGGGATCGGTTTCCGCGGCTGGATGGATGCCGCGGACGCCTGGGACCTGCGGGAGCCGCTCTGCAAGGCCATTGGCTCCGCGAACCTGCTTGCCCGCGGGCCCAAGGCCCGGGGCGCGATCCGCGCCTGCGGGCTGCGTGAGGCATGGTCGCCGGAGTCGGAATCCTCCAACGAGGTGCTGGAGCACCTCATCGAGCGGTACGACCTGACCGGCAGGCGCATCGCCGTCCAACTGCACGGCGAACCGTTGCCCGACCTCGTCGAGACCCTGCGGCTCGCGGGCGCGGACGTGATCGAGGTCCCGGTGTACCGGTGGATCGCGCCCGAGGACACCGCACCGCTGCGGCGGCTGATCGACACGGTCGCGACCATCGAGGTGGACGCGGTCGCGTTCACCAGCGCACCCGCCGCAATGAGCTTCCTGCGGACCGCGGACGAGCTGGGCCTCGGCGAGGCCGTGCACGAGGCGCTGGTCGGTCCGGTGACGGCGGCGTGCGTGGGGCCGGTGACCGCCGGTCCGCTGCTGGACCGGGGCATCCCCGTCATCCAGCCGCCGCGGGCCCGGTTGGGGGCGCTGGTGCGCGAGATCGTGGAGCAGATCCCGCGCCGGCGCGGCCGGCTGCTCCCGGTGGCGGATCACTGGGTCGACATCCGCGGCCAGGCCGCTGTTGTCGACGACCGGGTCGTCCCGCTCAGCCGGACGAGCATGGCGTTACTGCGCCGGCTCGCCAGCCGGCCGGGGCACGTGGTCGCCCGCCGCGAGCTGCTGCCGCCCGGTGGCGGCGACGAACACGCCGTCGAGGTGGCCGTGGGTAGGCTGCGCACAGCGCTCGGGGACCCGCGCATCATCCAGACCGTGGCCAAGCGCGGCTACCGGCTGGCCTTCGATCCGGAGCGCGGCGCCGTCGGCGCCCAGGACTGGCGCTACTGAGCGATCCCCACCCGCGACGACTGCCGCCGGACGGATCTCGTCCTGACGGCAGTCGCCCGCGGGTCAGCCTGAGGTGGTCGCCAGGGTGCGGACCGAGGCCGGCGCGGCCTCGATCTCGATGCTGCCGCGGCGCAGGTAGCACCACCAGGTGACCACGGCCATCACGACGAACAGGCCGACGTAGACCCACAGCGCCGGGGCGATCGTGCCGTACGCCTTGTTCGACTCGGCATAGATGATCGGCACCAGGAATCCACCGAAGGCGCCCACCGCCGAGCAGATACCGATGGCGCCGGCGGCCTCCCGCCGTGCCCGCCGCATGGTCTCCGGGTCTCCGCCGTTCTCCTGCCCGCGCCTGGCGAAGATGGCGGGAATCATTCGGTAGGTCGATCCGTTCCCGATCCCGCTGGCCAGGAACAGCAGCATGAAGGAGGCGAAGAAAAGACCGAAGTTCGGCTCGTCGAGTATTTTGCCCTTCGGGCCGATCGACGCCACCGCGCCGAGACCTGCCAGCATCATGACGACGAACGAGGCGACGGTCACCTTCGCGCCGCCGATCCGGTCACCGAGTCTGCCGCCGAGCGGGCGCGCCACCGAACCGACCAGGGCGCCCAGAAATCCGTAGCTCAACGCGACGTCCGGCCGGTTGAAAAGCGCCGGGTTCTTCAGCAGYGCGGGGAAGGCCGAAGAGTATCCGATGAACGAGCCGAACGTGCCGATGTAGAGAAAGGACATGATCCAGGTCTGGCCGCGCCGGGCCGCGGACGCCGTCGAGCCGAAGTCCGCCTTTGCCTCGGCGAGGTTGTCCATGAACAACAGCGCGCCGACAGCCGAGATAATGGCGAGCGGAATGTAGATCAGCCCGATCCGGGCAAGGGCCGCACCGGTGCCGGCCGCGATCATGACCGCGCCGACTTTCTGGACCACGGCGACGCCCAGGTTGCCRCCGGCCGCGTTCAGCCCGAGTGCCCACCCCTTCTCCTTCTCCGGATAGAAGAACGAGATGTTCGTCATGGACGAGGCAAAGTTCCCGCCGCCGACACCGGCAACGGCCGCGATCGCCAGCAACACGCCGAAGGGCAGCTCGGGATGCTGGACCGCCCACATCATCACCCCGCAGGGGATGATCAGCAGGAGGGCCGAGAGGACCGTCCAGTTCCGGCCGCCGAGCAGGGGGACCGCGAAGGTGTAGGGCAGGCGCAGGAACGCTCCGACGCCGGAGGGCACCGCGACGAGCCACAACTGCTGGTCGACGGTCAACGAGAAGCCCGCGGGACCCGGCCCGCCGCCCGCGTTCGCGCCCATCTTGACAACCAGAATGCTCCACATGACCCAGACGGAGAATCCGAAGTGTTCCACGATCACGGACCAGATGAGGTTGCGACGGGCGGTCCTCTTGCCGGTGGTGTGCCAGAAGRCTGGATCCTCCGGTCGCCAGTCGTCGATCCACCGGCCGGACCAGCGGTTTCGCCGACCGGAGCGGGCCGGGTCCGCGACGGGTGTGCTCATGAGATGGGCTCCTCGGGCCAGTCGGGAATACATCGGGAAGAAAGCGTCGCGGGCGACGCTAGGGGGCTGCTGTTTCACAGCCTTCGACTCGGTTATTACGCGGCCGGAAAACAGTTCTCTCACGCATTGGATGGGTGCTGTGAGCGCCCCGTCTGCCACGCCCGGAATAGGCCTGTGTTACGCGGCCGGACAGGGCCGTGGCTCTCCTGACACCACTGTCCGCGTGGGACGCGCGGGTCAGCGGCCGGGGCGACGGTGAGCGGCGGCAAGCTGGTCGGTGCTGTGTCGCGAAAGCTCGCTCGGCACGTCGGACGGAGATTGCTCGCGGATCACAGAGCCTCGGCGTCGGTTGTGTGGTTGCCGTAATCGGCGTCCTACGTTCGGTGTGACAACGGGGAAACGCGCCGATCCTACGGTCGGACTGCGCCCGGATGTCTCTGCCAGGCGTATCACGTGCGGGGAGGGTGTGGTGGTCGCGTCCCAGGTCAGATCCGTGTGTTCGTACTGCGGGGTCGGATGCGGCATGGTCCTCGATCTCGCCGTGGAGCCGGACGGCCGTCGCCGGGTACGCGCGGTCTCCGGGGACCGGGCGCACCCGGCCAATGGCGGACGGCTGTGCACGAAGGGCGCGACCAGCGCCGACATGCTGGCCGCGCCGGGCCGGCTGGCCACCGCGCTGATACGCCGGGAGCGCGGCGGCGAACCGGTCGACATCACGGTCGACGAGGCGATCGCGACAGTGGCCCGGCGGCTGCGCGCGATCGTCGACGAGCACGGCCCGGACGCGGTCGC
Organism: Protofrankia sp. BMG5.30; assembly: GCF_001983005.1. Taxonomy (NCBI): domain Bacteria; kingdom Bacillati; phylum Actinomycetota; class Actinomycetes; order Frankiales; family Frankiaceae; genus Protofrankia; species Protofrankia sp. BMG5.30. Next base: position 4,142 of record NZ_MOME01000001.1, on the reverse strand, counting down.
CCTGTACGTGTCAGGGCAGCTGACGCTGGAGGCCCAGTACCTGGCGAACAAGCTGGCGAAGGGGTTCATCGGCACCAACCAGATCGAGTCGAACTCGCGGTTGTGCATGGCCAGCGCCGGCAGCGGTTACAAACTGTCGCTCGGTGCGGACGGGCCGCCCGGGTCGTACGACGACTTCGACCACGCCGACGTGTTCCTGGTCATCGGCGCGAACATGGCCGACTGCCACCCGATCCTGTTCCTGCGGCTGATGGAACGGGTGCGGGCCGGCGCCAAGCTGATCGTCGTCGACCCGCGCCGGACCGCGACCGCGGCGAAGGCCGACCTGTTCCTGCGGGTCCGGCCGGGCACCGACCTGGCGCTGCTCAACGGGCTGCTGCACCTGCTGGTCGAGGGCGGGCACGTCGACGAGCGGTTCGTCGCGGAGCACACCGACGGATGGGCGGCGATGCCGGCGTTCCTGGCCGACTATCCGCCGGCGACGGTGGCCGAGCTCACCGGCGTCGCCGAGGCCGACCTGCGCCAGGCCGCGGAGTGGATCGGCACCGCGGGTAACTGGATGAGCTGCTGGACGATGGGACTCAACCAGAGCATCCACGGCACCTGGAACACCAACGCGCTGGTCAACCTGCATCTGGCCACCGGGGCGATCTGTCGGCCCGGCAGCGGGCCGTTCTCGCTGACCGGCCAGCCCAACGCGATGGGCGGTCGGGAGATGGGGTACATGGGCCCGGGTCTGCCCGGGCAGCGTTCGGTGCTCGTCGACGCCGACCGCGCCTTCGTCGAACAGCGATGGGGCCTCACCCCCGGCCGGCTACGCGCCGACGTCGGCCAGGGCACAGTGGAGATGTTCCAGCGGATGGCCGCCGGGCAGATCAAGGCGTGTTGGATCATCTGCACCAACCCCRTCGCCTCGGTCGGCAACCGCGCGACCGTCCTCGCGGGCCTGGCCGCCGCCGAGCTGGTCGTCGTTCAGGACGCCTACGCCGAGACCGAGACGGGCGCCCACGCCGACGTGATCCTGCCGGCCGCGATGTGGGCCGAGACCGACGGCGTCATGATCAATTCGGAGCGGAACCTGACGCTGAGCCGCCGTGTCGTCGACCCGCCGGGTCAGGCGCTGCCCGACTGGCAGCTCATCGCCCGCGTTGCCACCGCGATGGGCTACGCCGAGGCGTTCGACCACGGCAGCGCCGAGGACGTCTTCGCCGAGATCCGCGAGTTCTCCAACCCCCAGACCGGCTACGACCTGCGTGGTGTGACCTACGAGCGGTTACGGGCCGGGCCGGTGCAGTGGCCGGCCGCGCCCGGGTGCGGCGAACGCAACCCGATCCGGTATCTCAACGACGGCGTCAGCCAGCCGTTACTGGAACGCCCGGACGGCACCCGCCCGCGGCTGGTGTTCCCGACCGCGACCGGCCGCGCCGTCTTCCATGCTCGGCCGCACCTGCCCCCGGCGGAGCTACCCGACGACGACTATCCGTTCCTGCTGAACACCGGACGGCTGCCACACCAGTGGCACACCCTCACCAGGACCGGCAAGGTGGCCAAGCTCAACAAGCTCAACTCCGGTCCGTTCGTCGAGGTCAATCCGACCGACGCCGGCACGCTCGGCATCGCCGACGGGGACCAGGTCGAGATCGTCTCCCGTCGCGGCCGGGTCGTACTGCCGGCAGTGGTCACCGACCGGGTCATGCCCGGCGGCTGTTTCGCCCCGTTCCACTGGAACGACCTGTTCGGCGAGTACCTGAGCGTCAATGCCGTCACCAGCGACGCCGTCGACCCGATCTCGTTCCAACCGGAGCTGAAGGTCTGCGCCGTCGCCCTGACCAAGATCGATTCTCCTACTCCCACCCCTGTCCCGGCGGAAGCTCCGCCGGTGGCGCCGGCAGCCGCGTTGCCCGCCGGGGCCCGGGCGCTGAGCGCGACGCTCGGCATCGACCTGACTCCGCCGGTCCTCACCGAGCCGCAGCGGCGTTACCTGGCCGGGTTCCTCACCGCGCTGGCCGCCGCGCCGGCTGTCCCGGATGCGGCGCCGCGGCTACCCGGCGAGGCGCCGTTCGACCCGGACGACGCCCACTGGGTCAACGGATTCCTCGCCGGCGGCTTCGCCGCGACACCCACCGCCGACCGCGCCACGACGGCCGGATCCGAACACGTGCCCGAGCCCGGGCCTGCCGAGGCGCGGGTGGTGCAGGTGCTGTGGGCGTCGCAGACCGGCAACGCCGAGGATGCCGCCGTCACCGTGCGGCGCGGGCTGACCGAGGCCGGATGGTCGGCACRGCTGCGCGGCATGGCGGAGCCGGCCGGTGACGTGCTGGGGGAGCCCGGTGACCTGCTGGTCGTCACCAGCACCTTCGGTGACGGCGACGTGCCGGACAACGGCGCGAGGTTCTGGGACACGCTGCGGGCCGCGGACCCTCCGCGGCTCGACGGCCGCCGTTACGCCGTGCTCGCCCTCGGCGACTCCAGCTACGACGACTTCTGCGGCCACGGCCGCCGCCTCGACCAGCGTCTCGCCGAACTGGGCGGCAGGCGGCTGGTTCCGCGCGTCGACTGCGAACCCGACTACCACGACGCTCTGGCCGGCTGGCTGGAGCAGGTCATCTCCGCCCTCGCCGCCGCGCCACCCCGACCAGGCGCCCCAGTCACCGCTCCTGCCCAGACCGCTCCTGCCCAGACCTCTCCCGCCCAGGCATCTCCCGTCCCGCCGCCGTCGGGATCCGTCCCACGGCCGCGGGCATCCGTCGAGACAGCGGCGGCAGCGGTGGCGGCGCCGAGCCGCAACGATCCGTGGGCGGTGCCGCTGGTCGGTAACCGGCTGCTGAGCCTGGCCGGCTCGGCCAAGGAGGTGCGGCGTTTCACGTTCGACCTGACCGACAGCCGGCTGGACTACACCGCCGGCGACACCCTGGGGGTCTGGCCGACGAACTGCCCCGATCTGGTCGACGAGTGGCTCGCCGCCAYCGGCCTGGACCCCCACACCGTCGTCGACGTGGGCGAGCCGATGCCGCTGGTCGAGGCGCTGCGTCACCGCCTGGACATCACCACTGTCCGCCCGGACCTGCTGCGTTTCGTCGCCGAACACACCCGCGACGTCCGGCTGCGCACCCTGCTGCGCCCCGACAACAAGCTCGAACTGACGAAGTGGATGTGGGGCCGCCAGGCCGGCGACGTCCTCGCCGAACACCCGGTGCGGGCCGGCGTCACCGACTGGCTGACGGTGCTCGGACGGTTGCGGCCCAGGATGTACTCGATCTCCTCCTCGCCGCTGGTGGAGCCGGCGGCGGTGAGTCTGACCGTCTCCGTCGTCCGTTTCGTGGGCAGCCGCGGCCGCCCCCGCAAGGGTGTGTGCTCCACCTACCTCGCCGACACGGCCCCTGGCCACCCGGTGCCGGTGTTTCTGCAACGCTCGCCGCGCTTCCGCCCGCCCGCCGCCGACGACGCACCGGCTGTCATGATCGGCCCGGGTACCGGCATCGCGCCGTTCCTGGGCTTCCTGCAGGAGCGCCAGGCCCGCGGCGCGCGCGGGCCGAACTGGCTGTTCTTCGGTGAACAGCGCCGCGCGACCGACTTCTACTACGCCGACGAACTCGAAGCTCTCGCCACCACTGGTACCCTCACCCGCCTTGACCTGGCATTCTCCCGCGACCAACGCGCCAGGATCTACGTCCAGGACCGCATGCGGGAGCATGGCGCGCACCTGTGGGCKTGGCTGCGCGACGGCGCCTGCGTCTACGTGTGCGGCGACGCCGCCCGCATGRCCAAGGACGTCGATCAGGCACTCCGCGACATCGCCACCACCCACGGCAACCTCGACCCCGAGGAAGCCGCCGCCTACATCAGACAGCTCGCCACCGACAACCGCTACGTCCGCGACGTCTACTGATTCCACTGGATGTTTGGTGCTGGAGCTGTTGCGCTCAGCATCGGTGTAAAGCTGCTGGAAGAAACTCCCCACATGAGACACCCTCTAACCCTGGATGCACCGACGAGCTTTCCCTGATCATCTTCCGGGACTGTTTCAAGATCGGTGTTTCCGGCCCGACACGCCGGGCCCTCGGGGTCCGGCGGGATGGGCACTGTGAGTGATGACATCGGGTGATATGACCCCTCGCAAGCAAGATCGTGAATCGGGGCGG